>JAFZLA010000079.1 GCA_017551705.1 Treponema sp.
AGCGGAATCCAGGCCGGCATGCTGCCCAAAAACTTTTCGCCGTATCCAGACCATCCGGGCATCCAGCTTTACGCCAGCATGATTCCGGCCAAGGAAGTTGGCGGCGACTTTTACGACTTTTTCTGGACGGGCAAAGACAAGCTTTGGCTTGTGATGGGCGACGTTAGCGGCAAAGGCGTTCCCGCCGCCATGTTCATGGTAATAGCCAAGGCGCTTATTAGAAACGCAGCCACCTTGGACTACGAGCCAAGCGAAATTTGCGAGCGCGTCAACAACCAGCTGTGCAAAGAAAACGAACAGGGCTTGTTTGTCACTTGCTGGCTTGGCTGCGTCAACCTTGCCACCGGCCTTATGAAATACGCCAACGCCGCGCACAACCCGCCCGTTTTGTACGACGGTTCGGACTACAAATTTTTGGAACAAAAAAGCGGCATTATGCTGGCCGCGATGGAAGACACAAAATACATCGAGCACGAAATCCAGCTGCAAAAAGGAAGCCGCATCTTCCTTTACACTGACGGCGTGACCGAGGCGCAAAACAAAGACCGCCAGCTTTTTGGCGAAGAAATGCTTTTGGGAGCGCTTGCAAAGAGCGCGGCCCTTACCGCAAAAGAAAAGATAGAAGCCATCAACGCCGAAGTCGAGCGCTTTGCCGGCGGAGAGCCGCAGGCCGACGACATAACGGCGCTGGCCTTTTATCTTGACGAGCTTTCGGACAACAACGCCAGAACTTTGGACTTGCCCGCCGACGACGCAAAGTTGGCTGACGTCCTTAACTTTATCAAATCGCATTTGCCGGCCGGCGTGTCAAGCGAGCTGATAAACAAGCTCGACCTGGCGGCGGAAGAAATTTTTGTCAACATTAGCCATTACGCTTACGAAGGAGCGTCGGGCAAGGCGCAAATCATTTGCGAAACTGCGGCGCCGGGCAGCATAAAGGTTTCGTTTGTTGACTGGGGAATAGAATTTAATCCGCTGGAGCAGCCTGACCCAGACTTTACGCAAAGCGCGGATGAGCGCCGTCTGGGCGGCTTTGGAATTTATCTTACCAAGCAGTTTATGGACAAGGTCAGCTATTGCCGCAAAGACGGCAAGAACATTTTGACGATTGAAAAGAAATTTTGACTATTGCGGCGCAATAATTTCAATCGCGCCGCAAAAGGAACGAGTCAAGGCTTTAAGCAAAGCGCGCCTTGACCGTTCCTAGCGTTCGATATTAAGCAACTTGTTCATGCTTGTGGCTTCGAGCACTTGCATGCAAAAATCCGACGGCTTTTTGAGGACCATTTTTCCGCCGTTGCCGCCCATAATTTTGTGGGCAAGCAAAATGTCGCGCAAGCCTGTGCTCGACATGTATTCTACGCCGCTCAAGTCAAGGTTCATGATTTTTGAGCCCTGCGCGTATTCTTTGATGACCGCTTCCAATTGGGGAGCGGTTGTAGTGTCCAAGCGGCCGGATACAACGAGATCAACTGTCGTTCCATTTCTATTTTTCTTGATATCCATGGCAATTCCTCTAAAAGCATTATACACTATAAACAAATTTTTTTGAAGAGCAAGGCGAATTTTTATGCAAAAAAATTAAAAATATGATACAATATCCCAATAAGGACTTTAATATGATGAATTGTGTAAAATGCGGAAGCAGTCTCATTCCGGGAGCGAAATTTTGCTCAAATTGCGGCGTTCAGGTAGAAAAACCCCTGAAATTGACCCCCTGCCCAAGTTGTTTTTCCGGCATAACGGAAGACATGATTTTTTGCCCCTGGTGCGGCAAATTGTACGAAAAGGTGGAGGAAGTCAAAAAGAAGACCAATATTCCCGAAACGATTCCAAATTTGGTGGACATCCAAGGCGGCACTTTCTTTATGGGAACGGGCGAATTGGCGCACAGCGTCACGCTCAATCCGTTCAAAATGGGTGAGGCGCCCATAACGCAAGACCAGTATTATTATGTAATGGGAACTAATCCCTCAAAATTCTTGCGCGGCGACTACCCGGTAGAAAGCGTCACTTGGTGCGACGCGATTCGCTATTGCAATAAATTGAGCAAAATGTTCAACCTTACTCCTTGCTACATCATCGGAAGCTCCGGCGACTTTAGCCAGGTAGAAAATACAAGCCCTGTTTGGAAGCGCTTGACCTGCGACTTTTCGGCAACTGGCTTTAGACTCCCCACCGAAGCGGAATGGGAATACGCGGCCCGCGGCGGAAAAAACAAGGAAGCGTTTTTGTATTCCGGTTCCGACGACATAAACGAAGTGGCTTGGTACGGAGAAAACTCTTCCATCACGACGCACGGCGTTTGCGAAAAAAAGAAGAACTCCCTTGGCCTTTACGACATGTGCGGAAACGTCGCCGAATGGGTTTACGACGAATACAGTGAATACATCAAGACTCCTCAGGTAAATCCGACAGGAGCAAATTTGATGAGCGGCGTCCATGTAAAGCGCGGCGGCTCTTGGCTTGACGACCCGGAGCAGTGCAATGTGTTCTTTAGAAGCTCAAGCGTCCAAGTCGGAAAAAGCTCCAACCTTGGCTTTAGGGTTTGTTGCACAATTCCTTTGCCTGACGACGACAAGAAGAAAAAATAGGTGGCGGCATGATTAGTCTTTTTAAGCAATACTTCTTTATGCTGCTGGCGTCCTTGGGCAACACGCTTTTGCTTGCCCTGTTCGCGCTGTGCTTTGCGATGATAATCGGATTAATTTTCGCTCTGATGAACGTGAGCCGCAGCAAAATATTGAACGCCATCGGAACGGTTTACGTAGACGCGATTCGCGGCGTGCCTTTGATTGTCCTTGCCTTTTTCATTTACTTTGGCGTTCCCCAGGGAATGAAATTGATATTCGACGACTTTAGGCTGCCCGCGCTCCAGGCTGGAACCATAGCGCTGGCGATGAACTGCGGCGCATACATGGCCGAGATTTTCCGCGCTGGAATCGAAAGCATCGACAAAGGCCAAATGGAAGCGGCCCGCTCGCTGGGCCTTAGCTACGGAATCAGCATGCGCAAAGTGATTTTGCCGCAAGCCTTTAAGGTGATGATTCCTTCGATAATCAACCAGTTCATCATAACGCTAAAGGACACGTCGATACTTTCTGTCATCGGCTACCCTGAGTTGACCAACACGGGCCGCACAATCGCGGGCAACACTTTCCGCAGTTTGGAAACGTGGGCAATCGTTGGCGTTTTGTACATGATAGTAATCGTTAGTTTGAGCCGCGGGGCCAAGGCTTTGGAGCGGAGGATAAAAGCGAATGAAAAATAATTCAGAAATAAAAATTCACGTAGAGAATCTCAAAAAAACTTTCGGCAAGTTGGAAGTCCTTAAGGACATCAACATCGACATAACGCAGGGCGAAGTGCTTGTAGTGATCGGTCCTAGCGGCTCGGGAAAGTCAACCTTCTTGCGCTGCCTTAACCGTTTGGAGACCGCAACCAGCGGAAAAATCATCGTCAACGGCGAAAACATCAGCGACAAAAAAATCAACATCAACAAGGCGCGCGAAAACATAGGAATGGTTTTCCAGCATTTCAACCTGTTCCCCAATATGACCGTCTTGCAAAACGTCGCGCTGGCTCCGATTGAGCTAAAGAAGATGAGCAAGGAAGAAGCGCTGCAAACCGGCATGAAATTGCTGCAGCGCGTAGGCTTGGACTCAAAAGCCCACAGCTACCCGCAGCAACTCTCTGGCGGACAAAAGCAGCGCGTGGCCATCGCGCGCGCCCTTGCGATGAATCCTTCCATCATGCTTTTTGACGAGCCGACAAGCGCGCTTGACCCCGAGATGGTTGGTGAAGTCCTTGCGGTAATGAAAGAGCTTGCAAAAGGCGGAATGACGATGATTGTCGTTACCCACGAAATGGGATTTGCGCGCGAGGTTGCCGACCGCATAGTGTTTATGGACGGCGGCTACATCATCGAAGAAGGAACTCCGGAAGAAATTTTGAAGAACCCCAAGCAAGAGCGCACGATTAGCTTCTTGAACAAAGTTTTGTGAGGCGCGCGATGAAAAAGATAATCACGATAAGCAGAGAATTTGGAGCGGGCGGCGGCGAGATTGGAAAGCGCGTGGCCGACGAACTTGGCTACGACTACTGCGACAAGGAATTGATTTTGCGCGCGGCCCGAGACGCCAACATCGACATAAACAGAATGCTTAGCATCGACGAAAAGCCGCCGCTTGTCTTTGGCTTTACCCAAAGCCTTTTTGACATGTACAACGCGCCGCTTGACGAGCGCGTGTTCAACGCCCAAAAAGAAATCATCCGCCGCCTTGGCGAGCGCGGAAAGTGCGTCATAGTTGGCCGCAACGCCAACAGCATACTGCAGGCCTTTGACAACAGCCTGCACGTCTTTGTCCACGCGGACCAATACTGGCGGGCGGCGCGCCTCAAAAAAGAAATGATGCAGGACAAGACAGACAAAGAAATTTTGGACGACATAAAAATCGTTGACAAGCGCCGCCAAAAATACTGCTCGCATTACACCAACACCGAATTTGGCGCAAGCAAATACTACGACTTGTGCTTGTCCACCTCGTCGCTGGGCATCGACAAGTGCGTCCAAATCATTTTGGACATTGCGCGCGGATAAAATGAATCTCATTTCAATTAAAAATTGCCGGATAGAAGACAGCGCGCAGGCGCGGATCAAAAACTTTTCTTGGTCGATGCAAGAGGGCCAGGCTTGGCTTGCGATTGGGCCTAATGGCGGCGGAAAGGCCGACTTTTTAAAGGCGCTTTGCGGCCAGCTCAAAATCGTTCCCAACGCGGACGGCCTTTATTCAAACCTTTTTGACGGCTCTGTGGAAATCGTGTCGCTGGAAAAGGCCGCCGCCTTGATTCAAGAAGAACGCGCCAACGACGAAAGCGAATTTTTGGATGGCGGCGTTGACCACGGCCGAACCGCCCGCGTTTTTTTTGCCGAGGCTCTTCTGAACAAAAAAATCAAGCGCGACTCAAAGACAGGCGTTTACGACTTGCCGCCATTTGCCGCGCGTTTGGAAAGCGACCCGCAAGTAAAATTGTGCGGCGTAGAAAAAATTCTTGACCGCGGCCTAAAGTATATGTCCACCGGCGAAATCCGCAGGACTCTTTTGTGCCGCGCGCTTTTGAGCCAAAAAAAGCTTTTGATTTTAAGCGACCCCTTCGCGGGCCTTGACGCGCAAAGCCGAAAAATTTTGCTGGACTTTTTTGACAGCGTGGCCAAGCGGCAACTTGCGCAAACAGAAAACGCGGCGGACAAAAAACGAACGCAAGACCAAAAAGCGGCGACCTTTGACTTTCCGCGCATAATCCTTGGCATGGAGCGCTTTAACGAAATTCCTGACGCGATTAACAAAGTTGTGGAATGGACGGGCGGAGCGATTTCATTTTGCGGAGCGCGAGCTGACTACGAAAAAGTCTTGGCCGACAAAAACGCCGCGGCCCTTAAAGAGCGCAAGACAAAATTGGCCAACTTTATGGCGCAGCTTAATCTTGCCAACGAGCAGAGCGCTGTCTTGCAAAACGCGGCCGCCCCCGACAATTCTGTTCCTGCCAAAAGCGCCGCGGCCACCGAGCCCGCGCTTATCGAAATGCGCGACGTCAACGTTGGCTGGGGCGACAACAAAGTTTTGGTAAATCTCAACTGGACCTTGCGCAAAAACGAGCATTGGTTGATTCGCGGCCCAAACGGTTCGGGCAAAACAACGTTCCTGGAACTGATTACCGGCGACAACATGCAAGTATTCAGCAACGACATAAAAATTTTTGGCGCGCGCCGCGGCTCCGGCGAAACAATTTGGGACATTAAGAAAAAGCTTGGCATCGTTTCATACCGCCTGCACGTCGAATACCGCATGGTCGGCGCTTCGCTCTTGGCCGTGATTGTGTCGGGCTTTAAGGACTCCATCGGCTTGTACGAGCAGGCCACCGACGTGGAAGTCGCCGCGGCAAAAAAATGGCTGGCGCTCGGCGGATTCGCGGGCCGCGAAAACGAATCGTTCAACAACTTAAGTTACGGCGAACAGCGCGCGATTTTAATTTTGCGCGCGGTGGTAAAGGCGCCGCAAATCCTGATTTTGGACGAGCCGTGCCACGGCCTTGACGAAAGCTTCCGCCAAAAAATTTTGGACTTGCTGGCCCTCATCGCGCAAAGCGGAACCACGACGCTCCTCCACGTGACCCACGACCCCACAGAAGCGCTCGCGGCAGAAAAACATATTTTGGAATTTCACCCCGGAGAATCGCCGATGTATGCTATAATTGAATTATGAAAAAAACATTTTTTTCGGCCGCCCTCAGTTTTAGTTTTAAAAGCAGTTTCGTTGCCCGCAGTTTTGGGCTTGCGATAGTTTTTGCCGCGCTTTTTTCGCAGACTCTTTTCGCAAAGGGCGTGAAAATTCCTCACGATGACGGAATTGAAGTTTTTAACGAAAAAGACTACCCCCAAGAAGTTGAGCACGAAAACTATTCGCATCCCTACCGCTGGAACAAGCTTGAAGGCGACAAAGTTGCGTTCAAAGAAATATGGGGTTACCTTGTCACAACAAGATTGAAGGACTTTGACGAAAACGCGCCGCTAACCGACTTGGCGCTTTTTGGCGTGGACATAAATTGCTACGGCAAGTTGGAAACCGCTCCCAAAAGAAATTTGGCGGCGGGCTTTAAAGGCCGCGTCCACTTGGTGGCCGTTTGCAACAGCATGTCCACGACGCACTTTGTCCTTGACCCCAAATACGGCTTGCGCGACGAATTGATAAAAGATTTGGTTTTTGCGGCGATATCTTATGACGGCCTGCAAATCGACTACGAATTGGTTCCGCAAAAAGACGGCGAAAACTTTTTGCAATTCTTAAAACTCTTAAAGAAAAAACTCAACGGAAAAGAGCTGACAGTTTGCGTTCCCGCGCGGGTAAAGACGCTTTCTACCGACGTTTACGACTACAAAAAAATCGCGGCCGTGGCTGACAAAGTCATGATTATGGCCTACGACGAGCATTGGTCCACCAGCCGGCCTGGTTCCGTGGCTTCTGTCGCTTGGTGCAAAAAAATCGTTGACTACGCGCTTGGCGTTTTGCCCGCCGACAAATACATTATCGGCGTTCCCTTTTACGGCCGCAGCTGGACAGACCGCTCGCTGGCGCAAGCCTGGTACTTTAACGGCGCCAACCGCATCATGCACGAAAACGAAGTCAAGCAATTAAAGCGCAAGGACGGCGTCCCCCACTTTGAGTACGAGGCAAAGGCGAATGTCACTGTTTGGTTTGACGACGCCACAAGCCTCTTGCAGCGCGCCAGAATGTACAAAGATTATGGCTTTGACAAAATCGCCTTTTGGCGCCTAGGAATGGAAGACGCCGTTTTTTGGGATTGGATAAAGCCGCTCGTACCGTCGGACGCAAAACCCCAATCGTAATTTCGAGCGGGTTCGCCGCGTCTTTCAGACGCTGCTTATTTTAAGAGCATAACTTTAATTTTCAAATCTTTGAGACAAACTGTGTCCGCATTATAGCCTATCACAAACTTAATTTCAAACACGCTTGAGTCTGTGTTTTCAATATCATCTTTTAATGTGAGCGTTCCGTAATCATTCCAAACGCATGAATGTGAAGTAGTTTGAAAAGAATGCCCTAAAATCTTTTTCCACTCGTCAAGTTCGCAATTGTAAATGCGCCAAAAAGAATAATGACACCATGCCCCATCTGACTGTACAATGAACCTCAATTTGCTGCCTTTTGGAATCTTTTTTGACTCCCCAAAAATTTTTGAAAGCGGAATGCGCAGCTGGAATCCGCTTAGAGCTTTATTAAAAGGAATTCTTTTTAATTCAACGCTCTTTAAGTGAAAGTATGTCTCATTGTCGCTTTCCATAGAAGTCAAAAGTTCGTTTTGGTCAAGCGCCACGACTTTTCCTGCCAGTTCAAAATTATCCATAACCGGAGGCTCGTCATAGCTTTTTGAATCAAAGCATATCGCCAAATGCGACTTCTTTGTGTTTTGTATTGAATCCTTTAGCAAAATTCTAAACTTGTCTTCAAAGCGCTCGCCGGCAACAAAGCCTTGGCCATCATTGGCAACTAGCGGCGCGCGCGCGTTGACTTCTTTTTTTTCCGTGCCGTTTGTAAACACAGCGTAAAAATCATAGCCTGGTTTTTGCGGAACGCCGGCCATCGACAATTCTATAACCGATCCTGCAGGAATCGATTTGTTTTTGCCAAAAAGTTTTTTCAAAGGAACTTCATATTGATAATCGTATTCGCCTGTTGCCGTGTTCGTAACATTTTTGGAAAATGTCACAGTTCCAGGTTTTTGGGGAACGACAGCCGCTTCTTCTTGCGCCGCGACTTCTATCACTTGAACTGGCGCCGCGCTTTCATTTTCGTCGTCGTCATCTTCGTCTTTGTCGTTTTGCGCGGCGGCAAGCGCGGCTTGTTCGGCCTTAAGTTTTGCCAATCGCTCCGCTTCGGCTTTTTCGGCGGCTCTCTTTTTTGCAAGGGCGGCCGCTTTTTTCTTGGCGGCGAGTTTTCTGGCAGCCTCTTGCTTGGCTCTTTCTTTGGCCGCCGCTTTTGCGAGCGCGGCCTTTTCGGCAGCCTCTCTTTCAGCGGCTTCCTTTAGCGCGGCTTCTCTTTCCGCCTCTATTTTGGCCTCGCGCTCGGCTCGCGCCTGCGCGGCTTTTTGTTCCTCAAGAGCCAGTTCGCGTTTATAGCTTTCTATAGTTCTCTTTGCAACAAAAGCTTCTGGAGCGGCAACAAACGCGACAGCCCGCTCGCCGGCCTTTAAAACTTCGCCAGCGTTCTTTATCTTTTTTTTAGTCTCGCTTTCTTCTTCCTCTTCGGCGTGAATTTCTTCTAGTGTCTTTCCTTGCGCCAAAGACGCCGCCTCGCGCGCGGTTTTGTACGCCGATTTGTACATTTTTGTGTAGAACGATTGGCTGGCCGCTTTGGCTGCGGCGGCATACAAACCTTCAAAAACTGTGCCTTGCACCTTTTGTTGAATTTTTTCGCTAGGCTCTTCAACCAATTTTTTATAAAGTTCCTGCGTTTTTGTCAGTTGCTCAATTCCTTCAACTTTAGCTTCTCCCTCTAATACCTCGACAACAACGTCTTGAGGCTCCGGCTCATTTCCTACGCCAGTTGGCTCCACATTTGAAACCGTAATTTTTACTCTTGAATTTGGCGCGGCCGTAACTCTTTTTTTTCCGACTACTGTCACGGCCCCTTTTTTATCTCCGCCTGAAAGCCAAATCTCGCCGCTCAAAAAATCAATCGAATTTCCTTTTGGGTTGTACAAAATTTGAACCAAACTATTTTCTTTGAGTTGGATTTTGCTGTCAGAATCTTTAAAGACCGCGAACGCTTCAGAATTTTCCGCAGTTCTAATTTTATCTCCGTTGTATACCGGGCTCTTGTTGCCAAGCCTTTCCCACAAATCGTCATCAATAAATTTTCGTTGAACAGTGTTGCGTCTAAAATAAATTGTCGCAATTGCCTTTTCGCCGTTCCTTAGGCTAAAGGAATTCATGTCTTTGTAAAAAAGTCCCAAAGACATCAAGGAGAGTATCGGGCAAACAACAAAGATCAACAAGTTTGCTTTATTGAGCTTGAATCTTGTACTTCTTTTCTTCGTCATCTGTGTTCACCTTTGACAAATCGGGCGCTTGCGTTCCGATAATTTTTCGTACTTCAGAGATTGTGGCAGGCCTAATCTTTCCTTTGAGGTTTATAACCGCGAACATTTTTATTTCGTCGGACTTTCCTTTGACATGAACGCCAGGCATTTCTTCCACGATCACTTTGTCCTTGATAAGATTGTAAGTGTTCTCGGTAATCAAAATGTCAGTGGCAAAAGGCTTGTTCAATGCCTCGGTACGGCTAGCCAAGTTGACCGCGTCGCCGATTACGGTGTATTCCATTCTTTGGTCGGAACCAATTTGTCCCGCAACAACAGGTCCTGAATTTATTCCGCAGCCGATGCGTACGGGCGGCAGGCCTTTTTCTTTTCTGTTTTTGTTAAAGCGGAACAATGAAACTCTCATCATAAGCGCCGCGGTAACCGCGTTGAGCGCGTCGGCCGCCGGGCTTCCAGCCGAATCAGGCGCTCCCCAAACGGCCATAATCGCGTCGCCGATGTATTTGTCAACAACGCCATGCGTCTCGTTGACGCAATTGACCATGCGGGTCATATAGACATTCAAAAATTCTACGACTTCATTTGGCTGCATCGTCTCGGACATCGCTGTAAAGGAACGGATGTCGCTAAAGAAAATTGTGGCGTTGCGGTTTTCGCCGCCAAGCGCAAGCTCGCCGTTGGCCGCTTTTTGCGCGATAGTCTTATTGGTAAATTTACTGAACGACACCATCAACTTTTCGCGCTCGGCAAGACCCTTGCTCATATGAATGAACGAAGAAGTCAAAAGACCAATTTCATCTTGCGAGCGCGGCTCGATGTCAAGCGCAAAATCTCCGCGTTCTATTTTTGCCGAAGCGTCAACCAAGTCTTCTATAGGGTTGGTTAAATTGTTGCTGAAAATTCTTATTATCACAATCGCCGCGAACAAAACCGCGAGCGAGAATAATATTATTCGGTATGTAGTTTTGTTGATTACGGCGTAAACAGAATTTTCCGAAACGCTTGTAATGACAAAAAGGTTGTCGCAAGTTTTGTGGACCGAAATGAATTTTCTTCCTTGATCGGTTTCCACCAAATTTTGCGCGTTGTCAGTCTCAGGCTCGTTCTTTATGCCGTCTATGATGGACTGCGCGGCAAAATAATTTTCGCTTCTATTTTCGTAGTCGGGATTTATCAACACGCGGGATTTTTGGTCAACCAACATTGTCGCGTTGTTGGCTCCTTCGCTCATCAAGTTGGCCAATGACTTTGTGTCCAAACCCAAGACCGCGCTTTTTTGGGCGTTGGACGGACCGTATTTATAAGAAATGATAACGGAATCAAGTCCCAGAATTACCTTTGAATTGAAGTATTCGACAGCCGCGCCTTCCGAGCCGGCTTTGACAAAATCCTCAACGGCTTTTTTTGTAAAACCCTTTCCGTAAAAAGCGGGATTGACCTTAAATCCAATGTCTTGTCCAAGAATAAAAATTATGTTGCCGTTCACTCTAAAAAAATCATCCAGCATGCGCGCGGCAAACTTGTCCATATTCCCGCCATCCATACGCCTATTTGAAATTGCGTCAAAAAGCATGTAGGAATTTTTTTGCGCGTTTGTAAAGGAGATTTGGATGGTCTCCGCTGTGCGCGCGTTTATCGTGTGGTTGTTCTCTTCGGCTTTAATTCTGTCGTTGCCGCGCACAAGCGTGGAAACAAGAAAAGTCGTCAAACCCAAGACCAAAATTATGAGCGACGAAAACAAAAGTATGTGTTTTAGCGCAATTGGAAATTTAATTTTCTGTTCCACTTTTTGCTCCTATTACGGCATATGAATAATTTCGCGCGGCTTGGCGCCGTTGGCAGGGCCTACGATTCCTCGGGCTTCCATTTCTTCCACCAAACGGGCGGCGCGATTGTATCCTATCTTAAGTCTGCGTTGAATGTATGAAGCGCTGGCTTTTCCGGCCTCGATAACAATGTCCAAAGCCTTTTGGTAAAGCGGATCACTTCCTTCGTCAAAGAGGCCTGGCTCGGAATTTCCTTCTTCCTCGTCGTCGACAAAAATTTCGTCGTCGATGTATTCGGGGAATCCGTATTGCTTGACATAGTTCACAACATTTTCAACTTCGTCGTCGCTTACAAGCGTTCCCTGAATGCGGGTGGGAACAGGATTGACTGCGCTTACAAAAAGCATGTCGCCGCGTCCCAAAAGTTTTTCGGCGCCCACTTGGTCAATGATGATGCGGCTGTCGATTTTTGACGCGACGGCAAAAGCGATGCGGCTTGGAATGTTGGCCTTGATAAGGCCTGTGATAACATCGATAGACGGACGCTGGGTAGCCAATACCAAATGGATTCCGACGGCGCGGCTCATGGCGCACAAACGCGCGATTGTTGACTCAAGCTCTTTGCCGGTAGTGGCCATCAAGTCGGCGTATTCGTCGATGATGACAACGATGTATGGAAGTTTTTCTGTTGCAATGTGGCGCTCTTCGATGCGCTTGTTGTAATTGATGATGTCGCGAACTCCCATTCCGTCCAAGAGCGCGTAACGCCTTTCCATCTCGCACAAACAATATTGGAGCGATTGCAGAGCGCGCTTTGGCTCGGTGATTACCGGCGTCAGCAAGTGCGGAATGTCGTTGTACAACTTCAATTCGACAATCTTTGGGTCTACCAAAATCAATTTTACTTGCTCGGGCGAGCGCTCGTACAAAATAGAAAGAATCAACGAGTTTACGCAGACAGACTTTCCTGAACCTGTGGAACCCGCGATAAGCAAGTGCGGCGTCTTGGCAAGGTCGATGACTTGCGCCTCGCCCTGAATGTCTTTTCCCAAAATGACCGGAATTGCCATCTTCTTGAACTCGGGCAATTTTTGCTCGATGATTTCGCGGAAGGCTACGACAGCGCGCTCCTTGTTAGGAACTTCGATGCCGACGGCGCGCTTTCCAGGAATCGGAGCGACAATGCGCACAGACTTTGCCGCCAAGCGCAAGGCGATGTTGTCCTGCAATGTGACAATCTTGCTAAGCTTTACTCCTGGAGCGGGCAAAATTTCGAACATCGTTACGACCGGGCCTTTTCGGATGCCGGTCACTTCGGCGCTGATTCTAAATTCCTCAAGGGTTTCCTTGAGCTGAGCGGCGCTGGCGTTTGTTCCTTCGTCGATGACCCAGTAATCCGAGTTTTCAAATTCGTTCAAAATGCGCTCGGTTGGAATTTCGTAAACGCCGCGGGTAAAGCGCGAGTCTATTATTTTTGGCTCGGGTTTTGGTTCCGGCTTGGGCTTTTCTACCGGCGCGGGGACCGCGGCCTTTTCCTGCAAGCGCGGATTGACGGCTGTCAAAGTTTTTTCGTCGTTTATTGAAACAGGAGCGTTGTCCTCTTCCTCTTGCGTAACATCGATTTGGAATTCTTCTTCGTCAAGTTCCGTGCCGCAATCGTCAGCGGTGTCTTGGTTGTCCGCCGCCGCTTCTTGGTCTTCCTCGACATCTTCGTCCGCGCCGTCATCGCTTGCGATGTCGTCAACCTCTATGTCAAAGTCGTCGGACTCTTCTTCGTCTTGGACTTCGTTTTCCGACTCCTCAACATAGTTGGGGTAGTCATCCTCGTTGTATTCGTCGTCCTTGTTTTCATTTTCCTCAATTTCATTTGGATCAAAAGTCACATCGTCAACAGGAACTTCTTCTACTGCGCTTTTTGTTTGCAAAGAAATTTCTATCGGCTCGGAAGGAGCGGGAGCGGCTTGTTCTGCGGGCTGCCCCATTTTAAGCGCGTCCAAAGAATAATATGGTTTGGAAGATGTTTCTTCCTTTTTTGGTTCGGGCTCTTTTTGGGGCTCCTCAACTCGCTCAACTGGCGGCTCAATTCTTTCCTCTTTCTTTTCTTCTTTGGGAGCGAATTTTTCGGGAATCTTTATGCCGGTAAGGTTGAGGTCGTCAAACTCATGCAAATATTTTTGGTCAATCTGCGCGGCCTTTTGCGCTTGCATGGCCGAAAATTCATCCACTGTTTCAGATTGCTCGTAAGGCTCGGCCGCGCTTTCTTGTATGTCCTCTATCGGTTCTGGCTCGTAGCGCTTTTCGACGACAAATTCATCTTCAAAAGAATCGATGCGGGCGTCGCTTTGAACTTCTTCCACTCCAAAGAAAATTCTTTCGGCAACGATTCCCGCCAAAAGGTATTCGATTACTACGACCAAAATTCCAATCACAAAGGCCAAAATCAATTGAACCGTCTTAAAAGACGACACGCCCGAGTAATTGAAAGTGACCGCATGATAAAGCCGCTCAATTCCAACAGCCGTAAAAAACGGAATCAAGCTAAAGCTGATGTAAACGCATTTTTTAAAAGTCCTGTGGCCGCTAAAAGCGACCATCGACGAACCAAAGAAAAAAACTGGAATTAAGACGCTGCAAAAGCCGTAGGCTTCCGTCAAAATTTTTCCTGTTCCGTATAAAAATTCAAGGGCAAAACTTGAACGGCCTGCAAAGCCAAAAAGATGAACCAACAGCGCGAATGAAAAAAAGGACGCTAGAACGAACAAAGCCGTTCCGGCAACTTTTGAAGATATATTGCTTTTCATAAAACCCCAATTAAATAATGAACCTGCGCCACAAAGGGCGATAGTCCTTTTTTATTATCGGTTTTTTTTGGCTTGATTTTAGTAAAATTTAATTGGTTTGTTCCAATTAAAATAGTAAAAATAATTCAAGATAATCCGAAAATTTAAGCATGAATAAAGCAAAGAAAATTTTGGCCCTAATAGCAATTTCTCTAGTTTTCATAGGCCACTGCGCCGCAAAGACAATGACCACAGAACAAGCCGCCGAAGCGCGAAAAAAAATCGTAGCCCAGTCAAAACAATATATCGGCTGCCCATACAGGTCAGGCGCCATCGGTCCCGATGCCTTTGACTGCTCCGGCTTGATTTACACGGTTTACCATGACTCGGCCGCGACGCAAATGCCGCGCTCGGTAAAGGCGATTTATTCCAAGGCAAAAATCATTAAGACCGACGAAGCCGAAATTGGCGACCTTATTTTCTTTAAGACGACTGGAGACGGCTCCATAAGCCACGTTGGAATCTACATTGGAAAGAACCAATTCATCCATGCGGCAAGCGACGGAAACAACACCGGCGTTATTGTTTCTTCGCTAAAAGAAAAGTATTACGCAAACTCTTTTGCCGCAGTGGGCCGCGTCATTCCGTCTGGCCGCCCGGCCAAAGAGGATGTGTCGGATTCCGTTGACGACGAAATCGTCGCCGAAGAGGACATTCCCGACCGCGACGACGTTTTGGACGCGGTCAGCTCAAACGAAAAGCCTAAGTCAAAAAGCGACAATTGGTACTCAAACATCGTTTTTGACGCCACTCTTTTTTGCGACTGGAACTTTTTTTTGCCGACCCGATTTATGCTAAACTGGCGCGGCATTTCTTTGGAAACCAACGCCCGCTACGCCGCCTGGAAATTTCAGCCCGGGGTTGGAACGATTCTCCGCTACAACCACGCTTCCAAAATTTTCCAAATGCCAATCGTTTTTTCGATGAACGTTTGCGACTACGTAAAAATTTACGCAGGCCCCGTAATCAATTTTGGAAAGCCAACCTTTCCTGACAGCGACAGCAAAATCAAAGGCTCCTTCTTTCCCGGAATCTTGGGCGTGTCTTTCCAGACGCCAAAAATCAAGGCTGGAAAAGTCGGCATCTCCTTTGTGCAAGACATTTCGTACACGGTATACAACGATTCCGACGGCGGAGCCATGTCCTTCCATGACAGCATGGCGACCGGCCTTGTCTTTTCGAGCGGAGTCCGCGTAACTTTACCGCTTTCAAATTTTTTATAATTATATGAAGGACAAAATTTTCGCGCGGACTTTTTTTGGAGCTCTTGCGGTCTTTGCATCGACGCTTTTCTTTTGCGGCTGCCCGCTAAAAGTCACTGTTGAATGCGACAAAAACGACGCGCTGTCTGTCAATTTTTCTTCGCAATTGGGAGAAGCTTTTGTTGAATCTTTGGCTCAAATTCAGCAAATTTCAAGCGAAAATGCCCAAAATTCGCCAAATTTAGACGAAATTTCAAAGAAAATTCAAACTGAGCTGAACGCAAATTCTTTTAAAAACGCCAACGTAAATTTTGGCAAAAACGCATTGACCGCGGCGGCCCAAGTTCCAAACACAAAGGCGCTGCCCAAAGAATTCATCAACATTCAAAAAGCCGCGGGCGGCAAAAAGACCTTAACGCTGGCGCTAAGCCCTCAGTCGTTGGCGGCCTCAGTGCTTAAGGAAAACAGCGCGGCAAAAACCATAGCCGACATTTTGATGGCGCCAATAATTTCGGGCGAAGAAATGTCTCTGCAAGAGTACAAGGACTTGCTCAACGAGATTTACGGCCCCCGCTTGGCCTCCGAGATTTTGGCAGGCGAGCTTGCGGTGGAATTTGTTGACAAGGCCAGCGGCAAAAAGCAAAAGCAAAAAATTTCTGTGGCCGACCTTTTGCTGGCCCACAACGGCCGCAAATTTGTGTTTGGGTTTTAATTATTAGGTAAACTATATATTACATATTATGTAAATTTTTCTTGACCTGTTTTTGCTTGCGCGCTACAATGCAAGCATGAACAAAACGCTTTGCAAACTTAGAATTCAGAACAATTACTCGCAGGCGGCGGTGGCCTCTTTTTTGGGAATCTCGCGTCAAATGTACATTAAGTACGAAAGCGGCGCCGCGGTTCCTCCCGTAAAGACTGTCGTTGATTTGGCCAACTTTTACCATGTTCCTTACGACGTAATTTTGGACGACCAGCTTAAAGACTATGGCGAAGAAGAGCATCCCGCCACCAATTACGAAATTGACGAAAAGGCGCTTGAACTTCACGATTCGGGCGTTGCTGGAGCCGCGGACTTTTTGGCCGTCCGTCGCGCCCCTTCCTACTATCTGAACGCAATCCTCCAAATGCTTCCAAAACTGGTTTACAAGGAGCAGCTCAAAGTCTTGGAAAAAATCTCCGGCATGGTGCAGCAGGCCACCCAAGAAAGGCTCAAGCCCGACAAACGTATGCAAGCATATCAGGAGATGGAAGATTTTACAAGGAAACTGCATCTTAATTCACATGGCAAAAAATGGACCAGGGAGGAACTGTATGACAGATAAAAAAACGGTCAAAACGGAAGAAGGCAAAGTCTTTTTTGACTCAAATATTTTGGTGTATTACGCAGACGACAGCGACTTGCGCAAGCAAAAAATCGCCGAAACTCTCATAAAAGACGCCATAGCGTCTGGCAACGGAATGATTTCAACCCAGTGCTTGCAAGAATTTTACAACGTCGCGACCACAAAACTGCGCTGCGACAAAAAAAAGGCAAAAAAACTAATCGAAATGTTCAGCGACAATTTCCATGTCGCCACAATCTCGGTTCCTCTAATTTTGTCCGCAATTGACATAAGCATAAAAAACAAGCTGTCTTTTTGGGATTCGCTGATAGTTTCCGCCGCCAACAACGCGGGCTGCGCCACAGTTTATTCCGAAGATCTAAACGACCAACAAATCGTCGGCGGCTCCAAAATCCAAAACCCCTTCGCCGCGTAAACCCGGCAATAATTGAATATTTTTCCACAATTCACTATAATATTGGCTTGGAGTAAATTATGCCAAAAATCGAAGTAAATGAAAAATTGTTTTTTGACGCTGTAGGAAAGCGATACGATTACGCCGCGTTGGAGGACGTTCTTCCCTGCGCCAAGGCGGAACTTGACGAAAAGCCCGACACGTCGCTCCCCGAAAGCGAACGCGTGATAAAAATAGAGCTCAACGACACAAACCGCCCCGACCTTTGGTCAACAAACGGCGTGGCCCGCCAGCTCAAATTGCACGCCGGCGGAAAGACAGCCGACTACTACAAATATATGTCCAACATGGGCAACGGCGACTACGCCGACCGCGTGGTGAATGTCGACGCGGCGCTAAAGGACGTTCGCCCCTACATGGTGGCCTTTATGATTTGCGGAAAAGCCATCGACGATTCCATGCTCAAGGACATAATCCAAACGCAAGAAAAGCTTTGCTGGAACTTTGGCCGCAAGCGCAAGTCCATTTCGATGGGCGTTTACCGCGTCGACCAAATAAAGTTCCCTGTAAAATACCACGCCGTGGATCCCGACAAAACTTCGTTCGTGCCGCTGCAATGCGACGCGCCCATGACTTGCCGCCAAATTTTGACCGACCATCCCAAAGGAAAGGACTTTGGCTGGATTCTAAAAGACTGCAAAAAGTTCCCGCTCTTGTCTGACGCAAACGGCGAGGTTATGTCAATGGCTCCGATTATCAACAGCGCCACATTGGGCGCGGTTCAGGTTGGCGACAAGGACTTGATGGTTGAGCTTACAGGCGACAACATGGAAGGCCTTATTTTGAGCGCCAACATCGTTGCCTGCGACTTTATCGACCAAGGCTACGACATTAAGCCGATTTTGGTAAAGCATCCCTACGACACAGGCTTTGGAAAGGACATAACCGTTCCCTTCTACTTCCAGCCCACGACAAAAGCCACGCTCAGCGCGGTCAACAAATTGCTCGGAAGCGACTTTGACATTAAGAAGGTCACAGACGCTCTTACCCGCATGGGAAGCAAGGTGGAGACAAAGCAAGTTGGCGACGACTGGGTAATAACGCTCAGCCCCGCCCCCTACCGCAACGACTTTTTGCACGAAGTCGACGTAATCGAAGACGTGATGATCGGCTGCGGAGTCAAGGACTTTGCCCCGCAAAAGCCCAACGCCTTTACAATCGGAAAGCTCAGCGACCTTACGGTTTACAGCCGAAAGACAAAGGAAATCATGGTTGGCCTCAATTATCAGGAAATGATTTTTAACTATTTGGGCAGCAAAAAGGACTACATCGAGCGCATGAACGTCAGCGCCGAGAACGCGATTGAGGTCGCCAACCCGATGAGCGAAAACTACCAGTTTGTGCGCCCGTCAATCATTCCGTCGTTGCTCCGCGCCGAAAGCCAGAGCGCCAACGCGATTTTCCCCCACAAGATTTTCGAAATCGGAAAAGTCGCCTACATCTGCCCCGAAGAGAACACCGGAACCCGCACCCGCCAATCTTTAGGATTTGTGACAGCGGCTTCCAACGCCAACTTCAACAGCGCGGCCAGCGAAGTTTCTTCTTTGCTCTACTACCTTGACCACGAATACAAAGTTGTGGAGACCCAAGACCCCCGCTTTATCCCTGGCCGCCAAGCCGGCATCATGGTTGGCGACAAGCAAGTGGGAATCTTTGGCGAGCTGCACCCGCAAGTGCTGGAAAACTGGTCAATCCAAGTTCCCTGTACCGCGGGCGAGATTGACCTAGAAGAGTTGATGTAAGCCACTCGTACCTTTGCTTGCAAGACCCCAATAGTTGTTTCGAGCGGATTTCCGCGACGTTTCACTTGCGGGCCATTTTGAAAAGACCAAAAAGCCGCGCCTCCCGCGCGGTTTTTTTATACCCTATTTAGCTTTGCCTGCCATTCAAAAAAAATTAAAAAATTTTTTTAAAAAACTATTGACAATTTTTTTCAAGCGCTGTATTATCTTAATTACCTAGAGAAAAACTAGGTAAAACAATTCTTCTAAAAAGGAGGCGCAAGAATGAAAGCTTATTTTGAAAAACTCGTCAGACAAAACTTCCGATACGGACGCATGCGCCTCTGTTGTCTTTTTTGTTAGGCTAAAAGACCTTTAGCCAACAATCCAATTACATCACATTTGGATTCGCCATGCCCCACAGGAGCTTGGCAAAAAAAACAACTATATTTTAAGGAGAATTATTATGTCTAATTACAAATTTGAAACATTGCAGTTGCACGTTGGCCAGGAACAGGCCGATCCCGCTTCGGACGCCCGCGCGGTTCCGATTTACCAAACAACGTCTTACGTGTTCCACAATTCCAAGCACGCCGCCGACCGCTTTGGCTTGGCCGACGCTGGAAACATTTACGGTCGCTTGACCAACAGCACCCAGGACGTTTTTGAAAAGCGCATCGCGGCGCTCGAAGGCGGAGTCGCGGCCTTGGCGGTTGCCTCCGGAGCGGCGGCGATTACCTACACAATCGAGGCCTTGGCCCAAGCCGGCGAGCACATCGTCGCCCAAAAGACAATCTACGGCGGAACTTACAACTTGCTTTCGCACACGCTAAAGCAGTTTGGAGTTGAGACAACGTTTGTCAACGCGCACGACCTTAAGGAAGTTGAAGGCGCCATAAAGCCCAACACAAAGGCCGTTTACCTTGAGACTTTGGGAAACCCCAACAGCGACATTCCGGACATTGACGCAATCGCCGCCATCGCCCACAAGCACGGCATTCCGGTTGTAATCGACAACACATTTGGAACGCCCTTCCTTATCCGCCCGATTGAGCATGGCGCCGACGTAGTCGTTCATTCCGCCACAAAATTCATCGGCGGCCACGGAACGACCCTTGGCGGCGTAATTGTAGACTCAGGCAAGTTCGATTGGAAAAAAAGCGGAAAGTACGCTCCGATCGCCGCGCCCAACCCCAGCTACCACGGAGTTTCGTTCGCGGATGCAGTAGGACCGGCCGCCTTCGTGACTTACATTCGCGCCATTTTGCTCCGCGACCAAGGCGCTTCAATCAGCCCCTTCAACGCCTTCCTTTTGTTGCAGGGAACTGAGACGCTTTCGCTCCGCCTTGAGCGCCACGCCGAGAACACCAAGAAGGTCGTTGAATACCTTAGCAAGCATCCAAAAGTGGCCAAGGTCAACCACCCGTCGCTCCCCGAGCATCCCGACCACGCGCTTTACCAAAAATACTTCCCCAACGGCGGCGGCTCGATTTTCACCTTTGAAATCAAGGGCGGAAAAGACGCGGCTTGGAAGTTCATCGACAACCTCAAAATTTTCAGCCTGCTGGCCAACGTCGCCGACGTAAAGAGCTTGGTAATCCATCCGGCCACGACAACGCACAGCCAGCTTAGCGACGCGGAGCTTGCCGACCAGGGAATCACGCAGAGCACAATCCGCCTGTCAATCGGAACGGAGCACATCGACGACATCATCGCCGATTTGGAGAACGGCTTTAAAGCTATATAAAAGATGTTCGGGTCAAGCCCGGACATGACATAAAAACTATAGGAGATAAAACTATGAACAAGAAATTTTTTGGAACAATGACAAAGAAAATTGTGTTGGCTTCGGCTTTGGCCGTTGTGGCTCTTTCTTCAACTTTCGCAAAAGGCGGAAGAACAGTTGCCGAAATCAAAAAGAGCAAGACAATCAAAATCGCGGTTTTCAGCGACAAAAAGCCTTTTGGCTACGTTGACGAAAACGGCGAATACCAGGGCTACGACGTTTACCTTGGAAACCGCATCGCAAAAGATTTGGGCGTAAAAGTAAAGTACGTTCCGGTGGAAGCCGCCGCCCGCGTCGAAGTTTTGGCCACAGGAAAAGTTGACATCGTTTTGGCCAACTTTACCGTAACGCCCGAACGCGCGCAAAAGGTTGACTTTGCCCTTCCTTACATGAAGGTAGCCTTAGGAATCGTTTCTCCCAAAAAGGCCTTGGTCACAGACCCCGCCCAGCTCAACGGAAAGACTTTGATCATCGCCAAGGGAACGACCGCGGAGACATACTTCTCCAAGAACTATCCCAAAATCAAGCTCTTAAAGTTTGACCAATATTCAGAGGCCTACAACGCGCTCTTGGACGGACGCGGAGACGGACTTTCAACCGACAACACAGAAGTCTTGGCCTGGGCGATTGAAAACCCGACCTTTGCCGTAGGAGCCGGAGCCGACTCAATCGGAAGCCTTGACGCAATCGCGCCCGCCGTTCAAAAAGGCAACGCGGACTTGCTCAAATGGCTCAACGACGAAATCGTCAAGCTTGGCAAAGAGCGCTTTTTCCACGCCGACTATGAGGCCACTCTCCGCAGCGTTTACGGAAAAGATTCCGACGCGGATAGTCTTGTAGTAGAAGGCGGAAAGTTGTAATATATACACGCCGTTGGAAAAACTTTGATTGCCCGGCTAGTCCGGGCAATTTTTTTGTCATTCCAACTTGCAGGTTATAATGGATTTTGATTTTATAAAAGAAGTACTTCCGCTTTATCAAGAGGCCGCGCTTTTGACTTTGCGGATAGGCTTTATCGGAATACTGCTTTCGTTTGCCGTGGGAATTTTTTGCGCGCTTGTCCGCTACTGGAAGATTCCGGTCTTGCGCGCCGTCGTCAGGGTCTACACGGAATTCTCTCGCAACACGCCGCTTTTGATACAACTTTTCTTTTTGTACTTTGCCCTTCCACGAATGGGAATAAAATTTTCAAGCGAACAATGCGGAATAATTGGCCTTACATTTTTGGGCGGATCCTATATGGCTGAGACTTTTAGAAGCGCCTTGGGAACGGTTGGCCGCGTCCAAATCGAAAGCGGAATGTGCGTCGGCCTCAGCAAGCGCCAGCTTGTCCAGTACGTGGTGCTTCCGCAAGCCGCGACCGTGTCGATGCCGGGCGTAGTTGCCAACATAATTTTTTTGCTAAAAGAAACTTCTGTTTTTAGCGCCGTCGCTTTGGCCGACTTGATGTTTGTCGCAAAGGACTTGATTGGCCTTTATTACAAAACCGAAGAGGCGCTCTTTCTTTTGGTCGCGGCGTATTTTGTGATATTGCTGCCGATTTCGGTATTGTCGCATTTTGTTGAAAGGAGGCTGCGCTATGGGCAATACGGAAACGTTTGAGGCCATTAAAACAGCGTTTGGCGTCCTTGCAAAAGGAAAAAATTTGGCGCGGCTTTTTGGCGGAATGGGAGTCACTATTTGGATTGCCGCCGTCTCAGTTTTTATTTCAATCTTCTTGGGCTTCTTTTTTGGAATCGCGATGAATTCCAAAAACAAATTTGTCCGCGCCCTTTGCGCGCTTTACCTAGAATTTATGCGCATAATGCCGCAAATGGTTTTGCTTTTCTTGGCGTATTTTGGCCTGACCCACGCCTTTGACATTTCGATTTCGGGCGAGGCCGCGTCAATTTTGGTGTTCGCGCTTTGGGGAACTGCCGAAATGGGCGACCTTGTTCGCGGCGCATTGCAATCAATTCCCCGACATCAATACGAAAGCGGCCGGGCGATTGGCCTTACCGAGCGGCAGATTTTTTTGTACGTGATTCTTCCGCAAACGATAAAGCGGCTTGTTCCTGTAAGCATGAACTTGATAACGCGAATGATAAAGACAACCTCGCTTGTCGTTTTTGTGGGCGTGATAGAAGTTGTCAAAATCGGCCAGCAAATAATCGAAGCAAGCCGCCTTACGATTCCAACCGCGTCAATCGCGGTTTACTCTGTGATATTCTTTATGTATTTTATAGTCTGCTGGTCGCTTTCGCTTTTGGCGGACAAGATAGAAAAACAAAGTTGAGGCCGCTGGAGGAACTATGGCAATACTTGAAATCAAAAACTTGGTAAAATCATACAAAGAGGCCGGCGGAATTTTAAAAGGCGTTTCGATGAACGTGGAGCGCGGCGAAGTTGTGGTAATCCTTGGCCCTTCCGGCTGCGGAAAGTCCACGCTCTTGCGCTGCATTAATGGCTTGGAATCGATTCAGGGCGGACAAATTCTTTTGGACGGCGAGGTCATTTCCAACCGACAAAAGGACATGCACCTTGTCCGCCAAAAAATCGGAATGGTATTCCAAAGCTACGACTTGTTCCCCAACCTCACCGTACTAAAAAACGTTTTGCTTGGCCCAATAAAGGCGCAAAAGCGCGACAAAGCGGAAGTGACAGCGCAAGCCGAAAAACTTTTGGACCGCGTGGGCCTCTTGGAAAAAAAGAACGCCTATCCCCGCCAATTGTCGGGCGGCCAGCGCCAGCGCGTCGCGATTGTCCGCGCCCTTTGCATGAATCCAGAAATTTTGCTGTTCGACGAAGTGACCGCCGCGCTTGACCCCGAGATGGTTCGCGAAGTGCTTGACGTAATGATGGCGCTGGCCAAAGAAAACCGCACGATGCTCATCGTGACCCACCAGCTTGAATTTGCCCGCGCGGTCGCCGACCGAATCGTCTTCATCGACGACGGCGTTATTGTAGAAGAAGGAAAGCCCGACGAATTCTTCAGTTCCCCCAAAACAGAACGCGCCCAAAAATTCTTGGACGCCTTTAAGTTTGAAAAACGCTCAACCTACGCGGAAGGAATATAATCGCGACCGTGTTTTTGGTTTTGCAAAACTGTGGCAGCCCGCATTATTAGTCAATTGCGTTTTTGCCAATGCGCGCTAAAATTCTACATAAAGGGGGGAATTACAAAAAGTTAAAATCTGTACCAGACAAATAAGATTTTACATAATATTTCCTGCTTTAGGGCTTGCCGTTGCGCAAGCCCTTTTGTTTGCGCGGAACCTTCCGCTTGCGCCGTCCGCTTCTTTGCGCTAAATTTAAGTTATGAAGTTTGAGCCAAACGCGTATAAAAATTTTGTAGTCATAGCCTTTTTGTTTTTTGTAGGTTCCATCATCGGATGGGTCTTGGAGCTCTTTTACCGAAAATTTTTTGCCCGCAACCAAAACCCGCAAAAGCGCTGGGTCAACCCGGGCTTTTTGACAGGGCCTTGGCTGCCGGTCTACGGTTTTGGCGCGACAGCGCTTTTTGTCCTGTCATTCTACGAAAGCGACATCACAAAAATCGACGCGGGCGGAGCGCCGCACTACGCTCTTATGATTGTCTTTATGGCGCTCATCATGACCGCGATAGAATTTGTAGCGGGCATCATATTCATCAAAGGAATGAAACTGCGCCTTTGGGACTACACCGAAGAATGGGGCAACTTGTGGGGAATCATTTGCCCCAAATACACATTCTTTTGGGCGTTGCTTTCGGCCGCCTATTACTTCTTTTTGTTCCCGCCGTTTTTGGACTTGGTTCTTTGGTTCATCGAGCATCCATGGTTCTCTTTTGTCGTGGGAACCTTGTTCGGATTCTTTATGGTTGACTGCGCCTTCTCCTTGCGCTTGGGAACTGTGTTGCGCAAAAAGGCCATGCAAATCGACAAGGCCTCGGCTATCAACGTCCAAAAGCTTCAAACCGTTTTGCGCCAAGACCGCGTCACCAAATTCTTTAGCGGCCACAGCGAATCCTTCCTTTCACAAAAGCTCCAAAGCTTTGAAGACTTTGTCAGCCGCTCCCCCGCAAAGATGAATGAGGGGGAATAGGGGGCTAACAACCCCATAACTGCGCGAAAAAGTATTTCCACGGAAGGATTTCTATCCCGTCAACAAGGCGCGGATGTTCTTCTTGGCACACAACAATATAGCGCTTAAAAATGTTTTCTTCTCGCAAGGCTTTCAGACCTTTTAGGTGTTTTTCGGTTACGTTCATTGTAAGCTTGACCTCAACGGCAAGCTCTTCGTCAAC
The DNA here is from genome assembly GCA_017551705.1 of Treponema sp. Taxonomy (GTDB): domain Bacteria; phylum Spirochaetota; class Spirochaetia; order Treponematales; family Treponemataceae; genus Treponema_D. Next base: position 24,998 of record JAFZLA010000079.1, read on the forward strand.
GCAAAAATCCACTTCCATATTTGAAGTTGAACGCCAAAAAGTCAGCTTGCTTCGCGGACGGGTGTAGTCAATCCAAGCTTTTAATTCCATAAAAACAAGTTGTTCAAAATATTCTCCCGCTTCGCTTGTTCCTTCCGCCGGAACAGGAATGTCTCTGAGCGCGCGGGCAATCGCTATGTCAAAAAAGTAAAATTTGGCAGTCGAAATCGCCTTTCTTTTTTTTGTTTTTGTGAACGGCTCAAGCTGGCAGCCAAGAAGCGTGCTTTGCAAAATGTCATACCATTGTCTAACAGTCTGAACAGGAATTTGCGCGTCGCTGGCGATGTTGCTGTAATTCAACAATTGCGCGTTTGTCAATGCCGCGGTTGTCAAGAATCTTGAAAACGCTGGAATGTTTTTTGCGGCGCCTTCTGCCGCAATCTCTTCGGTAAGATATGTGTCAATGTACGCGGCAAGGTCTTCGTCAAGGTTTGTGGAAAGAAACATCGAGGGCAAAAGTCCATGTTCAAAAATAAAAGGCAAATTGTAATTTTGATGGTTCCCGATTTCCGCAAAATTGAACGGATGAAAATGCCTTTCCGTAGCCCGTCCGCCCAAAAGATTTACGCCGGCCTTTTTTAGCTTTCGAGCGCTTGAACCTGTCATCAAAAAGCGGATGTTTCGTTCCTCGATTAAAAAATGGATTTCGTCCAAAAGCTCCGGGCATTTTTGAATTTCGTCTATGACAATCACGCAATCGCGAAGATTTTTTTCCTCGACCTCTTGCCGCAAAATGCCAGGATCCGAAACAATCTTGAGCCTAAGGCGGCCGTCAAGAAGCGTCCAAAAAAGAGCGATGTTTTTGTCCAAAATTTGGTTTTTTATAAAAGAAGATTTTCCTGTTTGCCGCGGCCCGAACAAAAAAAGCGACTTTTTCTCAAGAACCGCCATCAAATTAAGGTTTCGCTTAAAAAAATCCATAAATTCACTACTCCATAGTGAATTTTTAGCCAAAATTCACTAAACAACCATAAGTTTATCATCAAAATTGAAAAAAAGCAAGGTTTTACCGGGATTTTACTTGAATTTTCTTTATCAAGCTTAGAATCAGCAGGCGGTCGTCGGCGGGAAGTTTTTCAAAGGAATTTAGGAATTCAAGACGCTCGCCTGTGACGGCGACGGGACTTTTGTATTCCGCGCCGGTCACAAGAAATTCAACGGAAACATTCAAGGCCTTGGCGATTTTTTGGGCATTGTAAACCCCAGGCTCCTGCGGATTGGTCATAAGATAATGGTCTATGGTTCGTTTGCTGACCCCAGATTTTTCGGCCAATTCCTTTGTTGTCACGCCCTGATATTCCATCTCGTCTTTAAGGTTTTCTCTAAATCCCATATTAAAATGATACACTTTTTAGGGTATCTTTATTTAAAACTTGCCTTTTTAGCGGTTGTGGTGTATAATTATATACCGTGATAGCGGTAACTACCATATTTGGAGGCTTTAGTATGAAAAAGTTGACTTTTATCCTTATTGCATTGTCAATCATTTTTGCGGCCTGCTCCAACTCCGCGGGCGGATCTGAAGATAAAAACACGGAATTCGTTACTTTTGATCAAGATCAATATTGGAAAGCGGAATCAACCTCGCAAGGTATTAAAGTTACCTTCTTCGCTTTGCCGGAGCATTATCGAAATTTTTATGTTGAATTAGCAAATGAAACCATAGGAATAAGCTCTTTTCCACAAAATTGGACAGATAGGTCAAAAGATTGGACAGGAATATTTCCTCTTGTTGAAGCCGGGAAAAACTATACATTCAGGTTTCACGTATCAGAAAATCAAGACATACTCCCAACAAAAAAATTTAATATGAGAGCTGTCGGAGGCGCGCAAACAACAATTTCCTCTGGAAATACAACAAATAAAGCAACCTTGTCATGGTCAGAACAAAAAGAAATCCTTTTACTAAAAATTCAAAATTCTAACCTTCCTTCGGCAAGCATACCTGTAAAAAACACAGTAAAATTTTTTGCTGGTACAGGAAATCCAAATTGGAATGCAGAATTGATTTGTGAATACAATTACGATCCAACACAATATGTTTTTGAATATAACCTATCAACAAGTTCAGAATACTATACCATTCAAAGTGGTATCTACAATTCAGACAAAAATACTCTTTTTTCCCAATGCTGTTCAAGATTTAAGTTGGCAGATTGCTCTGATTTTGAATTTGTAAAATTTTATGAAAGTAATTCCGTGTCTTTTGGCAAAGAAGAATCCAAAACTTCAGATGAAGACCAATATTGGAAAGCAGAATCAACACCTCAAGGAGTCAAGTTTACTATTTTCGCTTTACCAGAAGGATTTCGCGACAAAAGCCCTTTCATTGTCTGTGAAAATGATGGTCTCCGTGCTATTCCAAAAAACTGGACAGATAAATCAACAAATTGGACCGGGGTTTTTCCTCTTGTAACATCAAACAAATGTTATAGATTTAGATTTCACTTAGATGGTATTTCAGCAAAGAAGTTAAAAATGAAAGCTTCTGGCGGAATAGGACATTTAGTATATTCTGTCGCTGGCTGGTCACCGATTTTGTCTTTCGATGATGAAAAAATTTCCATAAAATTAAATAAATTTAGCATGCCTGTTTCTATTCAATCACCAAAAACAGGAATTTCATTTTGGGTTGGCAATAATACTGGAGAGTGGCCAAATTGGGATGGAACCTATATAACGGATTACAATTCAAACAATGCTGAATATGATGTCAATCTTTTAACCTCTTGTGATACATATAAAGCAATTAAATCTAAATTAACTAGTTTGTCAAGAAAACAATTTTTTGCCCAGTATAATTTGAGTTTTAATTTGAGCGAAGATTCAGACTTTTCATACAGTATAGAACGTGATAGTAATGTTGCAAATATCGAATAAAAGCCTAAATTCCGCCATAATAAAGACAAACGGTTGAACGCGGCCTGCCTGCTCATCATTAGAACAAACTGCTTGACACTCGCACGCAATAGGTCTATATAAAAGTTATGGCTAACGAATACAACTTTTACGGCTGGCAGACGGCGGATGTTGCGCCAACAGCCGGCGCGCTTGGCGCAAACAAAGACCTCGCCGCAAAAATAAAAAATCCCCGCGACTTGTATGACGCGCTTTCAAAAATTTGGTCGGCGGACACTTGCGCTCCAAGAATGCGCGGCGACTGGACGCCGGACAACAAAACGCTTGGCCAATGCTCGATCACAGCCTTTTTGGCGCAAGACATTTTTGGCGGAAAAGTTTACGGCATCCTGCGCGATGGCGGAAACTACCATTGCTACAATGTCATTGACGATTGCGTCTTTGACCTTACCAGCGAACAGTTTGGCGACGAAAAGCTTGTATACCAAAACAATCCCGAACAGTTCCGCGACGTTCACTTTGCAAAAGAAGAAAAGCGCCTGCGCTACGAATCTCTTAAAGCGCGCCTTTTGCGGTTTTTGTCGGAAGAGTGATTACAAGCTCCTGCATATCCTAAAGCCAAAGTACGAATGTCCTATGCCGGGGTGGGCGTTGTGAAAGCGCCTGCAAAGAACGCAGTCGTAGGCGTTGTCAAACCAAGAGCCGCCGCGCAGACAACGGTCGGCGCCGCTTTCCGGACCGATGGGGTTTTCTACCGTTCCCTCCGCAAGATGATGGTCAAGCCAATCGTAAATCCACTCCCACATGTTTCCGGTCATGTCGTAAAGGCCAAGCGCGTTGGGCTTTTTTAGTCCAACTTCGTGCGGCATTTTGTTGGAGTTGCCGCGGTACCAGCCGTACTCGTCCAAGTTGGCGTCAGTGAACACATTGCCTTTTCCGTCAAGGACAAGTTTTCCGCCGACGCTGGCCGTTCCTGAAAATGCGAAATTCCTTTTGTCAAAATTTTCTATTCCGCCGCGGGCCGCGTATTCCCACTCAGTTTCTGTCGGGAGCCGCCAACCTTTTTTCTTTTGGTTGAAGAACGGTATGACGCGCTTTTTCATGTCGGCTTCGTCGTAAATTTTTTTGCAGGAGGAATCAGCGTAATAAACGCAGTCGGATTTTTTCATCGTCGCTTGCGTAAGCTTGTTGCAAAACACAATTCCCTCAAACCAAGAAATTGTGTCCGCGACGCGCAGCGCGGTTGACTCACCGGGAATGTCGTCTTTGAACAAACAGGGATTGTAGCCCATGACTTTTTCAAACAATTCCTGCGTGACGGGATACTGGCCCATGCAAAAGGCCTTTAAAATTATTTTTCGGTTCTTTACAAAAACTCCGCGCCATTCTTCGACGCTGCCTTCAAAGGCAATCTTGTTCCAATAAGAGTCGTCGGTCACATCAATCTTGGCCGTCTTTCCTTTTGGAATGACGACCGCGCAACTTGTTTTTTTCAATTCCACGCCGTCAAGAACAATGTTTGACGTCGTCTCGCCTGTTTGGGGAACGCTCCTGGCGCAATCCGTCGAAATAAACGAAACAACGAGAACGAAAGAAAAAATTGCGACAGCGCGCCATTTGGCGGCGAACCTTAAAAACCTTTTCATTTTTCCTCCGCCGCAATTATAAGGGCGCGCTTTTTGTCCTGTCAATTTATAATTTTGACGCCTATTGCGGCGATATTGATTAAACGAAATATGTCATTGCCGGACTGCCCCTTGTCATTGTCGGGCTTGACCCGACAATCTTTTATGTTATAATAAAATCATGGCAAACGACATTTTTAACGACGACACAATTTATATAATCGATTCTTACGGACTCATTTACCGCTGCTACTTTGCGTTCATTTCGCGGCCGCTCACAGATTCCAAGGGCCGCAACATCAGCGCGCTCTTCGGCTTTTTTAGGAACCTTCTTTCGATGATTCAGCATTACAAGCCCAAGACTTTGATCGCGGCGCTTGACTCCAAATCAAAAACATTCCGCCACCAGATGTACGCCGACTACAAGGCCACGCGCCCAAAAACACCCGAAGACCTCCACGCGCAAATTCCGTGGATTGAGGAAGTGTTGCAAGCGCTTGGCGTTCCGTCTTTGCGGGTGGAAGGCTACGAAGCCGACGACGTAATCGCCACAGTCACCGCAAACGCCGTGGCTCAAGGAAAGAGCGTCCGCATTCTTTCGGGCGACAAGGACTTGATGCAATTGGTTGGCGACAAAGTTCAAATCCTAAAGCCCGACCACGCCGACGTTTGGAAAATCGTGGGAGCGGAAGGCGTCAAGGCCGAGTGGGGCGTGGAGCCCAAAAAACTTTTGGATCTTCTGTCGCTCTACGGCGACACCGCGGACAACGTTCCAGGCGTTAAAGGCGTGGGCGTAAAAACCGCCTGCAAATTTTTGGACCAATACGGCTCGCTCGAAGGCATTTACCAACACGCGGACGAAATTAAAGGCGCGATAGGGCAAAAAGTTCGCGACGGAAAAGACAACGCCTTTTTTTCCAAAAAGCTCATCACCCTTTGCGACACTGTTCCAGGCGACGAGCTTAAGACCATCGCGAAGACGGAATTCCATTTTGCCGCCGCCGCCCAAAAACTAAAGAACTACGAAATTTTCCAAGCGGCAAAGGGCTACGCTTCGCTCGCGGTAGAATGCGGCGAAAAAGTTTTTGACGACGATTCTTGCGCGGCGGACAATTCCGGTCTTGCCGACAATTCAGGTTCTGCGGGCGGCTCAACCGATTCTGGCCTTGCGAGCAATTCGCGCGCCTCCAGCAATCAAGGTCTTGCGACTGATTCGCCGCAAGAAGAAGTTCCCGCGCCTCTTCCACTGCGCAAAAACGAGGGCGACTACAAGGCCGTGACAAGCGCGGACGAGCTAAAAAAATTGGTGGACGACATTTTGGCCTCGCCGCAAAAAGCCTGCGCCTTGGACACCGAGACCGATTCCCTAAAAACAACCGAGGCGGCGCTTTTGGGCTTTAGCCTTTCCAACAAAGACGGAAGCGGCTATTACATCCCTGTTTCTTCGCAAGGCGACTCGCTTTTTGCCTCGGACGGAGTGAGCGCGCAAGACGCTGTGGAACAACTTTCGCGCCTGTTCAAAGAGCCGGACTGGACGCTCATTTTGCACAACGCAAAATTTGACTACGAGGTTTTACGATGCGCCGGCCTAAAAGAAGAAGATTGCAAGGCAAAAATTTTTGACACGATGATCGCTGCCTGGCTTTTGGACCCAGACAAAATAGGACACTCGCCTTACTCGCTAGAAACGCTCGGCCAAACAAAGCTGGCTCTTGTCGGAATTGAGTTCAAGGAATTGGTGGGCAAAGGCCAAACCTTCCGCGACGTTCCGCTTGAAAAAGCCGTTCCTTACGCCGCCGAGGACGCTGACTTTACCTGGCAGCTTTACAAAATTTTTAAGGAAGAGCTTGCGCAAAAAAAATTACTGGAACTTTTTGAAACGATAGAAATGCCGCTCATAAAAATTTTGGGCGAGATGGAATTGGCTGGAATCCACTTGGACTCGGCGGCGCTCGATTCCTACAACAAGGATTTGCAAAAAGAAATTTCTACCGCCGAAAAAGAAATCTACGCGGAAGTCGGCCACGAATTCAACATCGCCTCGCCCAAGCAATTGCAGGAAGTTTTGTTCACCGAGCGCGGCCTTCCGCACGGAAAGAAAACCAAGACCGGCTACTCCACCGACACAAGTGTTTTGGAAGAGCTTGCGGCGATGGATCCCGTTCCGGCGAAAATTCTAAAGTTCCGCGAACTTTCAAAACTGCAATCCACTTACGTTGACGCCCTTCCAAAACTGGCCGACAAAAACGGCCGCATCCACACTTCGTTCATGCAAACAGGAACGGCGACAGGCCGCCTTTCTAGCCGCGACCCCAACTTGCAAAACATTCCGGTGCGCAACGACGCGGGCCGAAAAATCCGCTCGGCATTTACCGCCGTTCCCGGAACGGTGTTGATAAGCGCGGACTATTCGCAAATCGAGCTTGTAGTGCTGGCCCATCTTTCGGGCGACAAAAACATGCAGGCGGCCTTTAACAACGGCGACGACGTTCACAAAGCGACGGCGGCCTTGGTTTACGGCGTCTCTCCGCAAGAGGTTACGCCCGAGATGCGGCGGACGGCAAAGACAATCAATTTTGGCGTCATTTACGGAATGAGCGCCTTTAGGCTGGCCGCGCAACTGGACATTACAAGAACGCAGGCGCAAACCTTTATCGACAATTACTTTAAGCAGTATTCGGCCATAAGCGCCTTCATCAACAACACCATAAAAGGCGCTGAAGAAAGCGGCCATGTCCAAACAATCATGGGCCGCCGCCGCCGCGTGATGAACATCAACAGCAAGAATAAAATTGAAAAAGCCGCCGCCGAGCGCGTCGCGGTGAACACGCCCGTCCAAGGCAGCGCCGCCGACATCGTCAAAAAGGCGATGATAGACGTAAGCGCCGCGCTAAAAAAAGCCAATAACGGCGCTCGCCTGCTCTTGCAAGTCCACGACGAATTGATTTTGGAATGCCCCGACGACCCGGCGACCATCGAGCAAACAATCGCGCTCCTAAGGCAAAAAATGGAAGGCGCGGTCAAGCTTTCGATTCCGTCGCGCGTGTCCATAGAAAGCGGCTCCAACTGGGGCGAGTTCCACTAAGCCGCTCGTGTTTTTGACAGAAAGACCCTAAGCTTTAGTTCGAGCGGTTCCGCCGCGTCCTTCGGACGCTGCCTAGGTCCGCTAAAAAAATTTGCCAAAATCTCCAACCTGTGTTATAATAGAACATTATGGCAGAGGATTATTCCGGACCTTCCAAACCCAAGGCTGTTTGGGAACCTGGCACATTGGACGCTACTCGCAAGAACATAGGCGCGATTGACAAAGAAGAAGCCGCCCGCATGACAAAAGTTTTGGGCGGCGAGATCATGACCGAAAAATCAGTGCCCATCGATTATTCCAAGCTGCCAAAACGCGCGCCGTCCCATCGCGTTGTCCGCTCCTCGACAAACGTTTCGGCGCAAATGGCAAAAAGCTCCTCTTCTGCGGGCGGCGGCTCGGCTGGCAGTTCCAGCTCGGCTCCAAGCGCTCCAAAGAAAAAAGTCACGCGGGCGGCCAACCTTCCGCAAATTTCTTCAAAAGACAACGCAAAAATCGACAAGCTCATGATGAGCGACGCCTTTGCCATAAAGCCCAACTACGGCTTGTTCAACTTTTTAAAAAAATTGGCCAAAGACGGTTCCGAAAAAGTAATTCCAGAATTTGCCGAAATCACCTTAAAGGCTCACCTTGACCACATCAATGCCTTTATAACCGTCATCAAATCGATAATACAATTCGCGCCCGACACATACAAGGCCCGCGTCCAAAATGAAACCGAAATGAAATTCCGCCTGCTTAGAAAAATTTCGGAATGGTCTACAAAGGACGCAAAGCTCGCTTACGTCAACTTGGAAACTTTGCAAGAAGCGCCTGTGGTGGCCGACTTGGTTCCCTTTGTAAAAGCGGTCTACAGAATGTTGATAACGATTCATTTTGTCGGCGAGCCTGCCATAGTTCGCGCCATAAAAGAAGTTTACGCCGACTTGCTCCACTACCCCAACGCGGACAAAGACAAATTTTCCCGCCTTGCAAAAGAGGCCATCACCGAGTGGATGTATCTTTACACGCGCATCATAAGAGGCTTGTACCCGCTTTTGATGAGAATGTGCGGAACTCCTTACGACGAGTTCCCTCACTTCTTTGTTGCGCAAGTTTCCTCCATAATGAATTTCTTGGGCCTAAAAAAATTTGACTTGATATTGCCCGAAAAGAAAGTCGACCCCGAAGAAGTCCGCAAGGCAAAGGAAGCGGAGGACAAGGCCAAAGAGGCGGAAGAAAAAAAGAAAGAGCAAGAAAAAGCCGAAGCCTCGCAAAACGAAATGGTCGAAAAAGGCCTGGCGCTTTTGGACCGTCTTTTCCCTGGAGCGGGATTCTTAAAGCTGGACACCTTCCCGGACATGTGGCCTTACTTTGACCCGCTTTACGATTTTGACGAAGCCTATTTGATGCTGTCGCCGGAAAACCCGGTTCAAATCACGATAATCCTTTGCGAAATTTTGCAAGACCTTTTCCGCGCCTGCAACAAAATGCAATTCAATGTTGAACAAAATCCAACCTTCACATCAAAGGAAGACAATATTACAAAGGCTCTTAGCGAATGGCCTGTTTACGTAGACACATTGTTCAGCAGGGATTATGGCGAACAGCTCAAGCAATTGGTAAACCAAACATACACGCAGGCAACTTACATCCAAACACGCGCCGGAAAAAAATGCGTCACCGACATTCTTTGGCTTACAAAATACAGCTTCCTTCCGCACTTTACTTTTGAGCAACTTTTGTTGGAGCGACCTATCAACAACAACAAGTACTTGGCATTGTTCATCAGAACGGCCTTTTTGCGCGACGCCTTTAACGATTTGGCAAAACAAATCGCCCAAAGCGAAGCAAACCGCGGAACAATCGGCGGTCTCAACAATCCTTGGGCGCACTACGACTTTGAGATTACCTCGCCGATTTCAAAGCGCCTTGACGTTTTGCTCAACGCAAAAGACAAGAGCGAAAACACAACGGCCAACAACGCGAACATAATCAAGTACATCTCGTTCATAGTTTCTGTTCTTGACTGGTGGATCAACTCGCGCGGCTCGCCGGCCTACAAAGCCGACTCGCGCAAAATCTATCGCACCGTTCCAGGAACGCAGGAACCCGCCTTCTCGGTGGAGCCGCGCGAAGACCAAGACTCCCTCTTTGCCTCCGCCGTCCGCGCCGCCGTACAAAAGAAATAGGAACGCGGCTTAGCCCTCGTTTTCATACGCGACCAAGTGCTCTTGGCCGTACATTTTGCGAAGCTTGGGCTTTTCGATTTTGCCAGTGGGGTTTCGCGGAACAGGAGCGAAAATAATTTTGCGCGGCCTCTTGTAGCGCGGAAGTTCCGTGCAAAACTCGTTGATTTCTTCTTCGGTGGCGGTCATGCCTTCCTTTAATTGTATGACCGCGCCGGCGATTTCGCCCAAGCGCTTGTCGGGCAGGCCAATAACCGCGACGTCGTGTATCTTGTCGTTCTTGCGCAAAAAGTCTTCGATTTGAACTGGATACAAGTTTTCGCCGCCGCAAACGATGACGTCCTTGGCGCGGTCAACCAAGTAGTAAAAGCCTTCGGGGTCTTGCATCGCGACGTCGCCGGTGTCCAACCATTCGCCATGCAAAACTTCCGCCGTCGCTTCCGGGTTGTTAAAGTACTCTTTCATCACGCCTGGGCCTTTGACATAAAGAATGCCGGCCTTTCCGCGCTCGACTTCCTTTCCGGTCTCGTTGTCCACAATCTTGCATTCCCAGCCGTAGCCCGGAACGCCGATGGCGCCCACTTTGCGGACGTTTTCAACGCCAAGGTGAACGCAGCCAGGTCCGATGCTCTCGGACAAGCCGTAATTGGTGTCGTATTGGTGGTTGGGAAAATATTCCAGCCAGTGCTTTACAAGGCTGGGCGGAACCGGCTGCGCGCCGATGTGCATCAATCGCCATTGGTCAAGCTGGTAATCCGCCGCTTTTATTTTTCCGCTGTCCAGGGCGTCAAGAATGTCTTGCGCCCACGGAACCAAAAGCCAAACGATCGTGCATTTTTCGCGGCTAACGGTTCCCAAAATGTATTCGGGCTTGGTTCCCTTTAACAAAACGGCGCGGCTGCCGGACACCAAAGAGCCAAACCAGTGCATTTTGGCGCCAGTGTGGTAGAGCGGCGGAATGCACAAAAAGCAGTCCGAGCGGCTTGTGGAATGGTGCTTTTGTTCCACCAAGGCCGCGTGCATTAACGCGCGCTGGGTGTGCAAAATCGCTTTGGGGAATCCTGTCGTTCCGCTAGAAAAATAAATGGCCGCGTCGTCGTCGTCCTTAAGCTCGATTGCGGGCGCCTTGCTGGGATAGTCGGCCACAAGCTCTCGGTAGCTTTCGGCAAAGGTCGGACAGTTTTCGCCAACATAAATCAAAAGGCGGTTCTTGTTCAACTTTTCTTCTATCTGCTCAACGCGGCCAATAAATTCCGGCCCAAAAAGCAAAACGTCAACTTCGGCCAAATCGGCGCAATACAAAATCTCGTCGGCCGAATATCTAAAATTCATCGGAACGACAATCGCGCCCGACTTTAACACTCCAAAGTAAATCGGAAGCCATTCCAAGCAGTTCATCATCAAAATGGCAACCTTGTCGCCGCGCTTGATTCCCCGCGCCAAAAGCATATTGGCCATTCGGTTGGCTTTTTCGTCAAAGACCCGCCATGTTATTTCGCGGCGATAAAAAGTCTTGTCCGTGGATTGAATCAAGTCATAGTCTTTCCACGTTATTTTTCTTGTCTCTTCTTGTTCAGGGTTGACTTCTACAAGAGCGACCTCGTCGCCGTAAAGCTTGCGGTTTTTTTCCAAAAATTCTGTGATTGCCATAATGTATTATTATAGCGCGCTTTTTGCAGTTTGTGGACATTTTCGCGCGTTTATGTTAAATTACCTTCATGTTCTTAAAATACCTTTGGATTTTCTTTATCAGCATGGTTCCGTTAATTGAATTGCGCGGCGCGATTCCAGTTTCGCAGGCCCTGGGCTTGCCAATAATTCCTTCATACGCCGTTTGCATTGTCGGCAACATGCTTCCCGTTCCAATAATCTTTTTGTTCGCCCGCCGTTTTTTGGAATGGGGCCAGGACAAAAAATACATCGATAAGATTTGCCAATTTTTTTTAGTCAAAGGAAGCGAAGCCGGCAAAAAAATGCAGGCCAAAGCCGGACGCACTTTGTTTGTGGCGCTTTTTTTGTTTGTGGGAATTCCTCTCCCTGGAACAGGAGCGTGGACTGGAACTTTGGCCGCAAGCCTTTTGGACATGAATTTTAAGGAAACAGTGATTGCCGTCACGCTTGGCGTTTTGTTCGCAGGCGTAATCATGATGGCAATCAGTTTTGGCGTCGCGGGAGCGGCTGGAGCCGTCGCAGGCTAAGCAAACAAAAACCCGCGCCGTTCGGGCGCGGGCATTACAACTAATTCACTTTCTTAACAACAACATTCTTTATCACAATGTCCGCCGTGGACCCTTGGTTTCCCATGTTGAATTCGACGCGGCCCATTGGATCGGTGTCGTCCTTCATCGTAAAGTTGAATGAAAAATGCTGTTCCTTTTTGGTCAGCTCAACCTTGGTGTCCTTAAAGTAGCGGATCCAGTTGCGTTCCGGAGCGGACACGGCGGCGAGCATCGTTCTCGGCGACGACGCTTTTGCGTCAAACGAAAACTCGTAAGTACAACCTTTTTCTATAGGAATTCCGACATGGAAAATTTGAACGCTGTATTCAAGCGAGCCGGCTTTCTTTGTCTTGATTGTAAGGGCGCCATTGCCAATCGTTGCCGTTCCCTCTCCGCCGCCGGCCGTGTAAAAGTCCCAGCCCGTTCCGTCGCCCATGTCTTCCTTTTCGGTAAACTTGGAATTGCGGACAAAATTTCCGTCGGCGTCAGGCTCGCGCAAAACGATTTTCTTTTCGGGCATCTTGACGTTTTCGTCGTAAAATTTCTTTTGGTAGACGCGAACGTAGTCAACAATGAGCCGCGCGTTTTCGGCAAACTTGGCGTTCTTTTCTGGGTAGCCCACCCAAGTTCCGCCGACGGCAAGGTTTAGGATGATGTAAAAATGCTTGTTAAAAGGCGCGGGATATGGCCTTCCATCTCCGTTAGCGCGCGGACGAGTGAACCATTCGTTGGTCTTGTAGTAAAGCTTTCCGTCAACATACCAGCGGAATTCGCCAGGGTCCCATTCCACTGCGTAAACATGGAACTCTTTTGAAAAGTCGCCTTCGGTCAGAGTGTATTTTCCCTGCTGCTGTGTGTGCGGCTCGCCGTAGTGAATCGTTCCAAAGGTGCGATTTGTTTCGTCGCCAAGCACTTCCATAATGTCAATTTCGCCGCAGCGGGGCCAAGGGCCGTAATGGCCTTCGCTTGAGGGCATCATCCAAAATGCCGGCAAAAAGCCTTTTCCGCTAGGAACTTTTATGCGCGCCTCAAAGCGGCCGTATTTAAAGACATGCTTTCCAAAGGTGTTGATTCTGCCCGAAGTGTATTCGTTGGTCTTTTTGTTCTTGAGCGCCTGGATTACAAGACAGCCGTCCTTGACGTAAGTGTTCTCTGGCGATGTGACGTAAGCTTGAAGCTCCGCGTTGACCCAGCCGGGCTCGTGAGTTTCAAACTTCCAGTTGTCCATGTTGAGCGAATCGCCGTCGAAATTTTCTTCCCACACCAAGTCCGCGTCTGTGTAAAGGTCGCTCTGCAAACCGGGAGCGGGCGTTGTTGGCGCTATGGCCTCATTTTTTGGCGAACATCCCGCCAAAAGCAAAACCGCAATGGCCAAAAACGGCGCGGCCGCGATAAGTTTTTTCATAAAAATTCCTCCAAAATTTATTTTTGATTTATTCAAACTAATACTTTCGAACAACAAGAAGATTGTGGACTCTCTTTCCTGTCGGATCCACAGTGTCCAAACTTATCGTGTTTCCGTGAACGTCCCTAAAGCTGTAAACAGTTCTGTTTTTGAGCATTGAAATGCCGTTCACCGTAACTGTGTTGAATTCGCTGTCGCTCCAGCTGGCCACGCACACTTCGATTTCGTCCGCGGGAACATCGTAGTAGTAAGTCTTGACTCCGCTTCCTTGCTCCACGCTTATCGAGGTACACTTGTAATAGCCCTTCTTTCCTACAAGTATCAAAGACGTGTCGCCGTTGTAGGCGCTTGCCGGAACGTTGGTTCCGTTAATCTTGGAAGCGGTTTCTTGCGTTGAAGCAGGAGTTGTTGGCTGCGATGGCGTTGGGTCTTGAGTTGTTGCGGGCTGTGTCTGCTGCCCGCCATTGTTTGTGTTGGAACCTGTGTTGCTTGGCGCGGCGGCTGTCTCCTTTTTAGGAAGCGTCACGACAAGGCTTTTTGTTTGCGACAAGCGGGCGTAAGAATTGTCCGCCAAGTTTTTAAGCGCGAACGAAATGGGAACCATATTGTCGATGTCCAGCGAAAGGCTTGTTCCCAACTTTATCCAGTTGAAAATTCCGTCAAGGTCGCTGATAGAATAAACTTTTTCGGACACGGTGATTGAGCGGACGGTCGTTCCGTTTTGCGCCCACTTGGCGCTTATGTCGGGATTGGCCCGCAAGCCCGTCGAGCCCCTGTTCTTTTTGTCGCGGGGCCTGCAAGAGACAAAATCTTTTATAATTTCTTCGCTGGACAAGTCTGAGCAAACGACAAAGTAAGCCATGCGTCCATAGTCAACCGAAGAAATGTAATACGGCGTGACGTTCTTCAACAAAGCGGGCGAGGCGGCTTTTTGGTCAACCGCAAAAAAATCAATCGGCAGCTCCGGCGAGTCTACGTTTGCCGAATAAAATTTTTGCCTGATTTTAATTAGCGTGTAAGTTTTTTCGGGATTCCAATTGTAGGCGCTCATCGCGTACGATACCTTGTCGCGCGCCGCTCCCATTCCGGTAGAAATGGCCAAGTCTTCCAAAGAATAAATTCTTTGGAACTCATAGTCGCAGTCGGCGTTCAAAGACGACGCGTAAATTTTTGCGACGCGCTTTATTTCTTTTGTCGAAAGGTTTCCGTCGTTAGGATATTCCAGCGCGACCGAAGCCAAGTTCCTTCCGTCATAATTCAAATGACAACTAATCGGAAGCCGCGACGCGTAAGGAATTGAATTAAAGGCTTGGCTTGCAACCGACTCGCCTTCGACAATCGCTCCGGGATAAATTGTCTTTTCCATCGACGGAATGTAAACTCCAAAATCGGATGTTGACGCGGAAAGCGAAAGGTTCGCCGTTCCGTCGCCGCGGGGAACGACGTTCCTTGTGACAGAGAACGGAGCGTAATTGGCTGTCAAAAGATAAATATTTGAGTAAGAATAATTTTTGCTTAAACCAATAAGTTTTTTATAGAACAAATAGAGGTTTGTTTCGTAAGGGGCGTTTTTGTAATTTCCCAATTCCGAAAACAGCCGGCCGGCCTCTTCGTATGACGGCAAGGTTCGCTCGTTGCGGTAAATATAAGCCAAGTGATATTTTACTTGCAAAATTTGTTCTTGCGCGTCCTTGTAGTTTCCTGCGTAAGACAAGTATTGAATTACTTCTTTATAATCTTGCTTGGTCTTTGCCTGACCCAACAAAACCATCGCGATTTCGTAGCTTAAAATTTGAACGCGGTCGTTGCAATCTTTGTAGTTGCGCGACCATGCAAGCGCGTTTCTGTACCAAGTGATCGCTTGCTTGTTGCCTTCAACCGTGTTGAGGCGCTCGTATTCCTGGCCGTTAAGGTAGCACAACTCGGCGCACCTTGCGGCAGTCTGGCCGATTCCGCTGTAAGTGGACTCAGCCTTTTTGTAAATTTCGATTATCCAAATTCTTTCTTGCGCGTCCCTTCCAGGGAAAAACGCTTCGGCAATATTGTAATAAAATTCGGCCAAACCTTTTTTGGATTCGACAGCCATTCCGGCAAAGTCGTCGGAATATTTGACCACTTCATGCTCGCCGGTTTTTTCGTCGTACAAGGTTCTGGGCAAAACAGAAACAGCCTTTTTAATTCTTGCCAAACCGTTGTAGGCCAAAATTATTTTTTCGCTTGTTTTGATTACATTCGAAATGTCGGGGTGGGTCAACACGCTTTTTAGGCTGGAACAACTTTCGCCGCAATTTTTTATGGCTTGGATTTCTGAAGAGCCGTATTTGGCCGCAAATTCCTTTCTGACTTGGGCGACGCTTTCCTGCGGCTTCATCTCTTCCACCGTAGAAGGATATATTTCTATAAATAACGCTATCGCTTCCGCCTGGTCCTTTTTGCCGTTAGAAATGATTTTGCAAAGAACTTCGATAGCCGAAACTTTGTCGCCAGACAAAACTAAATTTCTGGCCCTCTTTACGGAAACACAACTGGAAAGACCTACCAAAAGTAAAATTGAAAGAGCAAAAATATACGAATGTTTTTTCATAATACCTCTGTATAGGCCTTTCCGTTTGTTGGTTGGCGGTTATTTTACGCCAGTTTTAGCGCTTGTTTTTTGCAATGTGATTTTACTTCTGATTGGATCGTCATACATCAATTGCACAGAAACAGCGGAAACAGGCTTGGTAGCTACTTTGAACTGCAAAACGCCTTCAAAGGGAACATTGGCCTTGATGTCCTCTACCGCTTGGTTCTCGTTGGAAATCGGCGTCCACCACTTTGCGGCTTCAGAATTGTCGATAACCATCATTTGCAATGTCGGAAGGTCAACATTGCTTACAAGCTTAAAGTGAACTTCTATTGTGTCTCCCGGCTGCGGGAGATTTCCAGAGAAGAATTTAGTGAATGTTGGAGGATTCGTGTTCTGGTAGTTCGGACCGTACTGATTCTTGCTGATAGTCACCACTTTTCCATTGGTTGTGTCAGCCAAATCAATAACATAATTCTTTCCCTGCGCGAACAGAGAACCCAACAACAAAACAGAGATAAACGCTGTTAAAACAAGTTTTTTCATAAAGCCTCCTAATTTTCTTTATCTAAACAACTATTTTAACACAGTTTTACAAAATTCACAAAAAAAATAAATTTTTAA
The DNA here is from genome assembly GCA_017551705.1 of Treponema sp. Classification (GTDB taxonomy): domain Bacteria; phylum Spirochaetota; class Spirochaetia; order Treponematales; family Treponemataceae; genus Treponema_D. The sequence continues at coordinate 41,585 of JAFZLA010000079.1, forward strand.
AAAGGCGCTTGACAAATTGATAAAATGGCCGTATATTATGTTTATTCGTTCAAATATTTGAACGAATAAACATTTACACCAAGACGGAGTTTTTTTATGAAAAACCTTCTTAAGCATTCAAGGCTCGTCATCTTCATTTGTTTTGCGTTGACTGTAGCTTTGGCCATTCCTTTGGTTTCAGTGTCAATCGAAAACACTGTTCGCCGCTACATGCCGCCCAAAAGCGATTCTTACACCCGCTTGATCGGCACCGAGGACCAGTTTGGCAGCATGATTTCTATCGGCATTTCGCTCGAAACAGACGACGAAACCATCTTGACTTCGGAATACATCGACGTAATCCGAGAAATCACAGACCAAATCGACGCGCTTGAGGGAATCAAGTCGATCAACTCAATCACAAAGATTGACTACGTTTATTCCCTTGACGGAGGCCTTGCCGCCGGCCAGTTGTTGGACGACGACTATACAGGTTCAAAGGCCGACATTCAAAAAATCAAGCAAAAGATTATCGACTGGCAGGACATGTACAACCGCGTCATCATCGACGACGACTTCCAGGCGGCCCAAATCGCGGCCACAGTTGACCCCGAATATGGCTCAACCCAGCAAATCGAACTCTTGCATAAAATAGAAAAAATCGCCTACAAAGCCATTGAAGGCCACAAGCTTGAGGTTCGCTTTTATGGCGACCCCGTTCTTAGCGACAACGCCTCGGACTACATGATCCATGACTTGATCACTTTGATTCCCCTTGTAACGCTTGTCGTTCTTCTTTCGCTTTATTTCTCTTTCCATACTTTCTCCGGAACCATTTTGCCACTCATCTCAGTTTTGATGGCCACAATTTGGTCTTGCGGAATCATGTCTTTGGCCCACGTAACGTTCACTATCGTGGCCAGCGTAATTCCAGTCTGCTTGATCGCTTGCGGTTCCGCTTACGGAATCCACGTAATCACCCACTACGAAGCGGCCGTCAAAAAGATTGAAGGCGAAATCACAAAAGAAAACCACGCCCAAGCGATTTGCGCGGGACTCAAGGATGTTTGGATCGCCGTTTTGCTCGCCGCGGTAACGACAATCGCCGGCTTCATTTCGCTTGTTACAAGCCCCATCGAACCTCTCAAGAGCTTCGCGATTTTCTCTGCGCTCGGCGTTGCTTTCTCTTTGATAATTTCAATCACATTCATTCCGGCCGCGCTTTACTTGCGCCCGCTCAACCGCATCGGAAAGCGCCGCTTTAGCCAGCTTTCAGAAAAACTCAAGGCCAAAGTTTTGCGCGAGCGTGAACGACTTGGAGGCCACAAGGCTGAGGCTCGCGGCCGCACTTTGTACAACATTTACCACTTCTGCGCCGGCACAAAACCCCGCTTGGTGATTTTCTCCATCTTGATTTGCTTGTTCTCCTTCATCGGCGTAAAGCAATTGGTAATCAACACCGCCTTGGTCGGCTACTTCCCGCCGGACAGCAAATTCCGCAAAGACATTGACTTTGTCGACCAAACATTCGCCGGAACAAACGACGTTTACTTTGTAATCAGCGGCCAGGAAAAGGGCGACATGACAAAGCCCGAAATCCTTAAAGCCGTCGACGACTTGCAAAACCACTTGTTAGACGAATATCCCAACCAAATCGGAAAGGCCGTTTCGTTCACAACATTCATCAAGAGAATGAACCAGGTTATGCACGCTCCTATGCTGGCCGCTTCTGACGCCGGCTCGGACGACTTTGCCGCCGCCGACTCTGGCAACTACGCCGAGGACGACTGGGGCGACTCCGGCGATGATTGGGGAGACTCTGGCAGCGAATGGGCAGACTCAGGCGACGATTGGGGCGATTCTGGCGACACAAGCGCGCAAGAAGACACAGCCGTCGCGGCCCAGACAAAAGATTGGGTTGACCCCAACATCCAGCACGCAAAAGACTTGCAGGAGCAAATCTCCGTTCAAAAGGCTTTGGAAATGTTCTACAACGCCTACACAGCGGCCGGCGGACGCAACGCCACTGTCGAAGGAATGATGACAGAGCTTGAAAAGATTTTCAACTTTAACGGAATCGACTACTACGAAGTTCCTTACGACTTGGACAAATATCCTGCCGCCACACGCGAAGGCTTGGCCAACCTCGTAAGCCAGTACTTGTTGCTCTACAGCGGCTCGCTCGACCGCTTTAGCGACGACCAGTTGGCTCCAAAGACAATCCGCATGCAGGTTCAGCTCAGGTGCCACGACACCCATAAGATTAAAGAAATCATCCAGGACGCCCAAGACTACGCGGCCGCCAAATTCCCAACGGGCTACACATTGGTTCCCACAGGAAACGGCGAGATGGAAGTTTCGATGACCGACATGGTAATTTCAAGCCAAATCACCAGCATCTTGTTCTCAATCTTCATGGTCTTTGTAATCATCGCGGTTTCGTTCAAGTCTCCTGTAGCAGGCTTGCTTGGCGCGATTCCTCTAGCCTTTACAATCATCCTCAACTTTATGACGATGGGCTTTACAGGAATCCAGCTTGACTTGGTAACAAGCATCATCGCCAGCGTCGCGATCGGCGTAGGCATCGACTACACAATTCACTTTATGGAAAGCTACAAGGCCGAGCGCGCCAAGAGCGACAACGTCGAGGAAGTTACGTTGAACACATTCGCCGTAAGCGGCTTGGGCATCGTAACAAACGCTCTTGCCGTTGGCTTGGGCTTCTTGGTATTGCTCCTTTCAAACTTCCAGATATTGCGCTGCATTGGTTTGTTGGTCGCAATTGTAATGTTCTCAAGCTCTTTCTTGGCTATGACTGTAATTCCGGGCGTTCTCAACGCGTTCGACCCCAAATTCATCAGGCCAAAAGAAAACAAGCAACAATAATTGCCTAGCCCGCAAACGCGGGCTGGCAATCAAAATAAAATTATTTTTACCTTTAGGAGGGTATGATATGAAAATGACAAAATTGATCGTTGCGGCCGCCGCCGCTCTCACAGTTGGAACTATGGCTTTCGCCCTTGACGGAAGAACAGTTATGCAGAATGCCGACGACGTTAAAAAGCCGGCCTTCACTCGCGCCCAAGTTCAGATGATTTTGATCGAAAAGAGCGGAGCCAAAGAAGTCCGCGTCATCGACGAATGGGGAAAGAACGAAAACGGCCTTTCTACAGTTGTAATGCAGTTCAACACTCCGGCCAGCGTAAAGGGAACCCGCTTTAGCCAAAAAGAAAACGCCAGCGGCCCTGACACAAAGTTCATCTTCTTGCCCGACGTTGGAACAGTTCGCCCTGTAGCCGCCAGCCAAGGATCAAGCTCATTCATGGGAAGCGACGCCACATACGACGACATGTCAACTCGCGAAGTTGACGCCGACACCCACGAATTGCTCGCCGAAAAGGAAGCCAAGAACGGATTCGCCAACTGCGCCAAAGTAAAGTCAACTCCCAAAGACCTCAAGGAAGCCCAGTACGCTTACCGCATCTCTTGGGTCGACAAGGACACATGGGTTCCCGTTTACGTTGAGATGTACAGCAAAAAGACAGGAAAGATTTGCAAGACTTTGGAAGTAAAGTCTCTCAAAGTAATCAAAGGCTATCCCACTCCGCTTGTCAACGAAATGACAAACCTTGAGACTGGCCACAAGACTCAGCTTGTTATGAGCGAAGACCGCCTCAAGTTTGACGAGCCCATTAACCCCGCTTACTTTAGCAAGGGCTTCTTGCAGAACGGCAAAGTTTCAAAATAGGAACGGTCAAGGCGCGCTTACGCTTAAAGCCTTGACACGTTCCTTTTGCGGCGCGAACAAGATTTTCGCGCCGCAATAAGGAGTTTAACAACTATGACTGTAACTAAAAAGATTTTTGCCGCAGGCTTGGCTTGCGCTTTGCTCGCGGCGAACATTTACGCCCAAGACGATTGGGGCTCAGACGATTGGAGCGGCGACAGCGCCGCCGCGTCGGAGAATTCCGGCTCGTCTTTTTGGGAACGATTTAAAATCAGCGGCGACGCCAATTTGGCCGCCCGCTGGTATTTTGACGGCGAAAACGCTTCAACCAGCGCGGTGAACGCAATTCCCAGCCTAAAGCTTGGCTTGGATTACGACGGCGACTCTACAAAGTTCAGTTCAAAGATTCGCCTTGACGAACAAACGCTTAAGTATGAAAACGAGATGATTCTCGACGAATTTAAAGCTGACTTGTTCGTGGGCGACTTTGTGTTGAGCGCCGGAAAAATGAAAGTGGTTTGGGGAAAGGGCGACAAGCTCCACGTGCTCGACAACTTCAACTCAAACAACTACTACGACTTTTTGATGCCCGACTACCTTGACCGCCGCAACGCCGAATACATGTTCCGCGCCCAGTACAACAGCCCGCTTGGCTTCCGAGTGGAGGGAATCTACACCCCGATCATGCACGCCGAAACCTACGCCCAAAAAGGTCCCTGGGTTCCGAACAAAGTAACAAGCTTGACAAACCAGGTCTTGAGCTTTTTGGACACACAATATCCAGCAGGCTCTCTAAAACCGTCTTCAATAAAAAAGCTTTCAACTGCGGCCGAAGATCTCTATCCCGACACATACAAGCTTGAATACGGCCAGTTTGGCGGCTATGTAAACTTTTCTATCGGACCTGTTGACCTTGGCGTCTCTTACTACAACGGCCATTACAAGCAAGTCTCAGCCAATTTAACAGGCTTGATCGCGGCGGGAGCAATTGCAAAAGTAGCCGGAACGCCTTATGCAACCGCTTATAACACAGCGCTTGGTCCCTATGTTTCTATGCCCAGCCTTCACTACGACAAACTCCAGTCGTTCGGCCTTGACGCGCAGACAGCCATCGGCCCCTTCACCCTTCGCTCCGAATTGGTTTACAACTTGACCAAAGACACCGACGGAAACGACCCGTGGACCCACAACAACAGCATCGGTTACCTCTTTGGCTTTGACGTAGGGCTCCCCGTTCACAACCTCAACTTGAACGTTCAGATGACCGGCAACGTAATTCTTAAAAAGAACGACATCAAGGACAACAAGATTGTATTCGCAAGCGGCATCCCTGGAATTTCAACAGAAGCCTACGACGCTGACTACGACCCGACCGGAAAATACACAAACCACAAAATCGTAGTTCAGTTGCAGGACAAGTTCTACTACGAAAAGATTACCGCGACAATCAAAGCCATCTACGGAATCGAGCGCGCCGACTTGATCTTGATGCCCGAAGTATCGTTCAAGGTTCGCGATGGTTGGAAAGCCACAGCCAGCGGCTTGTTTATCCACAACTTTGACAAAAAAGAAAACAGCGAATTCTACGGATGGCTGGACAACAGCTTTATCCAATTGGCTGTAAACTATACCTTCTAAAAAAGGAACGGCAGGTTATTATGAATCAGGAAGAAGAACTTTTGACTTTATTCAAAAATGTAAATGATTTTATTCCCATATTCCAGGCTCTTGCCGATTCAGAACGCCTGCTGATTCTGCTCAAGCTCTTTTACGCCGGACCCAACGGAAAGAACGTGACTGAGCTTAGCGGAAGGACTCGCCTTTCGCGTCCGGCTGTGAGCCACCATTTAAAGGTGCTCAAGGCCGCGCGCATAATCAATTCTCGCAAAGACGGAACGCAAGTTTATTATTCGCTCGACACAAAGCAAAAAATTTCCAACATCGAAAACCTTGCCAACGCTTTGCTCAAGCACTTAAAATTGATTGACGCCAATCAAAGCGAGCCGATTGACGACGCGGCCTTGGAGCGCATCGTTTCCAAAGCGCGCGACATGATGAAAAGCGCCTAGAGACCTGTTCCTTCGTCAACGCCCATCATAATGTTAAGGCACTGAACGGCGGCGCCGCTGGCTCCCTTGCCAAGATTGTCAAGGCGGGAGCACAAGCAAATGCGGTCGTCGTTTCCGTAAACAAAAATCTGCATATTGTTGGTTCCGCTCAAAGTGTTGGCGGGAATAAAGGCTTCGGGAAGAACGCCGTCGCCCATCAGCGGCGCCACCTTTACGAACCGCGAGCCGTCGTAGTGGGCGGCCAACTCGTCGCGGACTTGCGCTGCGCCTATTTTTTTGGCCAGCAAGCGGCCGTGCAAGGGTACTGTCACCGTCATTCCGCTAAAGTAGTCGCAAACGTAAGGATTAAAAATCGGCTCGTATTCCAGGCCGCAAATCTTTTTCATTTCGGGCAAATGCTTGTGCTCTTGCGTCAGCGCGTATTGGCGCGGAGAGTCCAGCTCGGGGTTGCGGCCCGGATCTTCGTATTGGGCGATGGCCTTTTTGCCCGCGCCGCTGTAGCCGCTGACGGCGTGGCAGACAAGCGGATAGTCGGG
>JAFZLA010000080.1 GCA_017551705.1 Treponema sp.
CAAGAAGCGGCCCCCCTCACTTTCCTTCGATAAAATCCTTTGTCGTCATCAATTTTACATGAAGCGGAGCCAGCCCGCTAAGCGTAAGCTCTGTGGCGGCGGCCTTTTCCTTGTCCAGTCCGCTCGTCGCGTCGGTAAGGTAAACGGTGTAAACGCCCGCGTCAATCAATTCAAACACGGTGGCAAGAACGCAGCAGTCGTCGACGACGCCGCTGACCACAACGCGCCCCGCAGCCAGGCACGCCTCGCGGACTTGCGGTATCGACAGCGACGAGTACTTTGATTTTTGGTAAACGGGAAAGCGGCTTGCAAGCGCGGCGATTTGGGGCAAAAGCTCGTTGGCGTTTTTGTCGTCGTTGATTTTTTTGTATTTTTCGTTGTAGTCCTTCCAGACGCCGCGCGGGTTTGGGTCTGCGATGAATTTTGTTATTATCGCCGATTCGGCGGCGCCTGAGTCAACCGCGCGCAAAATGTTTTGCGCCGCGCCTTCGGTGTCGCAACATTCCCATTCTCCGCCTTTTGCGTAAACATTTTGCATGTCGATTATCAACAACAAGTCGCCTTTCATTTTTTGTCCTCCATCAGTCGCGAACGACCATAAGTTGCGCCGCCTGATATTTTGGCAAGAACTTTTTTGTTCCGCCGCTTTGGAACTGAACTTCTATCACGTATTCGCCGTCCTTGACGCTGGCCTTGGCGATTTGGCCGTAGCCGTAGTCGTCGTGGTATACGGTTTGGCCAAGCGGATATTTTTTTGCCAGCGGGTGGTTGACTTTGGGAGCGGCCTTTTGCGGGGCGGCTCGCGTTCCCTCGTATTGCGGCGTGTCGTCGTAATACTCGTCGCTAAAATCGCCGTCGCCGTATTCTTCGTCGCCGTCGTCGTCATAATCGTCGCGGGCTTCCATCGCGCGGGCGTAGCGGGGCGGAACGTTCCCCAATACCCTAAAGACGTCGGCGCCGGCTTCTTGCAAAAAGACGCTTGGCTCCATAAACTCCGTTCGTCCGTAAAGGCGGCGGGTGGCGCAGCTGGTGATGTAAAGCTCGTCCTTGGCCCGCGTTATGCCAACGTAAAAAAGCCTGCGCTCTTCTTCCAACTCGGCGCCGCTTTTGTCGCCGCGCGGAAAAATTCCTTGTTCCAAACCCGTGATGATGACGCGGTTAAATTCCAAGCCCTTTGTGTTGTGCAGCGTGATCAGAGTGACGCGGTCCAGGCTTTCTTCCTCTTGGCTTGCGAGCGTTCGGTCCAATTCGATTGAATCCAAAAATTCCAAAAGGCCGTCCATGTTGAGCGGGTAGAGGCTTGCGTTGTTGGCAAGCTCCTGCATGTTGGCCACGCGCTGGGTTCCGCTGATTTCGTCGTCGGCCGCGTGGTGCTCTTCCAAGCCGCTTTTTTGCATTATCTCTTCGACAAAGGCTCCAAGTTTTTGGCTTGCGTCGCCGTCGGTGATTTTTTTGCAGAGGGAATCGACCAGCGCGCAAAATTGTTCGACCCCTTCGCGCGCTTTTTTGGAAAGCGTCGGAGCCAGCTCTTTTGCGGCGTCGATTATGTTTTTTGAAAGCGCGGAAGTGTCGCCGCCAGATTGCGCCGCTTTTGCCGCGTCGATGATTTTGTCTTGCGTGGTGGGGCCAACGCCGCGCGCGGGCTTGTTGACGATTCGGCGGAACGCTATTTCGTCGCGCTGGTTTGCCACAAGCGCCAAAAAGGCCAGCAAGTCTTTTATTTCTTCGCGCTCGTAAAACTTGAGCGTTCCCACAACTTGGTAAGGAATTTTTTTGTGCAGGAATTCGCTTTCAAAGCCGAGCGACTGCGCGTTTGTTCTATATAAAATGGCCCAATCGCTGTAGGGCGTTCCTTTCTTTGCTTGCTTTTTAATCAGTTCGGCGCAAAAGGCGGCCTCGTCTTCTTGGTTGGGCAAAAAAATCAAGTCGGGCTGCTTTCCGTCTCCGCGCTCGGCGGTCAAGGTTTTTCCAAGGCGGCCTTCGTTGTGGCTTACCACTTTGTCGGCGGCGTTGAGAATGGCGCTTGTTGAGCGGTAGTTGCGCTCCAAGCGTATCAAGTCCGTTCCGGGGAATTCTTTTTGGAAATTTAAAATGTTCTGGACTTCGGCGCCGCGAAACTTGTAAATCGACTGGTCGTCGTCGCCAACGACGCAAACATATGTTCCGCTGTCTTCGTCAACGCCGCTCAGCGCCTTAAGGAATTGGAATTGAGCCACGTTGGAGTCCTGGTATTCGTCTACCATAATCACGCGGTATCTAAAATGCATTTGCCGCGCGATGTTCGCGTTTTCGGCCAGAACTTGGACTGGCAGCATTATCAAGTCGCCAAAGTCAACGTTGCCGGTCGAGCGCAGGCGCTTTTGGTAGGCGGCGTAAACGTCGGGAAAATACGGCTCGCTTGAAATTTCTCCAAGGCGCAGGCTGTCGGGCGGAAGGCAATAATCTTTGGCCAGCGCTATCGACCGCGCGTAAGAAGCCGCCTCGGATTTTTTTAGGCCCGGAGTTGATTTTTGGATTAGCGTGACCATGTCGTCGTCGTCGTAATCCGTAAAGTTTTTGTCAACGCCCGCCGCCTCCGCATACAGGCGCAAAAAATACGCTCCAAAGGAGTGGAAGGTCCGTATTTGGCTTAGCTCCGACTGCGGCTCCATTGCGGCGGCTCTCTCGCGCATTTCGTTTGCCGCTTTTTTGGTAAAGGTCACGGCAAGGATCGAGCGCGGGTCCACGCCCTTGTTCGCGATGAGCCATGCGATTTTTGTCGTAATCACGCGCGTCTTTCCGCTTCCCGCTCCCGCCAAAATCAACAGCGACTTTCCGTCATGCTCCACCGCCGCCTTTTGTTCAGGATTTAAGAGAGAAAGATATTTTTGCAATTCTGGGGATTCGGACATTGCGGATATGGTATCACACTTTGCGCGGTTTTGCTAGCGTTCTTTTTAAAAACAAAAAACCTTCCGTATTGGTACGAAAGGTTTCAACCGCCCCCTGCTGGGCTTGAACCAGCGACACACGGATTAACAGTCCGTTGCTCTACCAGCTGAGCTAAGGGAGCATTGCAGGGTGTCCTGCGAATGTGAAAGAATTATATCAAAAATCGCGGAATTATGTCAATACCGCTCGTGTTATTTTTTTTTCAATTAAAAAATTGTTGTTTCGAGCGGATTTCGCGCGAGCGCGGCCTTTTTGGCCATATTTTTCCCTTATTGAATTTTTATTGTTTTTGCGCTAGAGTGCTTTTATGGCTTATGAGGTAACGGCGACACGCCGCAGGCCGCAGAAATTTGAGGACTTGATTGGCCAAGAGTTTGTGGCGGCTACATTAAAAAATTCGATTCAGTCGGGAAAGATTGCCCACGCTTATCTTTTTTCGGGGCCTCGCGGTTGCGGAAAGACTTCCACCGCGCGCATTTTTGCCAAGGCGCTCAACTGCCAGAACGGCCCCACGCCGTCTCCGTGCGGCGAGTGTTCCGCCTGCAAAGAAATAACAAAGGGCTCCAGCCTTGACGTGATAGAAATCGACGGCGCCTCAAACACAAGCGTAAACGACGTGCGCCAAATCAAGGACGAAGTTCAGTTTCCGCCCCAGTCAAGCCGCTACAAAATTTACATCATCGACGAAGTCCATATGCTCTCGACAAGCGCCTTCAACGCCTTGCTCAAGACAATCGAAGAGCCGCCCGAATACATCATCTTTATTTTTGCCACGACCGAATTGCAAAAGGTTCCGGCCACAATCAAGAGCCGCTGCCAGCAGTTCAACTTTAGGCTTGTTCCGATAGAAAAAATCAAGGAGCAGTTGGCCGCCGCCGCCGCCGAGATAAACATTCAGGCCGACGACGAGGCGCTTTATTGGATCGCGCGCGAGTCAACCGGCTCTATGCGCGACGCCTACACTTTGTTTGACCAAGTGGCCGCCTTTAGCGAAAGCCACATCACTTACGAAAAAATTCGCGACAAGCTTGGCCTTGTGGGAACGGACAGGCTCAACGCGCTCTTTGAGGAATGCGCGGCCGCAAATCCCAGCGGCGCCCAAGACAAGCTCAACGACTTTTTGCAGGCAGGAATTTCAATCGAACAGCTTATAACAAATTCCGCCGACTACTTGCGATCGCTCTTGTTGATAAAGAACGGAATCGCAAAAGAGTCGCTTTTGGGCCAAGACCCCGCGCGCTTTAGCAAGACGGTTTTGGATTCTTGGAACGTCACGCAAATCGAGCGCGCGCTTTCGATTTTCCTAAACTTGTATCGCGACATACGATATTCGCTTTCGCCGCGCTACGAAATTGATTTGGCCTTTAGCCGCTTGTGCTGGCTAAAAGAATACGTCTCTCCGTCCGAGGTTAAGGTTGCTATTGACCAAGCGCGCTCGCTTTTGGCAAGCGCTCCTGCGGCAAACGCCGGCGGGGGAACGGGGCAGGCCCCATACGGAGGGACCCCATCGGGTTTTAGCGACGGCGCGGAAACGGGCTTTAGTGGCGCGCCTAAAGAATTCCACTTTGCCTCGTTGGAACAATCCGCTCCGCAGCAAGTCACGCAAATGCCGCAAGACGCGGACCTTATAAAGGACGCGTTGATTTCTTCGCTTTCGTTGGAAGACGAATCGTTGGCCTCGCTTTTAAAGAACACTGGCGAATGGACTTTTGACGGACAGAAAATTTGCGCCCAGATTTCTGACGCTTTCCAAAAGACTAGGATCGAGTCAAAGGTCGCGTCGATCAAGGCGCGGGCCAAGCAGTTGTGGGGCAGGGACGTTTTGTTTGAAGTTTTGGTTTGCGCCGAGCAAGCGCCAGTTGAGGAGCGCGTTCAAATTCCTGCGGAAGTTGAGACGCTTGTAAAAGTTTTTAAGGGCGAAATCGTTGGAGGTAGAGCGGCGCGATGATTGAAGGCAAGCCCTTGATTGTTGGACGCCGCATAAGCCGCAACATTCGCGCTCGCAGCCAAGCTCGCGCGAACAGCGGTATTGCAGGAGGTAATTTTTAATGAATCCATTTGAATTTTTAAAAGACATTGACGCGATGAAAAAGAATTTGGCCAACGTCCAAACCGAGCTTGCGCAAATCACCGCGACAGGCTCTTCGGGCGGAAACATCGTCAACGTCACCCTCAACGGAAAGTTCGAAATGACAAACCTTCATCTTGACCCCTTGTGCGTTGACCCACGCGACATAAAAATGTTGGAAGATTTGATCGTCGCCGCGCACCACGACGCGATGGCAAAAATCCAAGACGAAATCAAAAATAAATTCGGCCCCATGCTCGGCGGCTTGCAAGGCCTTGTATGAACGCGATTGACGAACTGACGGAAAGTTTTTCGCGCCTGCCCGGAATCGGAAAAAAGAGCGCGGGCCGCATAGCAAACTTTTTGCTCAAGGCCGACTCAACTTACGTTGAGCGCTTTGCCTCGCAAATGGCCACGCTGCAGCAAAAAATTCATCCCTGCACGATTTGCGGCAACTGGACCGAAAAAGACCCTTGCCCGATTTGCTCGGACAATTTGCGCGACAGAAGCGTGATTTGCGTAGTCGAGCAGCCGCAAGACGTAATGACAATCGAATCCTTCCACGAGTTCAACGGCCTCTTTCATGTTCTTGGCGGCGTGATTAGCCCGGTTGACGGAATAGGCCCCGACCAGTTGAGCGTGGCCCCGCTAATCAAGCGCGCGCAGGAAGGCGAGGTGGCCGAAATAATCATCGCCACAAACCCCACCGTTGACGGCGACGTGACGGCGCTTTACTTGCAGCGCCTGCTTTCCGCGCAGACAAAGGCAAAAATCACCCGGCTAGCGAGCGGCCTCCCCGTAGGCGGCGACTTGGAGTACGCCGACAAATTGACGTTTGCCCGTTCCTTTAGGGGCAGGACGGAACTGTAGGAGACTGTGATGGCAAAGAAGAGCGGCGGCGCTAAGACAAACGCGATGCGCATTTTGGACAAGCTTGGAATCGAATACGAAACCGCCGCCTACGACGATGACGGCGAGCACAAATTGGAAAAGGGCGCGGCGGGCATGACCGCCCAAAAAATCGGCGTCGACCCTGCCACAGTCTTTAAGACAATTGTGATGCGAAACGAGTCCAAAGAAATTTTTGTCTTCCTTCAAAACGCCTTGCACGAAATAAACTTAAAGAAAGCCCGAGCGGCAAGCGGCTCAAAAGAAATCGCGCCCGTCAAGCCTGACGAACTTTTGGCGCTTACCGGATACATTCGCGGCGGCTGCTCACCTCTTGGAATGAAAAAGCAGTTCAAAACCTTCATCGACAATAGCGCCCTGGAATGCCCAAAAATCCACATCAGCGCCGGAGTCCGCGGCTTGCAGCTGTGCCTGGCTCCGCAAGATTTGGCAAAAGCCTGCGCCGCCGAATTCTGCGACCTTCTTTTGGAGAAATAGAATTTTTCTATGGCCAGCTAGAAAGAAAATCTGCTTGATTCAACATACCATAATCATTAAAATACTTTTCAATGACGCAAGAGGAATTTGTTTCCAACAACGAAATTACAGATCCCAACGTTCTCATAAGCGAGTTTTTTGAGCTCTTTCCTGACTACAAAAAGGATGAGCGCAAAATTGTGTCCGCGTGGGAATTTTTGCTCAAAAAAACAGAGGGCATGAAGCGCTCTTGCGGAAAACCTTACTGCTTGCACCCGATGCGCGTCGCCGCCATTTTGGCCCGCAACAAGTTGGACGCTGACTCAATCGTCGGCGGATTTTTTCACAACCTTTTGAGCGTTCCAACCGTTCAGCTTGAAGAAATAAAAGACGGCTGGGGAGACGCGGTGGCCACGATAATCCAAGGAACCGCGCGCATAACGAACTTGCAAATTTCAAGCAAGACCTTGCAGCAGGCCGACTCAATCCGCAAAATGCTTTTCGCCATGGTTGACGACGTGCGCGTGATTATGGTAAAGCTGGCCGACCGCTTGGACCGAATCCGAAACCTCAAGGGCTATGACAACAAGACCCAGCGCGCGGTTGCCGCCGAAGTGATTGACATTTGGGCGCCGCTTGCCGACCGCCTTGGAATGAAGGGCGAAAAAAACGAGCTGGAGGACCTTAGCCTAAAGTATTCCAATCCCGACGTCTTTCAGCAAATCAAGGCGATTGTCTCGGCCAAAAAAGACGAGCGCTCCAACTACTTGGAAAGCGCCGTTCAAAAAATCAGCGGCGCGGCGGCCAAGGCCGGAATAAAAGTTTCGGTCAAAAGCCGCGCCAAGCACTTTTATTCAATCTACCAAAAGATGCGCAAGCGCAACAAAGAGGCAAGCGAGTTGTTCGACTTGTTTGCGCTGCGCATTTTGTGCGACACCGTTCCCGAATGCTACACGCTGGTTGGTTTGGCGCACTCTTTGTGGAAGCCGCTTGACGGCCGCTTTAAGGATTACATCGCGATGCCCAAGGCCAACGGCTACCAGTCCTTGCACACGACAGTTTTGTGCGAAGACAAGCCGCTTGAAATTCAAATCCGCACGCGCGAGATGGACAACGTGGCGCAGCACGGCGTTGCCAGCCACTGGCTTTACAAGAAAGGCAGCACTCATGACTCTGTTGATCTAAAAGGACTTCCTATCTTTAACCAACTGCGCGAGTTGCGGGAAAAGCATGTTGACGATGAAAGCTTTTTTAGCGAATTTAAGAACGAACTGTTGGCCGACGAGATTGTCGTGTTCACTCCCAAGGGCGACGTCATACAGTTGCCTGTAGGCTCGAGCGCGATTGACTTCGCGTATCAGATTCACTCCGGAATCGGAGAAAAAATTGTTGGCGCCAAGGCCGACGGAAAAATCATTCCGCTAAGCCAGCCGCTCCAAAACACGCAAATTATAGAAATTCTCACAAACCCCAAGTCGCATCCGGTTGAAGGCTGGCTCAAGTGGACCAAGACTTCAAAGGCGCGCCAAAAAATCCGCGCCTGGCTTACCGCCAACGACCAAGGCTTTGTTGACAAGGGCGCGCAAAAGCAAGCCGAAGCCAACGAGCGCCAAGCCGCCGCCAACAAGGCCCGGCAGCCCCACAAAAAAGGAACCGCCCCCCAAGCGGGCGCTGCTGTCCGACATTCGGGCAAGGTGCGCGTCGAGAACGACAAAAATTATATGGTCACTTTTGCCAAGTGCTGCAATCCGACATATCCCCAGCCCATCGCGGGCTACGTCTCCCGCTCGCGCGGCGTTACAATCCACCGCGTTGACTGCTCAATCTTTTTGCGCATCCCCGACTTGGAGCGCCGCATGGTCGACGTTTCGTGGGAAGACCAATAGGCTGCTCGTGTTTTTGAACACAAGACCTTAATTGTTGTTTCGAGCAGTGTCACCGCGTCCTGGCGGACGCTTCATTCAGACGCTGCTATGTGCGCGTACTCCTCAATCAAGCGCTCTAGGGACCAGCTGGCGTTGGCGGGGCTGGGGCTTGGAAGACATTCAACTGTAAGATGGTAGCGCTCCTCGTATTGCGCGGCGCAGAATTTGTTCCACAAAGAAAAAGCGGTTTTGCCCGCGCAAAAGACGCGCTTGATTTTTGAGCGATTGAAGATTTTGTGAAAGTCGTTGGGAACCGCGTTTTTGATGGAAGCGTCCGCCGCGCCTTGAATGTCGCAGCTAAAGAGAACGTCCCAGAGCGCGATTTTATGGCGCAGCAAAAAGTCGCGGCGCTCTTTGACTGCGGCTTCCCGGTCGGAATCGCCGTTTGCGCGCGACAACTGTTCCCCAAAAACTTGCGGAAGAACGCGCCAAAATCTGTTTTGCGGATGCATGTAATAAAAACCGGCCTCGCGGCTTTTGGGCGAAGGCATCGTTCCCAAAATCAGGACGCGGCTTTGCTCGTTCCAAACCGGCTCCAGCGGATGTTTCATCGCCGCGCGCTCCTTGCGATTTCTTCTTGGAGGCCGGCGCGCATAATCTCAAAGTCGTCTTGCGTAATGGCGAACTTTTCCATGTCCACATGGCCGTTCAAAAATTCCACGCCCTCGGCCTCTAGCTTTTGCCGCTGAACGTCACTTCCGCCAAACGCAAAACTGCCCGAGCAAAATCCTTGCGCGTTGACCACTCGGTGGCATGGCGTGAACGAGTTGCTGGGATTTTTGTGCAAGGCGTTCCCCACATAACGGCGCAAGTTTTTGTTGCCCGCCAGCGCCGCGATTTGTGAATACGACGCCACCTTTCCTTTGGGAATCAAACGGACCGCTGTGTAGATTGTCTGGGGGAGGGGAGGAGAGTTTGAGGCGCTGGAGTTTTTTTGCATGGGGGAATTATATAGCAAAGCGCTGAGATGGGAAAGAGTGTGGCACGACAGCCGAAAAAACAGTCATATTAACATGAATGTTCCATTTTGTCATTAAAGTATTACTTTAAAATTTTTTCTGCGAAACACGCTATAATGCTTCCGTAACTGAAGTTGAAGGTTGAATTATGGATAAAATTGAGTTGGAGAAAATTCAAAATATAATCGGCTATTCGTTTAGGAACACGAAGCTTTTGGAACAAGCGTTTTGCAGAAATTCTTTTTCAAATTTCCATGGCGGCGAGAACAACGAGGTTCTTGAATTCTATGGGGACAAAATCTTAAGTCTTGCCGTTATAAAAGATTTTTATGACTTGAAGGGCGGCTTTAATTCCGGCGGAGAATTTATTTCAGCGCGAAGCGTAAGTAGACTAAACCGCGAATATTGTTCCCTTGTAAAAAACTCGCATCTGGCGGAACGGATATCGCGTTTGTGTCTTTTTAAACATTTAAAAGTGGCTGGAAAGATAGAAAAATCTTCCATGAAGGCAAGAGCAGACTTATTTGAAGCGATTCTTGGAGCGGTCGCTTTGGATTCCGATTGGAATTTGCAGACAATTTCTAAAGTTTTTCATCGCATGATGTTTTCAAATATAGTTCCCAAGACCGAATCGTTTACTCGCGGAAAGGGGCTTTTGCGGTATATTTTGTCAAAATATAAGGCCGCTTGAAAAACTCCCTTGAAAAAGTGTATCAAAACGCCAAAAACTCCCTTGAGAAAGCGCGCGCATTTTCCCAAAACTCCCCCAAAAAGCGCGCTATAATAGTAAATCATAGGAGGCCACAAAAATGTCTTCAATTACAATCCAGCAAAAGGGAATCACCGGCATAGCGGCGGACGCGATTGTCAACGCGGCAAACAGCGGCTTGTGGGCGGGCGGAGGAGTGTGCGGCGCGATTTTTGCAAAGGCGGGTTACGAGCGCTTGCAGGCCGCTTGCGACGCGATAGGCCATTGCCCCGAGGGAAGCGCCGTCATCACGCCGGGCTTTGACTGCCCATGCAAGTTCATCATTCACGCGGTGGGGCCCCAGTGGTCGGGCGGAACGCGCGGCGAGAGCCAAGCGCTGGCCGGAGCCTACAAAAAGTCTCTGGAACTGTGCCTCCAAAACGACATCCATTCGGTGGTCTTTCCGCTGATTTCCGCCGGCATTTACGGCTACCCCCTGCGCGACGCGTGGACCGTGGCCATCCGCTCCTGCAAGGACTTTTTGTCCGCCCACCCCGAACACTCCCTGGACATCATCTTTGCCATTCCCGAGAGCGACAAGCTTAAGGTTGGGCAGGAAGTGTTGAACGCTTAGAAGAACAAAAAAGCCGCCAAACGGCGGCTTGTAAAAATTTTTACCCTGTAGCGCTAGATGCGACACCCCTTGTGGTATAATGTAAATGGTAGAAGCGGAAGATTGTGTCAACGCCCCCTTAAACATTCCCGCTTGATGCGCTATAATAATAATTCAGGAGTCAAAAAATATGAGCGATATTCGGTGCAAGGCTATGACGATGGGCGAGAGGAAGGCTGTCGTCGCAAAATTGGCGGAACAGTTCCGTGAGAACGAAAAGTTCTATCTTACAAAAGATTTTGTTGAATCCGAGTGCCGCTCAAAATTTATTGACCCGCTTTTGGAATGTCTTGCGTGGGACGTTAAGAACGAAAAAGGCGCTCGTCACGACAGGCAAGAAGTCATAACCGAAGACCGCGTTGTGATAGACGGACAGACAAAGCATCCCGACTACACGCTTTGTTACGGCGGCGAGCGAAAAATTTATGTTGAGGCAAAACAGCCAAGCGTCGACCTAAAGACAAATCCCGAGCCGGCGCTTCAAGTGCGGCGCTATGCATACACCAGCAAAATGCCCATCGCCATTTTGACCGACTTTCAAGAGCTTGCCATTTACGACACCCGCATAAAGCCAAAGGCCAGCGACACTGCCGCCACAGCGCGCATCGACTACCTTACTTACGACAAATTTGTGGAGCGATTTGAAGAGCTTTACAACCGCGTTTCTTGGGAAGCCGTTGACTTGGGAAAGTTTGATACTTATTGGGAAACAAGCCGCGACAAAAAGGGAACGGCAACCGTTGACAACGACATTTTGCAAATGATAGAAGATTGGCGCGTCATGTTGGCGGAAGACATAGCCCTTCACAATGAAGAAATCGACGAATTCAATTTGACAAGTTCTGTCCAAAAAATCATAGACCGCATTTTGTTTTTGCGAATATGCGAGGACAAAGAAATCGAAGAGCGCGCCACGCTCAAAAAAATCGCTGACTCCAAGACGGACATTTACAAAAATCTAAAAACGCTTTTTGCCGCCGCAAACCAAAAATTTAACGCGGGACTTTTTGCAACAGACCAATATCTTGACGGCCTTAACGTTCAGGACAAAACCTTGGCCGCAATCATAAACGCGCTTTATTTTCCGGAATGCCAATATGAGTTTAGCGTTCTTCCTGTAGAAATACTTGGCTCAATTTACGAGCGGTTTTTGGGAAAGATAATCCGCTTTGCGCGCAAAACCAAAAACGGACACAGCGTTGAGATTATAGAAAAACCCGAAGTTCAAAAAGCGGGCGGAGTTTACTACACGCCGCCTTACATTGTCCGCTATATCGTCGCTCAAACGATTGGCAAAAAAATACAAGGCAAAACGCCCGAGCAAGTGGCCAAAATGCGCTTTGTAGATCCCGCTTGCGGAAGCGGAAGCTTTTTGGTCGGAGCGTATCAGCATTTGCTGGACTGGCATTTGACCTATTATTTGGAAAACACTGCAAAATACGAAAAGGCGGGCGTTATTTACAAAGACGCCGCTACAAAAGAATACAAACTGAGCGTTGACGAAAAAAAGAGAATTCTGTTGAACAACATCTACGGCGTTGACATCGACGCGCAGGCTGTCGAAGTCACAAAACTTTCTTTGTTCTTAAAGCTTTTGGAAAACGAAGGCCGCTCGCTTTCTAGCAGCGGACAGGCCCAGCTTTTTAGGAACAGCGATTTGCGCTCCAAAATTTTGCCCAGCATGACGGACAACATCAAGTGCGGAAATTCGCTAATCGCGAACGATTATTACGCCCAAAAGGATTTGGACGGCCTAGACTTGGCGGAACAGCGCAAGGTGAACGCCTTTGACTGGGACAAGCAATTTGCAAGCGTCTTTGAACAAGGCGGCTTTGACTGCGTGATTGGAAACCCGCCGTATGTTCTATGCCAACCAGGAACAACAGAGGAATCTTTGCTTGCGTATTATAAAATGTATACCGTTGCGAGTTATAAAATTGATTTGTTCCATTTGTTTTTTGAAAAAGCAATTACGCTTTTAAATAAAAAGGGACTTATGGGCTTTATTACCCCAAATACATACCTGACAAATAAATATATAAAGATTCTGCGCCATTTTATATTGAAAAACTGTGATGTAAATAACATTGTCATTCATGACAAAGTTTTTGCCAGTGTCTCCGTTGATGTTGCCACAATTATTTTATCCAAAAATAAAGAGGCGAATCATTCTGTTTTAATAGAAAAAACAGAAAAATCAGAGTTTTTGCATGTAGGAGAAAAACAACAAAAAGAATGGGAAGATGACAAGGAAAATGTCTTTAATGTAAATTTGTCGGTTTCACAAGAGAATTTAGAGAATACCGTAAAACTTGGTGACATTGCATCTGTAACATTTGGATTGCAAACTAAAGACAAAAATACTTTTGTAAAAGACTCTCCGCCTTCTAAAAAATGGGAACCTTGCTATACAGGAAAAGATATACAACGATATTCTTTGGCCGAAGCGAAGTTGTTTTTTCTAAATGAACCTGAAAAGGTTAAAGCGGGCGGTTCTTGGGATATGAACATACATCATGCGAAAAAAATTGTCATACGACAAATTGGAGCTCCTGAACCTGTTATTGCATATGATGATAAAGGTATAGCTACGCTGAACACAATGTACAGTGTTGTAATAAGAGAAAAACAGTTTGTTGATTTTTATGTTCTTTCTATATTGAACTCAAAGTTTATAAAGCATTATTGGTTGGAACATTTTGCGGATAACAAAGATTTATTCCCTAAAATCAAAGGATATCAACTTAAAGAACTTCCCATCCCGTCTGCCACTCCCGACCAACAAGCCGGTCTCGCAAAGCTTGCCGACCAAATGATGGAGACAAAGCAAAAACTTGCCGCCGCAAAATCGGATTCCGACAAAAAACTCTTGGAGCAGCGCGTTGAGTTGATCGATTCTCAAATCAATTCCGCCGTCTACAAACTCTACGGTCTCACCGACGACGAGATAAAAGTTGTGGAAGGAAAGAAGGGGCATGGGGCGTAAAAAATGACAAAAGACTACATCGGAATCAGATACGCAAAAGACGGCGATATCGAAACTTATGATAAGCGGACAGGAAAAACAACAGGACATATTTCCACAATGGGAAATTATTGCGTTCCTGATGGAGAGCGGAAAGCGCAAAAACAACATATAGCAGAACTAAAGCGAAAACAGAATCGCGCGCGCCATTAAAAACAGGTCGCTCTAAACCGAATGAAATTCATTTCGCTAAAAGAAAACGTAGGATAAAATTATTAAACTAGGAGGCCCATGCGATGCCCACTAAAAAAACAAAAAAAGATGTTACAATTCGCAGTTCGGCGGCGGAATACTTGACATTTGTAGCGGCAACTGGAGACGACAAGGGCTCTGTGGAAGTTCGCTACGAAGACGAAAACATTTGGATTACCCAAAAAATGCTGGCCACCTTGTATGAAGTTGATGTTGCGGGCATAAATTACCATATAAAGAAGATTTACGATGATTCAGAATTAACGCCGGAGGCAACTATTAAAAATTTTTTAATAGTTCAAAATGAAGGAGAGCGTTCAGTTTCTCGCGAGGTAAAACATTATAATCTTCAAATGATTATCGCCGTTGGCTTTAAGGTGAACAGCGAGCGGGCGGTGCAGTTCCGCAAATGGGTCAATAACATCGCAAAAGAGTACACTATCAAGGGCTTTGCGATGGACGACGAGCGCCTTAAAAATGGCGGTTCGATACTGACAAAAGAGTATTTTGAGGAACAGTTGGAGCGAATTCGCGAGATTCGTTCCAGCGAGAGAAAATTTTATCAAAAAGTCACCGACATATACGCTACCGCGATTGACTATGACAGGGATGCCGCCGCGACAAAGCGCTTCTACGCCACCGTTCAAAATAAAATGCATTATGCGGTTCACGGCCATACCGCCGCCGAATTGATTGTGGAGCGAGCTGACAGTACAAAGGAACACATGGGGCTTACGACTTGGCAAGACGCGCCAAACGGAAAGATAAAAAAGAGCGACGTGACTATTGCCAAGAATTATCTTTTAGAGGACGAGCTTGGCCAATTGAATAGAATGGTTTCAGCTTACCTTGACTTTGCGGAAAGCATGGCAAAGCGCCACATTCCTCTCACTATGGAAGACTGGGAAAAGCGTCTTAACGGCTTTATCGAAATGTTCGAATACGGCCTTTTAAAAGATGCCGGAAAAGTCACAGCCGAGATTGCCAAACTTCACGCCGAAACCGAATTTGAAAAATACCGCATCGTGCAAGACCGTCTTTTTATGTCCGACTACGATAAATATATAGAGGAACTAGAAAAAAGTGTTAAGGAATAATTGTAAAAAATGAGCGATGCGGAGACTTGCTGAGTAGTTCTACCTATTTCTTTGTAAGATTCCCCTTGCTGAGCCCACAATTAGTTGATTTGCTGGGAGTAATGACTATTTTCTTATTTTCTTTATCGCTTCGATGAGAATGGGGCTGAATCCGGCAATAAGTGGAATTATGGACGCGATTGGGAAACCTTTGATTATCAAAAAGGCGCTCAAGGCGAGACTGGAAATTCCCAAAAGAAATGTAAGAATTTGGCCTATTATTGGAATGGCGACCATTGCGAATGAGGCTCTGTTTCGCTCTTTGTCAGCGGCTTTGGCATGACCTTCGGCCATTTTGAAAATTCTGTCTGGGTAAGAAGAATCTATTTCCTTGAATTTTTGCAATATTACAGGGTCTGGAACTGGGCCTTGGTAAATTGAGCTTTGCTGAATAATAGAGGCGCTCTTTTTTATCGGAGGTTTGGAGTTATTTTGACGCATAACGCAACCCCGTTTCAATTCTCAACGCGTTCCAAAGGTCGCTGCCCGCTTCAATAAAGTCTTGAGAGACATTTCGAGGCTTGTTTCCTTTTGTCTCGGGAACACAAGGAAACAACGCCCCAAGCGTAGACACGCCTGAACGCAAATAAGAAAATGTCTGTTTTGCGAAAGAAACCATTGTCCGCTCCTAAACTTCTATATTTATTATAAAGACTTTTCCTAAATTGTCAAGGAAAATAGGGTCGTTGCTACACAGTTATTTTAGATATGGAGAAAAAAGGGAATATGTGGTACGAATAGTTCCCCCTTCCAAATTCCCCCAAAAAAAACTTAAAAAAAACGCTAAAGTGATTTTGCCAAAATCCGATAAGATTAGTATAGGGTGGTGAGAACCGGCCGAGCAAAACCGGTTTTTCTAAAACTGCTCGAGAAAACTGATAGGAGATACACTATGGTTATCAATCACAACATGAGCGCGATGTTCGCTCAGCGTTCACAGGGCCTTACTGATCTTGCAAACCAGAAGAGCATGGAAAAACTTTCGTCTGGCATGCGAATCAACCGCGCCGGCGACGACGCTTCGGGCTTGGCCGTTTCTGAAAAGATGCGCGCTCAAATCCGCGGCCTCAACCAGGCTTCTCAGAACGCGGAGAACGGCATCAGCTTCATCCAGACAACGGAAGGCTACTTGCAGGAGACAGAAGACATCTTGCAGCGCATCCGCGAGTTGGCTGTACAGTCTTCAAACGGAATCTATTCCGACGAAGACCGCATGCAGATTCAGGTCGAAGTTTCTTCTCTCGTAGACGAAGTTGACCGCATCGCCAGCGCCGCCCAGTTCAACGGCATGAACATGTTGACTGGCCGCTTTGCCCGCCCCACAGGCGAGAACGTTGTCACAGGATCTATGTGGTTCCACATCGGCGCCAACATGGACCAGCGCACACAGGTTTACATTGGAACAATGTCAGCCATGGCCTTGGGAATCCGCAACATCGGCGACGAGTCAAAGATTTCTTTGCAGGCTCCCGATGACGCCAACCGCGCCATTGGAACTATCGACGAAGCCCTCAAGAAGGTCAACAAGCAGCGCGCTGACTTGGGCGCCTACCAGAACCGCCTTGAGAAGACAGTTGTCGGCCTCGACATCGGCGCCGAGAACCTCCAGGCTTCTGAAAGCCGCATCCGCGACACAGACATGGCCGCTGAGATGGTTGAGTTCACAAAGGATCAGGTTCTTAGCCAGGCTGGAACCGCGATGCTCGCTCAGGCCAACCAGCAGAGCCAGAACGTTCTTAGCTTGCTCCGCTAGAGGACACGGCGCTAGACGTGCCAGCAGATTAAGAACTGCATAGCAAAAACCGCTCCAAACGGAGCGGTTTTTTTTGTTTATTGAATCAGTTTTTTTCTTCGGGAAGGTATTCAAGCTTTTTGCCGTAGAACTTTTCGTAGCAGTCAACCCAAGCCTTGTAGTTTTGTTCGTTCATGTCGCGGATGTTTTGTTTGTCCGACTTGTTGGGGTCGGCAAAAATCGCGGGCAAAACATTCATCGTGTATTCTTGGATGGGGAATCCGTCGGCGCCGATTATGTCCGAGTCTGTCATCGTGATGAATATCGGCAGAACGGGAACCTTGTTGTCAACGGCAAACTTAAAGGCGCCGTTTGTCATGGGGCGCGGCTTTCTATAGTTCCACCACATGCCCTGCTCGGCGTAGACCAAGATTTTTTCTCCGCGGGCCAAGAGCGTCTTCATTCCTTCAAAAAATTTTTTCATTGTGGAATGGTTTTGGCTTACGGGCAGCGTGTTGCAGTTGCGGAACAAAAAGCCGTAAAGGCCGGGGAACGAAGTGTAGTTTCCTTCGCGGATTACGCGCCAAATGATGTGATGGCGGGTGTAGGGCTTTAGGATTTCCAAAACGGCAAAGTTGTCAAAGGCGTTAAAGTGGTTGCAAGTGACGATCAAGCCCTTGTCCTTTACGGCAAAGAAATTTTCCATGCCCACAACGTCTTTTATGATAAGCTGCTTGTTCTTAAAAAGGCCCGCGATGAATTTTGTTCCGACGATGTTGGCGACCCAAGTCTTGAACTTGCTTGAAAGCTTGGACCTTGTGTAGTCAATCTGGTCCGGCTCAAGCGGAATTGTGGGCGGGTCTTGCTCGACGTCATGCGACCAAAGGCGCTTGCGCTCCAGCTGGTCAATCTTTTGCAATACGGCCAAGCGGCCGGGGTCTTTGTCGGCCATTTTTTACGCCAGCCTCAAAAGGGTCTTTACGCCGTCGACTGACGCGCCAGCGGCCTTTTTGGCCAATTTTTTGGCGGAGCTTGCGGCGGTTCCAAAGAATTCCAAAAGGCCCGCGCCGATTCTTTCGCGGCGGATTGTGTTCCAATAGTTGTTAAAGTTGTTGGCCTCGTCGACGCACATTTTCATCATGTGTCCGATAAGGACCTTGTCCTTTGCCTTTTCTTCGTCGGAATATGTTTCCTTCATCTGGCGGAGCGTTTGGGCAAAGGGAGTTTTTTGCGCGTAGTCCCAGAAAATGTCTCCGTATGTGATTCCGTCGTACTTCCAGGGGCGCCACATCATTTTGTAGTGCACAATCTTAAGGTCGTCGTTGTTGAAGGCCGGGTTTTCAAAAGAAGTTTTGTTCCAGCCCAAGTCAAAGTAGTGGACGCGGTCTTTGCAAAGGACGTTCAAGTAGTCCTGGTCCTGGGCGATGTGGAAGGGGAAGCGGTTCAAAAGCTTTACGAACTTTTCCTGAACTTTTTCTTCGCGGTATTTTTTTGCGTTGATCAAAATGATTCCCGCGTTAAAGTAGTTCTGCCGCTTTACGCCCAAGGCGCGCTCGACGTATTCGCCAAACTCGTTGATTGTAAGGACGGTTTCCTCTACGATGGCGCCCAAAAGATTGTCGCCAAGGTCGACGTTGTACATCTTTGAAATGTCGTCCAAAATCAACAGGTCGCTGTCCAAGTAAAGGACCTTGTCGTATTCGGGATAGAGGCTTGCGATAAAGAGGCGGAAATATGTTTCTTGTGAATAGTAGTCGCGCAAATGGAACATATTTGAATAGGCGTCCATTTTTTCCTTTAGCGAAATGAACTCGATGCTGGCGTTGCCGTCTACAGTCGCGGCCACCTTTTGCTGCAAGTCTTCTGAAAGAGTTGTGGTCAAGACATAAATCTTGTAAAAATAGTCTTTTGAAGCGTTTTGGAGCATTGACTTTAGCGTGACGCCCAACATTGGAGCGTATTTGTAGTCAACCGCAAAAAATACTGGAATCTCACCCTTGTACACTTTTTTACTCATACAATTATCCTCTAAGAAATTGGACACGGGGAGAAACTTTTTTGTTGCGCTTTTTGTTGCGGAACGGCTGTGTCCGCCTTACCGCATTACCACGTTTTTGAAAGTTTCTTCCACCTTCTTAAAGTATATACTCTTAAAGGGGTGAATGTCCATAGCGTTCGAAACCCAGCCGCCGACACTGTTTAGGTCGATGACGGCGCAGGTCACGGGGTGGCTTATGGGAATGACTTCGCCGCTGGAAAGCAAAATGTCTTCGGCCTTGGCAAGAAGGGCGTTGCGTTCCTTGCTTTCGTTTGTCCATGCGGCTTGGTCAAGAAGCTTGTCAAAGTCTTGGTCTATCCAGTGGGAATCGTTCATCGAAGAATTTCCGCGGAACAGTTCCAAAAAGGCCAGCGGGTCGGAATAGTCTCCGATCCAAGTGTACAAGAAAAGGTCGGCCTTTGTCGAAGCGATTGAGGTCAAGTAAAGCTGCTGGGGAATTTTGACTGTCTTTAATTCGACGCCGATTTCTTCGAGCGCGCCTCGCAAGAGTTCCGCGCGGTTGGAAAGATATTCTGTGTCGGGAATTGCAAAAAGCAATTGGATTTTTTGTTCGTCGGCGATTCCGGCCTTGCGCTTGGCCGCGTCCAGCATAAGCTTGGCTTCCTCGGCGTCGGTGTAGTTGAGCCCTTCGGGGCTTTTGTATCCGGCGCTTGGGCAAACCAAAGTCTCTGCCGGGAACATGCTTCCGTCGCGCAGCTGTTTCCACGGAACTGCGGTAAGGACGGCGTTCCTAAAATCGGCCTGGCTCCAAATCGGCGAGTCGTTTTTAAAGAACAAGTATTCGGTTCCAAACTCGGCCGAAAGCTGGATGGCCTTTTTGTCCAAAATTCTTTTTATCTCGTCTGTGCCGTCGATCCAATCCGCGGCGCCTGTGTTAAAGGCGTGGGCCTTGGCCTTGGAATCGTCGGTAAGATGAATCGCGATGGAAGGAATGTGGACTTGCTCGGCGTTCCAATAATTGGGATTTTTTTTGAGCTGGACTTTAAATGGAGTGACGCTCTCTATCATGTAGGCGCCGCTTGCGCTTGAGTCGTCCAAAACGGCCGAAAAGGCGTGGTGGCAAAGCAGTTTGTTAAAATGGCTTGTTGGCTTTACAAGCTCCACGCTAAGCTTTTGTCCGCTTGCGTAAATGGCAACGTCCTCGCGTTTGCCTGTTCCAAGCCTGTATTCGCGCGCGCCTTTTATCACGTCCAAGAGGGAAGAGTAGTAGGCGCCCTTGTTGGCTATAAGGTTTAGCCAAGAGTCCTTTATTGTTTGCGCTGTGATTTCTATGCCAGACGAGCTTTTGGCGCCTTGGCGAATCGTGAATGTCCACCTAAACTTGTCGCGCGAAATTCTAAAGTCTTTTGCGAGCGCGTTGTCCGGCTCCAAAGAAGCGGCGTTGTAAGAAAAAAGTCCCTCGTAAACGCCGTTCAATATTTGCGCCTCAAAGACGTAGGCGCTTGTGTGCGGGTCAAGGTTAAGGTTTGACATTGAATGAAAGATGACAAGCTCGCGCTGCAATGATTCGTCAATCTTGTCGCCTTTAAAAAAGTCGTCGCCAAAAGAGGCGGCGGCAAAAATAAAGAGAGCGGCGCAAACAAAAATCGCGCCGCGGATTTTTCTATTAAGTTTATTTGTCCAGTCCAAGTTTTTTCATCTGCTCCTGTTCTTCTATATAAGATATGTACTCCGCGCGGCGCTGGTTTGTGTTGACCATGTTGTTTTTGAGCGCCATCAATTCCATCGAAAGGCCTTTGATTTTTGAGCGCTTTTCGGCGGGCGCGTTGTTCTTAAAGTAGTCGTCAAGAGCTTTTAGTATGATAGAAATTTTTTGCAAGTCCGAGATTTGCTTGTTCAAGAATTCCAGAAGCTTTTGTTCGTCGGCGGCCAAGAATTTTTTGTAGGCCATGCTGTTTTTCATCGAGAACGAGTTGTAAAAGCTGGCTTTCTTTTGGATGTCCGCGTTGAACGGGGTAAAGTTGACCCTTTGTTTTCGGCGGGTGTTGGTGGCCTGCTCGACAATCGTAACTTCGTATTCGACGGGCTTTTCCTTGATTCCAAAGGCCTTTTTTAAGGCCGCGACAAATTGGGCCCAGAATGACGTAGAGGCGCTTTGGAGAACTTCGTTGTTTTCGGAAAGCTTTGTAAAGACGGTTGCAAGCGGCGTTGTCTGCGCGCAAAGGGAATGAATCGCGTCCAAAATCATTTCTTTTGTGTTGATTTCGTTGACGACGTTCTTGCGTTTTTCTTCTACAATTGCAAGCCTTTCCAATGTGGCGGCCTGCAATTGCTCTTTGTCGCCGGCCTGGTCTTCGCGCGCGATTTCTTCGACAAGCTGGATGTAGAAGGGCTCTTTTCCTATAATCGAAGTGAAGAGCTTTTTGATTTGGTCTACCTCGTCTTTTTCCGAAGAGAAGGCCTTGGTTTGGTCAAACTTGTCGCTCAGTATGATTTGTTTTCTAATCTTGTACTTGTAGACTTCCTTTTGGAACTCTGTCAAATCCTTAAAAAGGCGGGTGATTTCGGCCGTGGTCTTTTGGATTTTTGAAACGATGTCGTTGACCGAGCTGGAAGTAAGCATGTCTCCGCCGCGCTTCATTTCCATAATAAGCTGGCCAAGTCCGCGGGTGTTGGGCATCGGGTTGTTGGGCGAAAGCGAGGTCCACTGGAATGAATTGTTGTAGTCCAAAAGTTTTTTTATTTCTGGAATTTTTAGGCTGTCGATTGAAAATTTATAGTAGGTGCAAATCCAGTCCAACATCGTTTCAAATTCCGAAAAGCGAATGCCAATGATGGTGGTGCGCTCGCCTTCGATGAACTGGGTGTTGTCCAAGGGCTTTATGCCCGAGATTTTTCGGTCAAGTTTATAGGGATCCGGCTTGATTAAAGACTTTTTAATCAAAAGGTCCTGGAGGTTTTTAACGCAGGTGTGAAAGAGTCTGTAATTTTCTGAAAGTTGCGGGATGGCGTTCGAATTGTACCATTCGATTTTGGCCTCTGCCGCTTCAATCACTTTTTTCGAAAATTCAATCGATTCTGCCATACTATCTATTATCGGCGCTTTTTTCCGTTTTTATTAGCCAATTTTTCACAGGCTCTGTCCAGTCGGAGCATGACTCCGATTCCTTGCAAAACTGCAAAAAAAGGTCCTTCATGTATTTGACGACCTGGTCTCGGTCGGCGGCCGGAATGTCCTTGCGCGTCTTGAACATTGCGTCCAAAAAGTCCAGGGCGTCTTTTTGGCTAAAAAGGTCGGGGTAAACTTTTGAAGTCATGTAAAGCGCGGCCGACACGCAGTTGACGCTGTGCTGCTTTACGTACAAAACAGTTTCGGCTATTCTTACCGCTCCCTCGTAAAGCTCCCTGTTCCACGCGTCTTTTTCTTGTTGCGTGTAGTCTTCTTGGTCAAAGACATTTTTTAAGAAGGCGCTGGCCAAGCACACGATTGTTATGTGCAATGACGGAACGCACAAGTAATGGGGGTCCAGCAAGTGGACTCCGGCAAAATAAATTCTTCTTTTATAGTGGGGCCTGTCGGTCGTTGAGAGCCTAAATTTGTAAATCTTTGCCGCGCTCTTGTAGGCGTTTTTAAGGTTCACGTAAAATCGGTCCAAGTGGGGAACGGCTTTTTTTACTCCGAGCGTTCGTATCAAAAGGGCCAGCGGGCGGATCCAATAGTTTACAAAGCCCAAATAGTCGGCGATGCATCTTGGGTTGAACGGAATTTTTTTGTCCAGCGGATTGTCGACGTGGACAATGGGCGTTTTGGTAAATTTAAATTTGCGCAAAAATTGGAGCAAGAAAAAATCCAGCGCCACCGCCCGCAAGTAGGATATCGACGCTCCGATGACTTTGGGATGCCCAAGGCTTACAATCCAAGTGGGAAGCGTGTTGAATTCTTTTATCGGCTTGGGCGCTTTCATCTTACTTGTTGCAGGCTCCGATGATGTCGTTTACGTTTTCCATAATCGCTTGGGCGATTTCGGGCTTGTTCATCGTGTAAAGGTGGACGCCGCGAATTCCGTTTGAAATCAAGTCGATTATTTGGTCGGTGGCGTAGGCGATTCCAGCCTGGCGCAAGGCCTCCGGCGAATCGCCAAAGCGGTCGCAAATGGCCAAGAGCTTTCGCGGAATAAAGGCGTTTGAAAGCTTTATCATTTTTGGAATTTGAGTGACGGCGGTTATCGGCATGATTCCGGCCAAAACGGGCAGGTGGATTCCCGCCGCTTCCAATCGATACAAAAAGCTGTAGAGCATGTCGTTGTCAAAGAACATTTGCGTCGTCAAAAAGTCGGCGCCAGCGTCAACCTTTTTTTTCAAAAGTTCTATGTCTTCGATGCGGTTGGCCGACTCGGGATGGCCTTCGGGGTAGCAGGCGCCGCCAACGCAAAAGCCTTCTTTTTTGAGAACGGCGGTCAATTCGTCGGCGTGCTTGTAGCCTCCAAGCGTCGCCTGCTCTTCGGTCATTCCCTGGGGAATGTCGCCGCGCAGGGCCAAGACGTTTTGGATTCCGGCGGCCTTAAGCTCTTGCATCGTTTGGCTTATTTTTTCTTTGCTAGAATTTACGCAAGTCAAATGGGTAAGCGAGGCGGTTCCGTTTTGGGCCACCATGTTCGAAACTTCAAGCGTTTGGTCTTTGGTGCTGCCGCCCGCTCCGCAAGTGACGCTGATAAAGTCGGGCTTTAAGTCCGCAAGCGCCTTTATTTTTTGTGGAAGCGCGTCAAGGCTGCCCTGCTGCTTGGGCGGAAAAACCTCAAACGAAAGAGTCAGCTTTTTGCGCGCGAATATTTCTTTGATATGCATGGCCGCAATTATAGCGCATTGCGCTCCTTTTTGCTAGTGATTGCGGTTGTCGGGGCAATCTTTGTTACAATTCGTTTTCGCTTTTCAGCGCTTCCAGGCGCTTGAGTCGGGCGGGGTCCAGGGTGACGCAAAGGTTTTTTTCGTGGCTGGGCAGGACCAAGCCTTTGGGGCCGTTTTTGGCCCGGCGCAAGTGCTTTACTTGCGTGTAATACAAGTCGGCCTTTGCGTTTGCGCGCGCCTTGGAAAAGTAAACCGCCAAGTTGCCCGCGTCAAGCAGTATGTCAAGCGGAATTGTTTTTCCCGGCCGGCACTTTACAAAGACGTAGCCGCCAGGGCAGTCGCGCGTGTGCAGCCACATGTCGTTTCCTTTTACGTAATGGCGCAAAAGCTCGTCGTTTTCGTTGGCGTCGCGGCCAACCAAAATGTACCAGCCGTTTACGGTGTAGTCCAAGCCGGGATGCGCTTTTTTTGTCTTTTGCTTTGGAGCGGAGTCCTTGCGCAAAAGCTGCTCTATGCGGACGGGATTTTTTTCGTTCAATATTTCTTGGTAGGCCTTGTCCAGGGCCGCGAGCTTTTTTTGCGAAAGCTCAATTTCGGCGGCGAGCTCTTCCGCGCCGCTGACTTCTTTTTTGTACAAGTCGTAGTAATGGGCGGCGTTGGCTTGCGCCGATTTTTGCGGGTCGATTTTTATTTGAACGGTGGCTCCGCTCTGGTAGTCCACGCACTCCAAAAAGTTTGAGCCGCCCTGTCCGCCTTCCGCGCCGATTAAATGCGCGTTGGACAAAATCAAGTCGCCCCAATGCTTTTTTTGCCCGCAGTTTTCAAAGTCGGCCTTTTTCTTTTGCAGGCGCTCCAACGCGGCCTCTTGCTTTGAGCGGCGCGATTCATACCAACTTTTGGCTTTTTCCAAGAGAGCGGCCCTTGAAAGGTTTGACGAACTTTCGCTGTAAAACCAATCGACCTTTTGGTTAAAGGACAGGGGCGCCCAGTCCGGATGCTTTTGAAGAATCTCTTGTTCAACGTCGGCAAAGTCTCGGACAGGAAAGCGGACGGCCGCGTCTTGGGCTTGCGCCTGTTCGGCCGCCTTTTTTTGGGCGCTTTGCATTACGGCGTTTTCGTCAAAGCTGCCGCCTGTGACCTCTCCCTTTTGCGGCCTGCGGAACATTGTGTCCAAAATTTTGTTTTCTTTGTCGCACAGGATTATGTTGGCGGCGGCGCTCCACAAGCGGATGTACATGTTGTACTCTTCTTGGGGGCGCGACAGTTCCATCTTGATGATTCTTTCCAAGCCGATTTGCTGGCAAGAAAGGATTTTGGCCCCGCGGATTTTGGACTTAAGAAATTCCATAAAGCGCAGGGGCTTTTCGTTTTTGGGAATTCTTCTTCTTGTCTCGTTTATTCTTGTGGCGTCGTGGCCAGCGCAAATTAAGATTGTCTTTGCCGCTCCCTCTTTGTAGGCGTAAAGGGCAAGAGTGTCGTAGCCTGGCTGGATTATGTCCTGAATAAAGGAGCCGGCCAAGTTGAGTTCGTCTAGAATTGCGTTAATTTCGTTGCAGTTGAGTGACATTTTGGCAATTATACAACGCTTGGCCTTGTTTTTCTAGCGCTGGAGGCGGGGGACGTTTCCACTAGCAAAAACGCTTTTTTAGCGCTATAATGTTGGCATTAAATTCCCGAAAAAACTCGGAGGAAAAAATGTTAAAATGGATTTCCGGCCTGTTCAAGGCCTTGAACGCCAACCAAAATCCTGCCGAAATGGCGCATGGATTCGCTCTTGGAGTGATGCTGGGCCTCATTCCAAAAAACAACGCCCTTTGGTACTTGGTTTTAGTTTTCTTTTTGTTCGTAAGAATCAACAAGCCGACTTATCTTTTGACCATGCTTGTGGTTTCTTATTTTGCATGGATGCTCGATCCGGTCTTTGATTCGTTGGGATACGCTGTCTTGACCCTCAAGCCGCTGGAGAGCGCGTTCGCATTTTTGGTGGACGTTCCTTTTGTTGGCTTTACAAAGTTCAACAATTCAATTGTCATGGGAAGCTTCCTCTTTAGTTTGATCATCTACATTCCCTTGTTTGTTTTGGGAATATTTTTTGTCAAGTTTTGGCGCGCCAAAATCGCTCCAAGTTTCATCAGGTCGCCCTTTTACAAGGCGGTCTCAAACCTTCCTGTCATCGGAAAGATTTTTGAAGCCTTTGAGGAGAAGTTTTAATTATGGCAAAGATTACTGACAAAGACAAAGAAAAAGAAAAGAAGGCTGTAGAAAAGCCCAAGAAGGAGCCCAAGACAATTCCCGCAAAAAAATTGCCGGGCCTCCTAAAAAAAGTTTACAAGGCCGACAAAATCGAAAAGGTTCTATATAAAAAGATTTACATTTCAAGCGACAAGACTTTGGTCAAGTCGCTCTTTGAGGACAATCCGGCAAAACCCGGAACCGTCCGCATTCCCTTGGACAAAAAAATTCCCAAGGCTGACTTTAAGCGGCTCAAGGCCATCGCCAAGGACGTAAAGAAAAACAAGGGATCGTTTAAGTTGGTTCCTTTTATCGCCACTGTGTCATTTGTGGCCGCCGTCGTCCTCTTGTTCATCACTTTTAAAAATCCTTTGGCCAAAAAAGGAATGACGATGGGAATGCAAAAGGTCTTTGGCGCCCGCACCGACATCAGGAGCGTCAACGTCGAGCTTTTAAAGGCCACGATCACAGTCTTGGACTTGCAGCAGGCCAACGCCAACCAGCCGATGAAGAACCTCTTTCAAATCGAAAAGACCGAAATCAAGTTCAACTTGACTGAGGCCCTCCGCGGAAAATTTGACGCGCAGAACATCGAGGTTACAGGCCTTCAAATCGGAACGGACAGAACTTACTCTGGCGAACTTCCGCTGACGGAAAAGGCCGCCAATTCCAATCCCTATATAACAAAGTTTACTTCTTCGGTGAACCAAAAGAAGGAAGCCGCCGTCGCAGCGGCCAAGGATTCAATCGAGGCGGCCTTTGCCGAATACAATCCCGAGAACATGATAAAGAACGTTCAGGACAACCTCAAGTCTCCGGCCTTGGCCAAGGAAGTGCAGGCAAAGGTTGAAGCCTCTGTCGACAAGTGGAAGAACATGCCCGAAAAGATGGAAAAAGAAGTCAACGACTTTTCTTCAAGCGTCAATTCCCTTGTGTCAAAAGATTGGTCAAATGTCAACGACCCGATTTCGATTAAGAACGCGATTACAGAAATTTCAAGCGCCATTGACAAGAGCAAGAGCGTCACTAATTCAGTCAAGAATGTTGCCAACGACATCAAGGCCGACAGTTCGGAGATGAAAAAGATTTCCAACCAAGTGCAGGCCGCGGTCAAGGCCGACACCGAATTGGTCAACGCTCAGCTTAAGAAAATCACTTCTTTCAACCTTGACACTGGAACGCAAATTTTGAGCAACGCCTTTTACAGCGCGCTCTACGCGGTTTGCGGCGACTATTATCCTTATGTTTCGCAAGCGATTGACGCGGCCATGAAAGCCAAGCAGTCTTCTTCTAAAGACGCCAAGGAAACTATGAAAAAGGCCGCCAAGACCCAAAAGCGCCACAGCCGCCTTCCCGGCATCGACGTTTGGTACAAGAACGACAACGTGCCGCGCTTCTTGATAGAAAAAATTTCTTTCAGCGGCTTGGGCGTCACGGCGCAAGGCTTGGAAATTTCCAACGACATGGACAAGCGCGGCTCTCCTGCCACAATCACAGGAAGCTACCAAGAAGGCGACAGAAGAACGCACAAGGCCAAGGTTGTTGTCGACGCGCGCAGCCGCACTGACAATCCATTGGTCGGAGCGGAGTACACGGGCAACAACTATCCGTTCGCGTTCTCTAGCCCCTACTTGGATTTGGGCTCCAACACAACTCTTACCGCTACAGGAACCATGGACGTCGACGGAAGCGTTTCTATCGGCGCCAAGTTCGACATGCGCAGCCTAAAGTTGACGGCGGAGCCTTTTGAGCCTGCCATCGCCTACAGATTTTATTCCAGCGCTTTGAGCGCGATTGACAGATTGGTTTTGGGCGCGCAAATTGGAATTGATCCCGACAGAAATCTTTCGCTCAAATTGAATTCCGATTTGGACAAGCAGTTCAACACAATTTTGAAGAACGTGGTCAACAAGGAGCTTGCGGGCTTGATCAATGACGCAAAAAAGCAAATCACTTCAAAGCTCAGCGAACAGACAGGCGGCGTCACGGACAAGATTTCGCAATTTGTAAGTTTGGAGAACGGCATCAACGCGCAAAGCCTCAAGATGGACAGCCTCAACAAGGAGCTCAACTCCAAAAAGGCCGAGCTGCAAAAGAAGCTTGAAGACCAAGCCAAGAACGCCGCGGGCGACGCTTTGGGCGACGCGGCCGGAGGAGCGCTTGGCGGCGCCCTTAAAAAATTGTTCTAGGAGAACGTGATGTTCATTAAACTCTTTTTGATTGTAGTTTTTTTTACGGTCTTTGTTCTTGTAGGACTCAAGTGCCGCGCCGTCAGTTCCAACGTTGACGGCTACGTTTTGGGAGGCCGCAAGGTAGGCCCTTGGCTTACAGCCTTTGCTTACGGAACTTCGTATTTTAGCGCCGTAATTTTTGTCGGCTACGCGGGCCAGTTTGGTTGGGCCTTTGGCGTTTCGTCAACTTGGATTGGTTTGGGCAACGCCTTTATCGGCTCCCTCTTGGCTTGGGCAATTTTGGGAAGGCGCACAAGAATCATGACTCGCTTTTTGGACTCAAAGACGATGCCTGATTTTTTTGGCCGCCGCTTTGCCTCGGACAGAATTAAGGTCGCGTCAAGCGCGATAACATTTTTCTTTTTGATTCCTTACACGGCTTCTTTGTTCAACGGATTGTCGCGCCTCTTTAAGATGGCCTTCAACGTCGACTACGCCGTTTGCGTCGTCGTCATGGCGCTGCTCACAGCGATTTATGTAATCGTGGGCGGCTACATGGCCACGGCGGTCAACGACTTTATTCAGGGCCTTGTTATGCTGGCCGGAATTGTGGCCGTCGTCCTTGCGGTCCTTTCGCAAAACGGCGGCTTTATGAAAAGCCTTGCCCTTATGAGCGAAATCGAGTCTCCTGTGATGAAGGGCGCCTATGTTTCGTTCTTTGGGCCGGATCCATTCTATTTGTTGGTCGTCGTCCTTTTGACTTCTTTGGGAACGTGGGGACTTCCGCAAATGGTCGGAAAATTTTACGCGATTAAGAACGAAGAGTCGATTAAAATCGGAACGGTAATCTCAACAGCCTTTGCCGTTGTTGTCGCAGGCGGCTGCTACTTTTTGGGAGGCTTTGGCCGCTTGTTCGCCACGGCGGAATCAGTCAAGGCTCAAGGCTTTGACTCCATCGTTCCAAACATGCTGTCAAACCTTGGCGACGTTTTGATTGGCGTCGTCTTGATTTTGGTTTTGTCGGCCTCTATGTCAACGCTTTCTTCGCTTGTGCTCACTTCAAGCTCCACGCTCACTTTGGACTTTATTGGAACAATCAAGAACAAGCGCAACACCGAGAAGGGCAACATGCTTATGATGCGCGTCTTTGTGGCTGTTTTCATCGTCCTTTCGGCCGCCATCGCGATTGTCCAGGCAAAGAGCCGCGTAACCTTCATCGCGCAGCTTATGGGCGTAAGCTGGGGCGCTTTGAGCGGCGCCTTTTTGGCTCCCTTCCTTTACGGCCTTTACTGGAAAAAGACCAGCCGGGCCGCCGTTTGGACTTCGTTTTGCTTTGCGACGTTTGTCGAGATTGTCCAGCTTTTAAAGTCTTTGGGAATCGTTCAGGTTGAAGGCGCCTTCTTGACCTTTATCTTTAGGAATTCGCTTTATTCTGGCGTATTCTGCATGCTGGCCGGCCTTGCCATAGTTCCCCTTGTGAGCGTTTTGACGCAAAAAACAAAGCCCGAGAACGCCGACAACATGTTCATTTGCTACGACAAAAAGGTCATGGTCCCCGCCCGCGAAATCCTGACGGACGAGCCGGCTCAATAAGGGTCCGGGCGGAGCGCAATAGTTTCGCTTAAGTTTCTCCCAAAAAAACCGATAATCTTAGCGATGCATTATCTTTTTTTTGGGAGGCTATATTTTTATGGGTTACAATCAGGCTTACAACGCTTACAAAAAGGCCAGCGTCAACACCGCCAGCCAAGCCGAACTCGTTGTGCTTCTTTATGAGGGAGCGGTAAAAAAGCTTACTTCGGCTTCCTCCAAATTTGGTCCGGATGGAAAACTGCCAGTGGCGAATATAGAGTCTTTTAGCGCAGACGTTTTGCGCGCCCAAGAAATCATCACAGAGCTTCAAGTTTCCCTTGACATGGAAAAAGGCGGCGAAATCGCCCGCAATTTGATGGCGCTTTACATTTTCTTCAACGACCAGCTTAGAAACGCAAACATTTCAAAGAGCAAGGAAAACATTGACTCTGTTTTGAACATGATGAGCCAGTTGACCGACTCTTGGCGAAAGGCCGCCGAAAACGCAAACGGAACTGTAGCCGCCCAGAACCAGCCGGCGTTGAATATCGAGGGGTAAATTATGGAAGAAATCTCAGCTCAGGAACTTGAAGAGCGCGTCGCTTTGCTAAAAAAATTCCGCAGCCTGCTCCAGCAGCAGCGCGACAAATTTCGCGAATATCTTACTGTTTTGGAAAAGCAGGAAAATTCAATCACGACAGAGAACGCCGACGCGCTTTTGGTCCACACCGAGCTTGAGCAGCAAGTGGTTTCCAACATAATGAATTTGCAAAAGGTCATCGTTCCAATGTCGGACTTGTACAAGGAACGCGGCGGCGACCAAAAGGAAGCGTCAATCACTTCGCTTCAAAACGACTTGTCGGACCTCCAGGACAAGGTTTTGGCCCAAAACAAAAAGAACCGCGACCTTTTGCGCAGCCACATCGCAAGCATCAGGACGCAAATCTCGTCCTTCCGCAATCCCTACAAGAGCCGCCGCTCGATTTACGCCGAAAAGACCGGCACGGGCAGCATGGTGGCCGTCGAGATATAAAAAAAATCCCGCTCACGCGGGATTTTTTATTTGCCTTGACCAAAACTATTTCGGCGCGAAAATTTCATTCGCGCCGAAAAAAGACTGAGTCAAGGCTTTAAGCGCAGCGCGCCTTGACCAGTCTTACTTTAGCGCTTCAAACACAAGGTCGGCCAAGAAGATGATTGCCAAAATCCAAGTGACAACAGGGATGTCCTTGGCTTTCTTTCCGGCAACCTTGGCGATTACGTAGGCGATGATGCCGAACATGATTCCCTTTGAGATTGAGTAGGCAAAGGGCATTGTCATGATTGTGATGAACGCCGGGATTCCTTCTGTGGGGTCGTCGAACTTGATTCCGACAACGCTTCTCATCATAAGATAGCCGACAAAAATCAAGGCAGGAGCGGTGGCCGCTGCGGGAACAAGGCCGAAGAGCGGGCTCAAGAAAAGCGCCAAGAAGAACAAGACGGCTGTCACTACGCTGGCCAAGCCTGTGCGGGCTCCGGCGGCAACGCCAGAAGAAGACTCGACGAAAGAAGTTACTGTAGAAGTTCCCAAGCAGGCGCCGGCAACTGTTCCGACAGCGTCAGCGAGCAAGGCTCCCTTGACGTTCTTGATTTCGCCGTTCTCGTCCTTGAGGTTTCCTTGCTCGGCAACTCCAAGCAAAGTTCCGATTGTGTCGAACATGTCAGTGAACAAGAATGTGAAGAAGATTACAAAGAACTTTCCGATGTCCTTGAAAATTCCGCCAAAGTCAAAGGCGAACATAACCGGAGCGTCGGGAGTTGAGAAAGGCTTGAAGCCTTCGGGAACTGTGGTTACGCCAAAAGGAATTCCGATGATTGTCGTGATGATGATGCCGATCAAGATTGAGCCCTTTACGTTCAATGTGTAAAGAACGATTGTGATGATCAAGCCCAAGATGGCGACGATGGCCGCATGGTTCTCTCCGGCAAAGTTGACAAAGCCGATGGGGGTTCCAGTCTGAGTTGAGCAGATTCCGGCGTTGACCAAGCCGATGATTGTGATGAACAAGCCGATACCGACGGCGACGGCCTTTTTGATTCCTTCGGGAATTGAGTGGACAATCGCTTCGCGCACGCCGCAAAGGCTAAGGATTACGAACAAAACGCCTTCGACCAAAACGGCGGTCAAGGCAAGCTGGTATGAGCAGCCCATTCCCAAAACAACGCTATATGTAAAGAACGCGTTGAGGCCCAAGCCAGGAGCCAAAGCCACGGGCAAGTTGGCCAACAAAGCCATGACCAATGTGGCGATAACAGCCGAAATCGCCGTCGCGGTGAACACGCCGCCCCAAGGCATTCCAGACTGGCTCAAGATGGCGGGGTTTACAACCAAGATGTAAACCATGGCCAAGAACGTCGTGATTCCGCCGACAACTTCACGGCTGACGGTGGAGTTTCTTTCTTTGATTTGAAAGAACTTTTCCATAAATGATTCTCCTTTTGGATAAAGATAAACCATTGTATCACACTTTTTGAAATTTGTCGATATTTTTTGCGGCCCTTCGTTGAACAAAAGGCCCCTTTGCGCTATGATAATTTTTATGGAAAAAAACTTAAAGCAAAAATTGATTCCATTTACGCTCGCTTTGGCGGTAATTTTGGCCGACCAAATCACAAAGGCTTTGATAGTTAAATTTATTCCCATCGGAACTGTGGGCTGGGCCTTTGCCGACGACCTTGTCAGAATAGTTTACGTGGCCAACAAGGGCGTGGCCTTTAGCCTTGGCTCCACGCTTTCGCAGTCCTTTAGGGGCGTCTTGTTTTCTTTCGCTCCTCTTGTCGTGATTGGAGTTGTCATTTCAGTTTACTTTAGGAACGAAGAGTTCAATTTCTTCCAACGCTGGTGCATTTGCGGCATTGTTGGAGGAGGAATTGGAAACATCATCGACAGAATCTTTAGGGCCAACGGCGTCGTTGACTTTGTTGACGTAAAATTCTTTGGCATCTTTGGCCTTGACCGCTGGCCGGTCTTTAACGTGGCCGACGCCTCCATCGTGGTGAGCGGAATTCTTTTGATTGTATCCTTTATTTTTACCGTAAAGAGCGCTCAAGGAGAAAACAAATGACCGAAGAAGAGCTTAAAAACATAGAGGCCCCGACAGCAAAGGCTCCCTTGACGGAGACGCAAAAGCGCAAGAACGCCTTTTGGCTTCAAATGCTCGGAGCGCTGATTCTTTTGGCGGCGGGCCTTGTTTTGGTCGTTGCGCTTGAATTTGGAGCGGCGTTCTTTTTTGGCCGTGTGGTCAAGGCCGACCAGTCAATAATGAAAACCGTTTCGCCAATCGTGATTCTAGTCGGCATTGTCATAGCGTGGTTCATAAGCCGCCAAGTTTGCAAGTTCCTTGTCTTAAAGACAAAGATTGGCGCCGCCGTTCCCGACGACGTGGTTGACTTTTATTCCGGAAAATAAACGGCATGCCGCTCCGCGCAAGTCGCGCTTAGAAGAACACGCCGCGGACAAAAATTTCTATTCCGATAAAAATCAAAATGCAGCCGCCCACGATTTGGGCGCGCGACGAAAGGTTTTTTGCCGCGGCTTTTCCTATCAACAAGCCTGTCATGCAAATGGCAAAAGTTACCGCCGCGATTATTAGCGACGAAACTGCCGCCATGACCGCTCCGTATTCGGCGATTGTAAAGCCTACGCTAAGCGCGTCAATCGATGTGGCGATTCCTTGCAGCATGAGAGTGGACAGCGCGAGCGTCTTTGTTTTGTTGGCCGCGCAGCCCGAGCAGTCTTTTTTTTCGCAGTTTTTGCATTCTTCGTTTTGGGAGCCGATTGACTCGACAATCATCTTTATGCCGATGTAAAGCAAGAGCGCCAGCGCGATCCAAGGAATGAATTTTTGGAAGGCGGTGAAAATTTTTGCGACTGTATGGACGCAAAGCCAGCCGATCATCGGCATGGCGAACTGAAAAAAAGCGTATGTTCCCGCGACAAGCGCGCGTTTTTTTGCCCGCATGCCAGGCTCTTGAATGGCGTTCACTATTGAAACCGAAAAGGCGTCCATCGCAAGGCCAACGCCCAACAAGACCGAGTTGACAAAAAATATAAAGTTCCAATCCATGCGTTCATTCTAGCATATTTTGTTTTTTTGCGCTATCGTAGAGGGCGTGGAAGACCAATTTTCCAGAACCCGCCTTTTGTTGGGCCAAGAAAAATTGCAAAAACTCTTTGACGCGGGCGTGGCCGTTTTTGGAGTCGGCGGCGTTGGCGGCTACGTTGTCGAAGCCTTGGCTCGCAGCGGAGTGGGCGGCTTTTTGCTTGTGGACAAGGACACTGTCGGCCTTACAAACATCAACCGCCAAATAATCGCCACTCATAAGACGCTTGGCCGCCCCAAAGTCCAAGTGATGAAGGAACGGATTCTTGACATAAATCCCGCCGCGCTTGTAGAGACTCGCCAAATCTTTTTTCTTCCACAAAAATCCGCCGGCTATGATTGCGGCCAAGAAAGCATTGACTTTTCAAAATACTCCTACATTGTTGACGCGGTTGACACTGTCAGCGCCAAGCTAGAAATAATCGAGCGGGCAAAAAAATGCGGCGTTCCCGTAATAAGCGCGATGGGCGCGGGCAACAAGCTGGACCCGACGCAATTCAAGGTCGCCGACATTTACCAAACTTCAGTCTGCCCCCTTGCTCGCGTGATGCGGCGGGAGTGCAAAAAGCGGGGCATAAAAGATTTAAAGGTTGTTTATTCTACGGAGGAGCCCGCCCGCCAGTTTTGCGCTGATAATGTCGTGGACAAAAAAATAGCCCCGGCCAGCGCGGCGTTTTGTCCGTCTGTCGCGGGGCTGATAATTGCAAGCCAAGTCGTCAAAGATTTGACCGTTTAGCGCTGGACGCTCTTTGTCTTTACCTCTTGCGCCGTTTCTTTTCCGCAAAGGTATTCGACAAGCGCCATGGCGAATTGCTCCGCAGCTCCAGGGCCGCGGCCTGTGATTAGGTTTTGGTCAACGACAAAGGGCTGGTCTGGAACCAGCTTTGCGCCGGCGGTCAATTGGTCGGCCTTTTCTTTTCCGCCGCAATAGTCTTCAAATTTCTTCATTCCCGGGTAGCAAGTGTAGCTTTTGTCCTTTAGGACGCCGCTTT
Source organism: Treponema sp. (assembly GCA_017551705.1). GTDB lineage: Bacteria > Spirochaetota > Spirochaetia > Treponematales > Treponemataceae > Treponema_D. Next base: position 34,651 of record JAFZLA010000080.1, read on the forward strand.
TGCCAAGGACGACCACCGGGGCCGCGCAAATGGCCGACACAAGCTTTTTTTGCTCGAACATCTTTTTGATAAAGTCCACGGCCAATTCGCAGGCTCCGACGTTGGCGGCTCCTGGCATTCCGCCGGGAACAAAAACGCCGTCTGGAAGGTCTTGGCAATTGGCCATAAAATCGTCAAGGCTGGTGTCGGCCTGGACCGCGATTTTATGGGCGCCTTGGACCAACAAGTCGGACTTTCCGTCAATGGGAATCGCGGCCGTAACCACTTCGACTCCGGCCCTCCTCAAATAGTCTATGGGGCTTATCGCCTCGATTTCCTCAAAGCCTGGCGCTAAAAAAACAACTACTTTTGCCATATATCTTCCTCCATACTTGCAATAATAGCATTTTAGCGTTAAAATATCTATATGGACGCTAATGCCAGAAAAAAACAAGTTCTTATCATAAACGCGGCTCCAATGTTCCGCGAATTTGTAAAGGAAAAGCTTTCCTCAGAAAACGTCATCGTAGAAATGGCTGACGGTCGTTTGGATTCGTTCTCAAAGATGATACGCATAATTCCAGACTTGGTCATCATTGACGTTGAAGATTCCTTTGAAGAGATAATGGATTTGTTGGAACGAAAGATGTCGGACCCCAACGCAAAAAGGATTCCTGTCATCATTTCTGGCCCCGAGATGGAACGCGCCCAAATTTCTTCTTTGGTTCAATACGGCGTCGTCAAGTATTTTTCAAAGCCGATTAAATTTGATGTGTTCTTTGAGGCGATTGGAAAAATCATCCGCGTAAACCTTTCGATGGACACGACTCCTTGCGTGCTGGAAATTCACCACAACGGAAATGTTGTCTTTGTAGAAATCGCGCAAGGCCTCAACCGCGAAAAAATTTCTTTGCTAAAGTACAAAATCAAAGAAATGATCGACAATTATAAAATAAGGGAGCCCAAACTCATCGTCATGATGACAAACTTGCAGCTTTCTTTTGTCGATGGAATCAATGTGGAGCTTTTGCTCGACACTGTCACCGCGGACGAGCGAATTCAAAAACGCAACATAAAAATACTTTCGTTGGACAATTACATGAGCGAGTTCATAGACGGCCATGTTGAGTATGTCGGCGTAAGAGTTCTTAAAGATTTGACAAGCGCTTTGGGCTCCATCGTAGGAAGCGCCCAAGCCAACGGAGACGCCGCCGAAATTATCGCCGACAGCATTTTGACTGGAGACGACGATGACGCGACTGGTTCTGTCGACATTCGCTTTGGCGCCGAATTGGGCGATGGCGAATCAAAAAGCACAGAGGGCAACCTTTTGAACATCGCGATTGTTGACGACGACGAAGTTGTCCGAAAGATTCTGACGCAAGCCTTCCAGTCAGTGGGAATCGCGACCGAAGCCTTTGAAAGCGGAGCCAAGTTTGCCCAGGCGCTTTTAATCAGGACGTTTGACCTTGCTGTTCTTGACATTTTCATGCAAGGCGTTTCGGGCTTTGACATTCTTAACCAGCTTAGGTCAAAGGAAAAGCCTGTGCCTGTAATCGTTTATTCACAAGCGGTTCAGCGCGAATATGTTATCCAAGCCCTTAGTCTTGGCGCCAAAGGCTATCTTGCAAAGCCGCAAAAGCCCGAAGTGATTATTAAAAAGGCTATGGAAATTTTGCATGACCGAATCTGACGCGCCTCTTGAAGCGATTGCGACTGGAAGCCGTTTTCTCTCCAGCACCGTTCACGAAATGCGCACGCCGATTCAAACGATAATCGGCTCGCTAGAACTTTTAAAATTGACAAGCCTCGACAAGGAGCAAGCGGAGTACGTCCACCAAATGCAGGTGGGCGCCGAAACTTTGCTTGCCTTGGCCAACGACATTTTGGACTTTTCAAAAATCCGCTCGCAAAATTTCCAGTTGGAAAACATTCAGTTTGACTTGATCGAAGTGGTGGAGCGGGTCTTGGACTCAATCAGCGCCGAAGTGTTTAACAAGGGCCTTGAATTGGTCAGCGACATTTATCCTTCGGTTCCAAAATTTGTAATGGGAGACCCGACCCGCTTGCAGCAAATTTTGTTGAACATAGTAAAGAACGCCGCCAAGTTCACCGAAAAAGGCTACATACACACAATCGTAGAAAAAACTGACGACGGTTCCATCTTGTTCAAGGTGGAAGACACCGGAATTGGAATTTCCAAAGAGGCGCGCAAAAAGCTTTTTACCGACTTTTATCAAGCCGACACTTCCACCACAAGAAAGTACGGAGGAACAGGCTTGGGTCTTTCGATTTGCAAGGCGCTTGTCGCGGCGATGGGCGGAAAGATTGGCGTCGAGCCCAACATAAGCGGCGGCTCCGTCTTTTGGTTCACCGTTCCTTGCGTCGAAGCCCAGAGCGCAAAGGCCGCTTTGGACAAGTTCAAGCGCCTGCATTTTCCTGAGAGCGCAAAGATACTTTTGGTCGACGACAACTACTTGGCGCGAAAGTCTTTGGAAAGCAAGCTGAGGGAATTTGGCCTGCCTTGTGTGGAGCTTGCCCAAAGCGGAAAAGAAGCGCTTGAGATGATGAAAGTCGCCGCCCGCCAGGACAATCCTTTTACTTTGGTCTTTATCGACATGCTTATGCCAAAGATGGACGGCTGGCGCCTTGCCAACGAAATAAATTCCGACAAGACGATTAACGACGCAAAGCTTTACTTAATCGTTCCCGAAGGCCAGTTGCGCCAAGACGCAAAGATGCGCATGCTCAACTGGTTCAACGGATACATTTACAAGCCTGTAAGGGTAAAAAAACTTTTTAGCTTGCTGTCGGAGGCTTTTGAAGACCCGATTGAATTGAAGGGAGAAGACCAAGTTCCTGCGGCCCAAGAAACTGCCAAGGCAAAGGCCGACGAAGATTTGATTGCCAAAGGCGTTTTGGTTCTTGTGGCCGAAGACCATCCGGTAAACAGAAAGCTTATCGTGGCTTTCCTAAAAAAAATGGGAGCCAAGGTTTTGGAAGCCGACGACGGACTCAAGGCCGTCGAGCTGGCCCAGAAAAATCCAAAGATTGACATAATCTTTATGGACTTGCAGATGCCCCAGATGAACGGTTTGGACGCCACAAAAGCCTTGCGCAAGAGCGGCTACAACGGCGTGATTGTCGCGTGCACCGCAAACCACACCGACGAAGATTACAAGACCTACAGCGCCGCCGGAATGAACGACCTTTTGGGAAAGCCCTACAAGAGCGACAACTTAAAGCAAATCATATTAAAGTGGAAGAGCTCGTTCGCCACAAACTTAAAGCCGTCTCGCGCCGCTTCAAAAAAGAAATCTGGGCAAGAAAATCCTGTTTGGGATTCGGCGGACTTTGAGGACACGATTTCGGGCGACTATGAATTGGGAATGCAATTGGTCGACGACTTTGCCGAGCAAAGCCAAAAATTGATTGACGAAATTCCTTCCTACATAAAGGAAAGGGATTACGAAACTTTGCGGCAGTTTGGCCACACTCTAAAGGGCAGCGCCGCGACAATCTCGGCTTTTTCAATTTCAAATCTTGGCGGAGACTTGAACAAGGCGGCCCATGAAGAGAGCGTAAAAAGATTGAGAGAGGTAAACAAGGCCCTTCGCGACGAATTGAAAAAATTCAAGGCTGCCGCCGAAGAGTGGAAAAAGGAGCGAGGAAGTGAAGACGAACTATCATACACACACGACTTTTTGTGACGGAAAAAACACTCCCAAAGAAATGGTCGACGAGGCGGTCAAAAGAGGCTTTTCGATTTTGGGCTTTTCGTCGCACAGCCTTTATCCTCTTGGCTCGGACTGGCATATGTCGCCGCTTGAGCACAAAAATTATTTTGAGACAGTCCGTTCCCTTGCAAAAGATTATTCCGAAAAAATAAAAATTTACGCTGGATTGGAAGCGGACTACATTCCAAACCTTGCCTGCGATTTTGAATGGGCTTTAAAAAAGTTTTCTCCGGATTATCTTATTGGCTCCGTTCACTATTTGACAGGAAAGAAAGGCTTTTTTACAGTTGACGGTCCGCTTGAGGAAGTGTCCGAAGGCCTTGCGCGCATTTACAATGGAAACGGAAAGAAAGCTGTTTGCGAATACTTTGACCGCCAAAGGCAAATGCTGGCAAGCCAAAAATTTTTAATTCTGGGACACCCTGACGTCATACGAAAGCGAAACGGCCAGTTGAAATTTTTTGACCAAGGCGACTCTTGGTATAAAAAAGAATTGAAAGCGACTGCAAAAGCGGCGGCAAAGGCTGGAGTGATAGTGGAAATAAATACTGGCGGCTTGGCCAGAGGCGCCATCGACGACGTTTACCCTAGCGCGGATTTTTTGGACTGTCTAAAAAAAGAAGGCGTTCCAATCACTTTTTCAAGCGACGCGCATGACGCCCAATTTTTGGACTTTGCTTTTGACCGCGCTTGTCTTGCCGCAAAAAAGGCTGGATATACAGAAGCCGCCTTCTTTGAAGACGGCCAAATAAAATTTGCAACGCTTTGACGGCCGCTTAAAACGTTAGCGGCGCTTTTCGGCCTTTGACGCGCAGTTGATGCACATAAAGGCGTAGGGCAAAGCCTCGAGGCGCGCTTCGGGAATGGGCTTTCCGCACTGGAGGCAGAGGCCGTACTTTCCTTGCTGGATGCGAAGGAGCGCGTTGTTTATAAGCGTAAGGCGGTTGGCGTCCTGAGCGTTGAGAGAATCCAACATATTGCGGTCCACCGCGCCTGAAGCTACGTCAATTTCATCACCAGATTCAACTTTAGAAACCAAATCTTTAAATTCATCGTTCTGAGCCGCCAGCGCGTCCAGAATTAGGTTTCTTTGTTCTGTCAATTTTTCCTTCATTTTTTTGATAAAAGACTGTCTCAAAATTTTCCCCTTGTTGACAAAAACGATTAATTTAAGATAGTATAATACCACATCTTGAAAAAAAATCAAGTGTTTTTTGAGGAGGAATCGTGGCAAAAGAAGAGGCGATTGAAGTTGAAGGTTTGGTAAAGGAAGCGCTTCCAAACACAATGTTCCGCGTTGAATTGAAAAACGGACACATCATCATGGCGCACCTTTCTGGAAAAATGAGAAAGCATTACATCAGAATTGTTCCGGGCGACAATGTAAAAGTCGAACTTTCTCCCTATGATTTGGACAAGGGAAGAATCATTTTTAGACAAAGATAATTTTATCGGCGCGAAAAATCGTTCGCGCCTAATCTTTTTTATTCGGACGGAAGAGAGCCTTTGCCGCGGCGACGGCTCCGCTAAATCCGTTGACAATCGCGGCTATGCTTAAGATTGGTCCGATGGGAAAAATCACCCACGACCATCTTATAGTCCAAAGGCCCACAAAAATCTGAAGAATTTTCAAAGCCAATTGGCTAAAGGCTTCTGAGCGCGAACGCGGCTCTTCGCGGCCTGGCTTGTAAGAATAATAACGGCTGCTTGAGTTTGCGTAATTGGCCCATTCCCTGAATGGATCGTAGCCTTCGTTTGAGTCTGAGCCAAATGGATTGTAATTGCCCCAAGAGCCGTAGCCGTAATTTTGCTGGTAAGAATTTTGTCCTTGCGAGGCGGCGCCTTCAAAGGGATTAAAGCCGCCTGCGTCGTACTGCGCTTTTTTATTAGGATCGCTCAAAACTGAATACGCTTCGTTTATTTTTTTAAATTTTTCTTCGGCGGCCTTGTCGCCGGGATTTCTGTCCGGGTGATACTTAAAAACGAGATTTCTGTAAGCTTTTTTAATTTCGTCTTGGCTGGCGCTTTTTGACAAACCCAAAAGCGCGTAGTAATCTTCCATAATTATAATATAACAAAATCAGGGGCGAACGGCAACCCAAGTGGCGCCGCTTCCGCCGTGAAATTTGTCGGCCTTTCCGCTGGCGCCCAAGCGTTGGTCTCCCTCTATGAATTTTTTTACGACGATTCCCAAAACGCCTTCGCTGTCGGCCGAGTGGATGCCCTTTCCGTGTATGATCAAGATTTTTTGCAAGCCGCGGCGCCTGGCGTTTGCGACAAAATCGTTGAGGGCCTTCCAAGCCTCATCTTGTGTCATTCCGTGAAGGTCCAATGTGTCCTGAGGAGCCAGCTTTTGAATGTAAGAAGCGCGGCTTGCGGTCTTTTGCGCTTCAAGCTTTTCGGCGGCCGCGTCCTTGTCAACTATTTGGCCTTTTTGCGACGATTCCCACTTGTCCAAGATATCGCCAAAATTCATTTGATTGCCGCGAGGTTTTCTTTTTTAATCCAGCCGCCGTTTTCGTTGTAGACGATGTAATACCAATCATGGGTCTCTTCCTTGATCAGCACGCGGCTTCCGCCATTGACCGCAGACTTTGTAATCGCAGATTCTTCGGGAATGGGGCTGATTTCGCCGCCGACCACAACTCCGTAGCGCTTTAGAACTGAGTTTGCCGCCAATGCCGTCAAGAAAAGCGCTCCAAGCGCCGCGATTCCAAGGACTGCCGCCTCAAAGCGTTTTTTGAATATAAAAAAGAGAATGGCCAAAAGGACCAAAAGAACGTTGGCCCCAAGTATTGCAAAAAAGAGACAGTAGTTGGGTTCGTTGTCCGAATGTGTTATGCCCGCGGCGCGTTCGGCTTGGATTCTTTGCGCGCGGATTTTTGGAAGCGAAAGAACTGCCCGTCGCTCAAGCGATCTGAGGCGGGCGATTTCGGCGCAGTCAAACGGCGAGAAAGTGTTTTTTTCTTTTTCCTTGTTTTCCGAAGTGTCTTGCGCAAAGGCGTAAGCGTAGACCGAGCCTTGCTCTTGGCCGCTTTTTGCTTGCGCGTCTTTTTTTTGCGGAACTATCGTCACGATGCATTCGGGCGTTGTAAGGTAAACGGAGCGGCCGGAGTAGGCTGTGACCATCATTTTAATTTCGGGGAGCGAAGTGGTTCCCGTAGTGAACGGAGTCCATTCAAAGTACGAAATCGGAACTTTTTCGGTGGTAAAGTCAGACGACTTGCGCGGAGCGTTCTTTTCCGTGTAGCGCTTGATTTCGGTAAAGAGCGAGTCCTTGGGAATGTTCCACGCATATTGTTGGGCTTGCAGCGCGTACTGCAGGTAAATCGTAAATCGGGCCGCCTTGTCGCTTTCAAGCGTGAGCGTTGGAGTCTTTTTTGCGTCCGCGGTGATTGTCTCTCCGCCGTCAAAAACAACTATCAAGCGGGGATTTATCGTTCGCGGATTTTCGTAGACCTCGACCGGCTTGAACTTAATCACATAGCGGCGGCCCTTTACGTAAATGACCAGGGGCGAAAAGGCGAAGTTTCCCGTTTGCCTAAAGGTGAACCATAGGTCGACTTCCGTTCCCGCGTTTCCTTCTTTTGTAATGTAGTCGCTCTTTTTTGACGAGTTGAACGTGACGCCTTCTGGAAAATTTGGCAGTTCCGTCTGGACGTCGCTGGGAAGCGTTTTTGGGATTTTTAGTATGAACTGCGCTTCGTTGTTGGTAAAAAATATGTCGTCTTTTGGAAGAACTTCCAATTTTTCAGCGTCCGCCCAAGAAAAGGCCAGGGTGCTTGAATTTTGAGAATGCAAATCGCGCGGGCGCAAGGCTCCGCAAAGCGCCAAGACCGCCGTTAGTAATCCAAGGGCGACGAATTCTTTTGCTCTTGCTGAATGTTTTTCCATCGTTGTTGGTCTTTCTCCCGTATTCTATTAAAAACAGATTTTTGCAAATCAGATTCTTCCTGCGACATTTCGCCCGCTCCGTTTAGCTGGCGCTCGCTTTCTTTGACGCGCTGGGCTTGCTGGTTGTAAGAAAGTTCCAAGTTGATTTTTGCGCGGACGTTGGATGGGTCAACCAAGAGCGCGTTCTTAAAAAGTTCGGCCGCCTTTTGGTAGTCGCCCTCGCGCTGCGCGATTATTCCCGAATTGTAAAAAGCCGCGAACTTAATTTTGTTGGGCGCGTCGCCCGAAAGCTCGTTCATTTTTTCGAGCGCAGCCGCGTTTTCGTTTTGCATCAAGTAAGTTGTAGACAGTCCGTAAAGCGCGTATTGCTTGATTGTTTCGTCGCCGTTCGCTTTTGCCTCGTCAAGGCTTTGGTTAAATTTGGCCACCGCTTCGGTGTACTGCTTTTGGTTCCAGTTCCAAACGGCGCCCAAAATCTTTTTTGATTCGTTGAACTCGCTGGAACAAGAAGTCAAGCAAAGGACTACCATTGACACCGCAAGCTTTTCGTGGAAGCCGCGCAAAGAAAATTCGCTTGCAAAGAAGCTTAGGATAAAGAAAATAATTCCCAAGGCGATAAAGAACAAGTGGCGGTCAACAGGCTGCATTTCGTAAGACATCGCGATTTTTTCGCCGTCCTTGTTGTTCTTGACCGAAGACAAAACTTTGTAGGCCGAGCCAAGCTCGGTGGCGTCAACAAATTGCGCCGAAGCGCCTTTTACAAAACTAAAGCCTTGGCCGCCAAGGTTTTTCTTGTTGGCCTCGCGGACGCATTCCTTAATTTTATCAGAGCGCAAGGCGGTCTTTACCAAAGTCTTTTCGTCGCCGGCGTAAATTTCGGTTTCGCGCTCTTCGCCAAAGCCGATTATCACGACGCTGACGCCTTTTTTGAGGGCCAAACCCAAGGCGCTTTCTAGGCCTGTGTCAGTCTCCTCTCCGTCGGTAAAGAGCCAAATTACAGGAGCGTTCGAAATGTTTTTTGGGAACGACTTTAGCGCCGCGTTGACGCCTTCGCCCAAGTTGCTTCCCGCCGAGCTCATCAATTTTGGAGACAAAAGTGAAATGAGGGAGCGGATTGACTCTGTGTCTTCGGTCAAGGGAACGGCTATAATTCCGTTTCCCTTTGCAAGGACGGCGCTGGCGGGAACGCCTTGCTCTTCCATTCTGTCCAAGAGCTCTCCGGTGTAGGCCGCCGCAGCCTCCAAGCGCGTCAAGTTGTTGGGGCAGTCGCGCGCGGTCATGCTGTAAGAAATGTCAAAGACCATCGCAACGGCGTTTCCGTTCTTTTGCGCCGGCGTTGACACAGTTCCCCAAGTGATTCCCGCTACGGCAAAAATCATCATGCACCAAGCGGCGGCCCTCAAAATTATTCTGGCCGAGACTCTTTTTTTTATGTTTTTGTATTCTTTTGTTTTTTTGTTTTTTGCGGACTTCATCAAAAGCGTGAAAGTTTTTTTGTAGGTCAGGGCGCTAAAGAACAAGGGAGGAACGATTAAAAGCAATCCGTATAAAGCCCACGGCCGTTCAATGCTAAAGTTCATACAAACTCCTTGAGCAAAAATCTTCTGATGACCCAAGACAAGCTAAAAATAATTATCGCGGCAAAAAGAAATTTGTCGTAGTACTGTTTGTTGACGTTTCGCAAATAATAGTTTTGAGCGACGCTCTCGCGCCTTGTAATCGCGGCAAGCGCCGTCGAAAGCGCGGGCAAGTTTTCTACGCTGTAGTAGTGGCCGCCCGAGCTAAGGGCGATTTTTTCCAAGGGAGTGGAGTCAAAAGCCGAGTCAAGGTAGCCTGTGTATTCTTTTCCGGTGTAAGGGTCTTTGTAGTCAAGAGGAACGGAGCCACGAGTTCCGATTCCGACTGTGTATAAAGTTATCTTGTTTTCTACCGCCAGCTTGGCCGCCGTGTCGGGATGAATTTCTCCTGCGTTGTTTTCGCCGTCGGTTATAAGAACGATGGACTTGCGCGGCGCCTTTGACGTTGACAAGTGGTAGATGGCCGAGCTTAGGCCCGTGCCAATCGCGGTTCCTTCGCCCATCTCGCCAAGGGTCAAGGAGTCCAGGCGGCTTTCAAAGTATTCCAAGTCCGACGTTGGCGGAACGACAATCGCCGCTTCGTTTCCCATCGCTACAAGGCCGTAAGAGGCGCCTGAATTTTTTTGAACCAAATTGTGGGTGGCTTGTTTGGCTGCGTCGATGCGCAGGCCGCCGCCTATGTCGCGGGCCGCCATTGAAGGGCTTGTGTCCAATACAAAAATTATGTCGGCGCCGCGGGTTGTGTAAACCCGTTCCTGCTCGCTGACAACTGGATCGGCAAACGCAAGGACAATCATCACAAAGGCCGCGAACACAAGGCTTGTGGACACTGCCGAGGTGAAATTCAAAAGTTTGTTGTCCCAAGAAAAAACATAGCCGCCCCAGTCCGCGAAAGTCAGGGGAAAGCTGATTCGTTGCAAGAGGCCAATTTTTCTAAAAACCAAAAAGAGAGGAATCAAGAGCAGGAGAAAAAAAGCTCCAGGATTCATAAAGCTAAAGGACATTCACTCCCTCCTCCGATTCTTCGTCGCTTTCAAAAAGCGCGATCGCCTTGAGCGCCATGTCGCTCAATGACTTTCGCTCGTAGTTTGCCAGCTTGGCTTGGTGCTCGGCGGGCGGATACAGCTGAGAGTCGATTGAGTCGTGGGCGTAACGGATGTAGTCAGTTCTGATGAACATTGAGGTCAAGTCTTCGACGCTGTAGGCGATTGAGTCTGGAATTTCGCCCAAACAAATTTTGTTAAAGCCTTCCCTTATGCCTCGCGCCGACGCCGACTTGAAGGGGTAGTCGAACCTAAAGTCTAAGTAAGCGCGCGTGATGTTTTGCAAGGCCGCGCAAAAGTCTATGTCGCTTATTTTTTTGTTGCGGTAAAGCCGCTTGATTTTTTTGATTGCCGTTGTCGAATTCTTTTTGTAGGCTTGTCTTATGGACATGTGCTTGAGCCATCTGCGGATGTCGCCAAATTTAATCAAGGCCCTCAAAAGCAAGGCGAACAATATCAGGGCTAAAAGCAAAATGGCAAAGAGCGCGTATGTCGTTCCAGGAATGATAAAGGGCGGCGCCGGCGGCTGCATGTCTTGAAGGTTTGTTTTTTCTACGATTGACTTGATTTCTATCGGCTCGAACAAAATCGAGTAAGAAATGTTTTTGTTCTTGTCCTTTTCGCTCAGGCTCAAAATTGAGAACAAGTCAAAGGACGGAAACTCAATCACGCCCGGCCGCCAAGGAATTATTTGAAGGCTTATGACATATTCCATGTCGTTGCGGCTAAAGTGGGCGCTCTTTATTGTGAGCGAATTGTAAAGGTTTCTAAAGGGAAATTTGCTTGTGTCGATCTCTTCTTCCATCACCAAGTCGGCGTTTGGAAAAAAGTCAACCGCGCTTCTAAAGGCGTAGCGCAATTCCGCTTGGTCTCCTACAAAAACTTCCAGCGGAATCAACGACTGCGAAACTTCGGACGCGTTTTCCGAAACGTTTTCAAAATAGTTTTGCGCAGGAGAAAGAGAAGGGCAAACTGCGACAATCGCGGCCAAAAGGGCTGCCTTGATTTTTTTCATACGGCTTCCCTCTGGGTAAAGAAATTAAGCAGCGCGCTCAAGGGGTCCTCGCTGGTCGAAATCGAAAGGGGAACTCCGCCGCGCCTTAGAACTATGTCTGTCCATCGTTTGGTTCGCATGGCCGCGTCTTCGCGCCACTGGCCTCTAAAAGTTTTTGACATTGTCGGAAAAAGTTTTCGCAATCCGGTTTCTGAGTCGCGGACTGTTATCGAACCGATTTCGGGGAGCGAAGAGTCCATGCTGTCGGTTATTCTGACGGCCACCGTGTCGTGGCGCGACGAAAGGTTTGCAAAGGCGTCTTCCCAACCGCCGGCCCTAAAGTCTGATATTACAAAAACCAGCGAGCGCTTTTTTAAAAGCTTTCCCGCGGCTTGCAAGGCGGCGGCGAGCGCTGTTCCCCGGCGCAAGGGCGGCTGCTCGTCCAAGCGCGAAAGCAAGAGCATCGTTTGGTTTGAAGAATTTTTTGGCTTTACCGCAAATTCGATGTCGCCCGAAAAAAGCGCCGCGCCTACTGGGTTTGCGTTGCGCTCCGCGCTAAGGGTAAGCAGCGCGGCGATTTCTGTGGCGCTTTCGAGCCTGGTCTTGTTCTTTGTTCCCTCTTGCATCGAAATGGAACGGTCTACGATTAAAAATATTTGCAGCTCGCGCTCCTCGTCAAAAAGCTTTACAAAGGGTTTTCCGCTGCGGGCGGTGACGTTCCAGTCGATTGTTCGGACGTCGTCGCCGCGCAAGTATTCGCGCACGCCGGCAAATTCGATTCCTTGTCCGTGATACAAGGAGCGGAAAGTTCCGTTTTGCATCGCGGAGGCAAGAGAAGTTGTGGTTATTCTAAGAACAGCCGCGCGCTTTATTAAAGACTCGCGGTCCGAAATCAAATTTTCCGCCATTTATTAAATCCAAGTTGTATTACGGAAGCGGAGTCAATTCCAAAATCTTTTCGATAATGTCGTCGGCGCTTACATTGGACGCGGCCGCCTCGTAAGACAAAACCAAGCGGTGGCGCAAAACGTTCTTGGCCACGGCCTTGATGTCGTCGGGCAAAACAAAAGAGCGGCCGCTGAACAAGGCCTGAACTTTGGCGCACTGCAACAAGGCGATTCCCGCGCGGGGAGAGGCGCCGTAGTCGATGTACTTTGAAATGTCGTCTTTTCCAGATGACATGGAATTTGTCGGGCGGGTGATGTTCACTATCGAAACTATGTATTCGACGATTTTTTCGTCGCAAACGATTCTTTCCAAAAGGCTTTTGCACTTGCGCAAAATTTGCTGGCTAAAGACTTGGTTCACGGGGACCGCCGAGGCGTTTCCGCAAGTTTTTACGATTTCGATTTCTTCGGAGGCCGTGGGGTAGGGAACTACGATTTTCATCAAAAAGCGGTCCAATTCCGCTTCGGGCAAATTGTAGGTTCCTTCCTGCTCGATGGGGTTTTGCGTGGCCAAAACAAAGAAGGGGTCGGGCAGCTTGTATGTGGTCTCGCCGATTGTAACTTGGCGCTCGGCCATTGACTCAAGCAAGGCGCTCTGGACCTTTGCCGGAGCGCGGTTGATTTCGTCGGCAAAGACCACGTTGGTGAACACCGGGCCCTTGTGGACGCTAAAGCGGCCTGTGTTTTGCTCGTACATCAAAGTTCCGGTAAGGTCCGCCGGAAGCAAGTCGGGAGTGAACTGGATGCGCTTAAAGTCCAAGCCCGAAAGCTCGGCAAAGGTGCGCACGGCCAAGGTTTTTGCAAGGCCTGGAACGCCTTCAAGCAATATGTGGCCGCCGGCTACCATGGCGGTCAAAATTCCGTCGATGACTTGGCTTTGGCCCACCAAGCGCTTGGCGGCCTCGGTGCGGCATTTTTCAGCGATTTCGCGGCATTCCTTAAGGTCGTTTTCGTTGATTTCTGGTTTTTCCATAAGTTAACTCCAATTTTTATATACAGAAAATGAATATTTATTCATACTTTTTGCATACTTATTCTTGACATTCAAGCCTTGTTTAGCGTATTATATCATATCATGTTGAACCCTTTAGCGCAAGAATTAAACGACATTTTAAAGGACACTTCGGCCGATTTTTTGTTTTCGGACTTTGGCCGCAGGATTTATTTTCCCAACGGAATCATAGCGCAAAGCGGCGAGGCCAAGAAGTTTGGCTACACGGCCAACGGAACGATCGGAACCACGATCATCGACGGCCGTCCCGCGATGCTCAACGCCATCCACAGGCATGTTCCTGAGTTCGGCAGCGCCGCCTTGGTTGGCTACGCCCCGACGGCCGGAAACCCGGACTTGCGCGAGGCTTGGCGCCAAGACATGATACGCAAGAATCCTTCGCTCGAGATGAAGGACTTTTCGCAGCCGGTATTGGTTCCGGGGCTTACGGCCGGCATTTCTTACGTGGCCGACTTGTTCTTTGACCAAACCAAGCCCCTTTTGGCGGCTGACCCCAGCTGGGACAATTACGCCTTGATCGCCGAAGCCCGCCGCGACGCGCCCTTCCACCAATTCAAGATGTTCAACAACGGAAAGTTCGACATAGACTCGCTTGAAGCGGCCCTCAAAAAAGAGTGCGAGCAAAACAAAAGCGCCCGCCTCTTGCTCAACTTTCCGCAAAACCCGTCGGGCTACTCTCCGACCCGCGACGAGGCCAAAAAAATCGTCGCCATGCTAAAATCGCTCGCCGAGGCCGGAAACAAAATTCTTGCCATAAGCGACGACGCCTACTTTGGCCTCAACTACGAGGACCAAATCGAGCCCCAGTCGCTCTTTGCCCAAACTTGCGACTTGCACCCCAACATTCTGGCCGTAAAAATCGACGGCCCCACAAAAGAAGACTTTGTCTGGGGCTTTAGGGCGGGCTTTGTCACATTCGGCTGCAAGGGCTTTACCCGCGAGCAATACCAGGCTTTGGTTACAAAATTGATGGGAACAATCCGTTCCTCAGTAAGCTGCTCGTCAACTCCGCCCCAGTCATTCTTGCTTAGGGCGATGACCGAGGAGTCCGAAGAATTTGAGGCCGAAAAATTGGAATACCGCGCCGTCCTTGAGGAGCGCTACAATAAAGTCCGCGCCTTTGTGGACAACCATTCTTCAAAAGTGGTCGAGCCCCTTCCGTTCAACTCGGGCTATTTTATGAGCTTTGAGGTAAAAGGAAAGGACGCGGAAGAATTGCGCAAAAAGCTTTTGCATGACTACGGAATCGGAACCGTTTCAATCGACAGCCACACTTTGCGCGTTGCCTTTAGCTCTCTCGAAGCGGAGCAAATTGACGAAGTTTATGCGACAATCTACAAAGCTGCGGACGAACTTTAAGACAGCCCTAATCGCGGTCTTGGCCATTCTCCTTGCGTCTTGCTCAAAGCGGCAAGAGCGCTTGGTTTTGTGGACCAATAACGTCGACTTTGTTTCTTTTGCGGAACTCTTTAACGCAAGCCAAAACAAGGCCAGAATCGTAGCCTACTATTACGACGCTCCCACAAGCAAGTATGCCTCCGCAAGCCCAGCGGCCAGGCCGGACATTCTTGCGGGAAGCTGCTTGCAGGCCGGCATCCAAAAAAAAGAGTTTGCAAATTTAAATTCTTTGTTTGGAAAAAAAGGCCCTCTTTTAAGAGACGATTTTTACGAGCCGCTTTTAAAGGCTTGCAGCCATAACGAAAAGCAATATTTGGTTCCAGTCAGCTACAACTTGCCGTCGCTTGTCTTTTATTCCGGCAACTACGAGAACGTTTTGGGCGCCACGATGCTTTCGTTTGACACGATAAAAGAAATTTCAAAACAGTACAACGCCAAGAACAAGGCCGGCGTTTACACGTCGATGGGCTTTGGCCCCTTGTGGTCCAGCGACTTTTTGTACTTGGTCTTTAAGGACAAGGGCGTTTTCTTTAATGTCGAGGGCCAAAAAATTTCTTACACCGAGAACATGTTTGAAAAAAGCGTCGAGTTTGTAAAAGACTGGGTGGGCGAAATAAACGGCGGCGTCAAGAGCGAAGAGGACTTTGCGTTTAAGTATTTGTACATGCCATTTTACAGCCAGGTTCAAAAGGGCCGCAGCCTTTTTGCTTTTGCGTCAAGCCGCGACCTTTTGTCGCTTTCCAACGACAAAATTAGAGACTTGGACTTTAGGTGGATTTGCAACGACGGAAAAATCCAAATAGAAGATGACTTTGTAAGCGTTGGAATTGTTTCAAAAAGCAAGCATAAGGGAGCGGCAAAAAAATTCGTCCTATGGCTTATGAACGAAAAGACGCAAAGAAGCATTTTGGAAAGAAAATTCAAGATGGGTTTGGAAACCGACAGCTTTGGAATAGCGGGCGGCTTTTCTTCGCTTAAGGGCGCGACTGAAAAAATATTTCCCTTGTACTATCGCGTCATGATTGCAAACACGCCTATAGCCGACCGCTTGGCCGCGCCGCAAGCGTTTCCCGCCAACTGGGAGCGAATCAAAAAATACGTCGTAGAGCCATACATTTTGGCGGCCTGTTCCGAGGACGAATCCAAGAACAAGAGCATAAACGAGCGCTACGAGGATTTTTTGGCTTCTGAAGTTAAATAGGAACTTACGCTTTTACGGAAAAGAGCGCGCCCGCTTGGGGCAAGAGTCCGGTTTGCGCGAGCGCCGCTTGGTTGGCTTGGGTGCTTTGCGCGATTTCTTTTTGAATCTTTTTAATCAAGACGTCGGCCTGGCCTTCGTTTATCTTGATTGTCTTTTTGGGCGAATTTTGAAGGCCCTTTATTCTGCTAAGATTGTCAATCAAAGAGTTTAGGATTTGAATTTTTGAAAGCGAGACGCCGTTCTGTCCCTTTGGAGCGGCCACTCCCGAGATGTGATTGAACTGGGCGTAAATTACAGCTGACGGATTTACGGGAACAAAAAGTTTTCCGCTGGCTCCGCTTGACGAGACATGATAGCTGTATGGGTTCAAATTTGTAATATTTGAAATCATATTTTTACGCTCCGCTTTTATTATCGGCTGGCGGCGCAAAAACTTTAGGCTGGCCCATAAGCGAAAGGCGCCGCCGCAACCGCAACATCCGCGCTCGCAGCCAAACTCGCGCGGCCAGCGGCCTTTTTGAACTTTTAGCGCAAAAAAAAAGGCTCGAACTTGTCGAGCCTTATATGTTCTTCTATTATCACGCTGACAGTTCAGCGGAAGAACTTATTAGTTTCTGCATGACCGCAGATGGTTTTTGTCTACTGATTTAAAGCCCCAGCAAGGCTAGCTCTCTTTGTCGGATATTGCATAACGCCTCCTGTCGCGCGGGTGGTTAAAGTCCTCATCTCTTTCCTGCCCACGATTTAATGATAGCATGTATTTGGAATAATGCAAGTTTTTTTTGCAAAAATTTCGCTTTTTTTTACCCCTTTTTTGTGATTGTTGAAATTTTCACCATTCGGCGCGGCAGGCGACTTTTTGAATAAAAACAAATTTTTTTGCAAATTCTTTCAAAAAAAAGCAAATTTTTACAAAAAAATTTGTATCTTATAGTGAGGTGAAAAATGCAAACATCAAAAAAACGAACGGCTTTTAGAGCCGCTTTTTGGGTCTTGGCAACGCCCGCGCTTTTTGCGGCCTGCCTTTGTCTTTGCTCTTGCGGGAATCTTGGGCGCAAAAAAAATTCGCTAAAAATCGTAAACTGGAACGCGCAAACTTTTTTTGACGGCAACAACGATGGGATTGAATACCCAAATTTTGTCAAGTCAAAAAAATGGAACCAAGACGCCTACAAAGACCGCTTGCAAAAACTCTGCAAGGCGATCGGCAAAATGGACGGCGACCTTGTGATTTTGGAAGAAATCGAAAACATAGGAATCGTCCACGACATTTCGAACGCGCTTGCCGGCGACAACTGGAATCCCGGCAAGGTTTACCGATACGCGTGCTTTGCCAAAAAGCAAGGCGCCTCAATCGGCTGCGCGGTCCTTTCGCGGCTGCCCCTGCAAGACCTAAAGGTCCATTGCCTTGACATCCAAGCCGAACCGTCGCAGGCGCCTTCGATGCGGCCCTTGATTGAGGTAGACCTTTTGGCTCCCAAGCGTCTTAAGATTTTTGTGAACCATTGGAAGTCCAAGAGCGGAGGCGGCGATTCCTGCGTTTGGAGGCGCTGGCAAGAAAGTCTTTTGGCGCAAAAAATTTTGGAAGCGCAAACGGATGATTCTGGCGCGGCGATTCTTTGCGCCGGGGATTTCAACCAAGACATCAGCGAATTTGCGCTTGCCCAAGCCGATTCGGGCCAGGATTCCGTTCCCCAGGTGGAACTGCGCTCGCCCTTTTGCGGCCAAAAGGTCTTGGCGCGCTCGCCCTGGCTGGACTGCAACAGCGAGTTGGGCAGCTATAATTTTAGGGACAAGTGGGAGCGCATCGACCATTTTTTTGCTTGCGGCGACTTGACGTTGCAAGACTTTGCCCCGCAAACCGGCGAATGGTCATACGAGGACGGCCGCCCCAAGCCCTTTAAGATTCACTCCTTAAACGGCTGGTCAGACCACCTTCCAATCGCCTGCCGCGCCGAATGGTGATACAGGATTTTTTATATTGACATTTAGCGAATTGTTTTTGCATAATGTCAGTGAAATCATTTTTTTTTGTTAGAGGATTGTTTTTATGCTTTCAATGTCTGATACTCCAATCAACAAATTCATATCTTATTTTGCTGAGACGAATACCAATGTCGCGTTTCTCGTTCCAACTCCGACTGGGTACAAAAAGTCCATTATGGACGCTACCAAACCGCTTAGAGAGCTTTTGAAACTTTCGGACGTTCATGACTATGAAAAACAGAGACAAGGGCCAGAAAATAAGGTGACAATTGAAAGTCACTTTATTACAGCGGAAGATGTAATTGACACGAGCGCGTCTTTGTATAGGCCAAACACGAAACATGGCGATCCTCGAATATGGTTCTCGGATTTAAAGAAATATTGTAGTCCGCGCAATCTCCTTGCGGTCTTGGTATTTGACAAGGCTCTTTATGTTATAAATCTTTCCAACAAAGATATTCAAAAATCGCTTTGTTCTTATGGCCATGTATTCAGTTTTCTGCAGATGTCCTTTAGTGAGTATATCAGCGCGTCAGAAGAACTATTGAAAAAGTTAAGAGCAATTCATAAGAAGGGTTTCATTCCTTCTGTTACAAAAGGCGATCCTGGCGTTGGTGACACTCTTGAAAATGAATTAGGCATCAAACGCAACAATGCCAAAACTCCAGATTACAAGGGTATTGAACTAAAGGCATCGCGAATAAGCAAAAACGGAGAAAAAAAGACAGTTACACGTTCTACTCTGTTCACAAAGGTTCCTGATAACGGTTTGTCCTATTCAGAGATTCTGGATAAATATGGCAAAGTCCAAATTCCTCGCGGAAAAACTGAGCCACGAAAACAGATATATGAAACTTTGTCTACGCAAAAATATAATGCCTATGGGCTAAAGTTAGAAGTGGACTATGACGGTGACAAGTTGAATCTTATTGACAACGCAGAACCTACGCCAAATGTGGTTTCTTCTTGGGATTTTGAAATACTAAGAAAAACTTTGCTTATAAAGCACCATGAGACTTTTTGGGTGAAAGCGGCGTCTGAAATGCGAAATGATTTGGAGTATTTTCGATACGACAAAGTTACTCACACTAAAAATCCCAATGCCTTATTGCTTGCTCCTCTTATCGATAATGGAGAGATTACGGCAGATTTGGCGGCGCATATAAGACCGGATGGAACCTACCGAGACCATGGCCTGCTTTTTAAGATATTCCCCAAAAATATACATGACTTATTGAGTGATGAAAATCATTATGATTTAGCAAACGACGATTGAGATTTCTTAAAAATCATTGATTATCCCCCTGGACTTTTTTTTTCATATTTGATATTATATATTGCAACAAAATATTTGGGGATAAAAGCTTTATGGCATATGCAATAGATTTGTTCTGCGGCGCAGGCGGATGTTCTGAAGGCCTTATACAAGCCGGATTTGACATTCTATTCAGTTCTGATATTAGCGACATGGTTGAATTGACATATCGCCACAGGCATGAGCAACTTGGATTAAAACAAGGGTATAACACATGGTTTGAACGGAGCGACATTCGGAATCTAAAGGGGGATTTCGTTTGGAAAAAAATAAAATCACTAGAATGGTTTAATAATGGAGAACGAAAATGTCCAAAGGACATTGATTTGATTATTGGAGGGCCTAGTTGCCAAGGATTTTCGCGTGCTGGAAGAAGACAGAAAGATGATCCAAGAAACATGCTTTTCGGTGAGTATGTGCGTGTTATAAATGAAATCCGTCCACGCTATATTGTGCTTGAAAATGTCGAAGGGTTTATGGATATGCAGTTTTTAGGGTATGTAGGAATAACAGGCGTTAAATATCCAGACGGAAGCGTAACTCCTAAAATTTTAAGAAACGAACTTAATGAAATTGGATATCATACTCTCGAGCCTAAGATTTTGAATGCGGCAAATTATGGTGTTCCGCAAAGAAGAAATAGGGCGATTTTTATAGGCTATCGCGATGGTGAAAGAGAACCTTGTTATCCAGCTCCAACCACCACAAAAAAAATGCTTACGTTGCAGGACGCAATTAGCGATTTGATAACTGATTCTTCAATCAAAGACACAATCCCTCAAAGTAAATACCAAAAAGAATGTAAAAGGGGCAGAACACCCGGCGCAAATGGAAAACCTATTCCAGCAGGAAAAAAACTGGCCAATACAGAACTTCCAAAAGTTACTCCTGTGGTCGAAGAGAGGTTTAGTCTCTTTTTGCAAGGAGAATCCGGAGCCAGTCTTCGCAAACGTGTAAGAAAAGAGGGAATTGATATTTCTCAAAAAAAAGCGCTGATTGAATTATGCTGTCAAAAATTAAATAAAACCCCAAGAGAAGTTGTTGAACTATATAAAAAAGGAAATTGCACGGATAGTGAAATTGACATTCTTCTAACCAAAAAAAATATTAGGCAACGATGGAGCTCAAAGCAACCGTCAGCTACAATTGTAAGCATTGCAGATGATTATATAAGCCCGTGGGAGCCTAGAACATTTAGCGTCCGAGAAATGGCTAGATGCCAATCTTTTGACGATTCTTTTGAATTTTTAGGAAAGCGAACTACCGGCGGGCTTTTGCGTCGAACCGAAGTTCCTCAATATACACAAGTAGGGAATGCCGTACCCCCACTGTTGGCGAAAGCGGTTGTAGAGGAAATAAAAAGAGTTTTGTAGTTTTAGCATAAAGTACTTCTTGTGGATTTCGCAATTGACCTAGCGGGCGATTTTTAGTAAAGTGTCCATATGAAAGAACTTGAACTTAAATACGGATGCAATCCAAACCAAAAGCCCGCGCGGGTTTTTGTAGAGACAGGCGACTTGCCTATAACTGTCGTGAACGGCCGCCCCGGCTACATCAATTTGCTTGACGCCCTCAACGGCTGGCAGTTGGTAAAGGAACTTAAGGAAGCCACAGGACTTCCCGCGGCCGCCTCGTTCAAGCACGTTTCTCCGGCGGGCGCCGCTGTTGGCGTTCCGTTAAGCGACACGCTTAAAAAGATTTATTTTACAGACGGCGTCGAGCTGTCTCCGCTGGCGTCGGCTTACGCCAGAGCCCGCGGCGCGGACAGAATGTCAAGCTTTGGCGACTTCATCTCCCTTAGCGACAAGTGCGACAAGGCGACCGCGCTCTTGGTCAAAAAAGAAGTTTCGGACGGAATCATCGCTCCCGGCTATGATGACGACGCGCTCGAAATTTTAAAGGCCAAGAAAAACGGCGGCTATTGCGTGATACAAATCGACCCTAACTACGTTCCGCCTGAGCTTGAACGCAAGCAGGTTTTTGGAGTGACCTTTGAGCAGGGCCACAACTTTATCAAGCTTGACGAGTCTTGCTTGCAGAACGTTGTGACAAAGAAAAAAGATTTTACCGCGGAGCAAAAGCGCGACTTGATTATTTCTTTGATAGTCCTCAAGTACACCCAATCAAACAGCGTTTGCTACGTCAAGGACGGCCAGGCGATTGGAATCGGAGCGGGCCAGCAAAGCCGCGTTCACTGCACCCGTTTGGCGGGCGACAAGGCCGACAAGTGGTGGTTGCGCCAAAGCCCCAAAGTTTTGGGCCTCCAGTTTGTTGAAGGCATAAAGCGCGCCGACCGCGACAACGCGATTGACGTTTACACAGGCAACGAATACATGGACGTTTTGGCCGACGGAAAATGGCAGAACATTTTTGCCGTTAAGCCCGAAGTTTTTACAGAGCAAGAAAAGGCTGAATGGATTTCAAAAAATAAAGACGTCGCTGTTGGAAGCGACGCCTTCTTTCCGTTTAGCGACAACGTGGAGCGCGCCTACAAAAGCGGCGTGAGCGTAATTGCCCAGCCGGGCGGCTCAGTCCGCGACGACGCGGTGATTGATTCCTGCGACCAACACGGAATCGCGATGGCCTTTACAGGAATCCGTTTGTTCCACCACTAATCTTCTTCGGATTTTTTTCCGCTAAAAAGGTTGCTGATCTTTTCTGCAAAAGATTCAGCGCCTTTTTTTATGTTTTCCGAAGCTTTGTCAGCAGCGCCGGTGACGGTTTGGTCAACCTTGTCCTTGGCGCCCTTGACGCTGTCGTCAACTTTTTTCTTTGCGCTGTCCTTTACGGTTGTCACAGCGCCTTCAACGCTTTCCTTTGTATTTTTTACAGCGTTAGTGGTTGTCTCTTTTACGGCACCGCCGACATTTCCTGCCGCTTCGCCAATCGCTTCTTCGACCTTGTTTACAGAATCGTTTGAACCTTTCTTTGATTTTTCTTCATTGAGCTTTGAGTAAGCCGAGTCGTAGCGCTTTGTCAGGCGCCAGTCGCTGAAGCGCTGGATTGTCGTCAAGGTTACGGTCTTGCGCAAGTCGTCGATGCCTTTTTTTTGCGAGGCAAGTTCGGAGATTTTTGAAGTCTCTTTGTTTTTGGCGCAAGATTCAGCCGTTGTGACAAGCGTCGTGAATTTTGAAAGATATTTTTCGGCGGCGGAATCGGCAAAGGCCAAAGTTCCTGCGGCCAAAAGCGCGATTGTTGTAAAAACAAACTTAAAATTTTTCATTTCGTTCTCCTGTAAGTTTCATTAATATAGCGCAAAAAATAAATAGTTGCAACAAACGCCGCGCGTTGCCGCGTTTGCAAATGCCAAACTATTCTTCTTGCGGCTGGGTCTGTTCGCCAGCTTCTTCGGTTTGGGCGGCCTTTTCCTCTTCCTTTTCTTTTAGGTCGTCAAGGCTAAAGGTCCAGTCGCGGCGGAGGTTTCCTTGCGCCAAATAAATTTCTTTTTTGCCGTCAAGCTGAACGTAGGCTTGCGAGCCGCTTACGCTTTCTTTTCCGACCAAAATTTTTTGGAAAGTCTTTGAGCCAAGCTTGGCTTCTATCACAATCGCCTGGTCCAAGCCGTAGCGCTCCAAGGCGGCGGCGCTGTCCGAGCGGCTGGCCACGTTCAGGGTCTTTACTGCAGAAATGCTTTTTACAAGCGAATCCATTTTGGACTTGTCCAGCTTTTGCGCGCCGCAATACCAGTCGCTTCCGTTTCGCTGCAAGACAAGCTGGCTCCCGGAATTTTCTACGCTGATGTAGTCCGGCTCGCCCTTGGCCTTAAAGGTCTTTTGCGGAGACTTTAGGCCGGCAAAAAATTGCGCCGCGCAAATCACAGCCAAGGCCGCCGCGACGCAGGCCAAGATTTTTGTTCGTTTTGAAAGATTGAATATGACGCTCATTTTATTTGTCCTCTTTTACAGTTTTAGAAGGAGCGGCGGCCTCGCGCTCGTCGTTGGGATTGTATTTTATGCGAATTTCGTTTCTTCGTATCGCCCTAAGCCGCCATACCAAAAGTCCAAGCAGTGCGACCAATATTGTAAGGCCAAACTGGTTGACCAGCTTAAAGAGAGTGGCGAGGGCGGCGTTCTTGGCGTTGAGCAAGTTGAGCGCGGATCCCTTGCTGCGCATTTGGCAAAAGTCTTCCTGACCGTTAAGGCAGTCAACAGCGTTGCGCATGAACAAAGACATAGGCTCGCTGCCATTGCCGTCGATCAATTGCTGCGTAGTTACTTGCGAAGAGTTTATCAAAAGAATCTTTGCGTTTTGGATTCCCTTGTCAAATGCTTGCGCGGCTGACAGGGTGTCGCTCTTGGCGCCTTCTTCCAAGCCGGCGGCCTTTTCTTTGTCTTCTTCGGCTTTTGGCGCGATTCCAGCGTAGGCGGACTTGAATTTTCCTTCGACCAAGACGGCCAAATCGCTTGAATGAATTTTTTCGCTTTCTTGCGGCGGGAAAATGTAGCCGGGATACAGGATGATGTTTTCGCTGACCGTCCAAGACTTGTTTGACGAGCGGGCCAAGACCGTTGTCTTTAGGTCAGCGTCCGCCTGCGCGCCGCTTATGTCAATCGAGCCGTTTTGCAAGAAAATCATTCCCGCAAGGTATTTTGTTATCGGACTCTTTGAGTCAAGCTGGCTCTTTTCCAAGAGGGGAGCCCAGTTGAGCTTTTGCGAGTTTCCGGGACCTTGGTTTTGCACAAAGCAATTTTCGTCCATTACGTAGTCGGCGCCGGGAACGATTCCGTACGAAGAAAGAAGCTGCTCCAAGCCTGTGTCGGGCTTTGTGTAGTTGGGCATTTGTCCGCCCTGCGTTTGCTCTACAAGCGGGTCAAGGCAAAGCAAGAGGTTTCCGCCTGCCATCACAAACTGGTCAAGCTTTCTCAATTCCTTTTCCGTAAACTTTGTCTTTGGTCCGTTCACTATCGCGCACTTTATGTTGAGCGGAATGTCGTCGTCGCTAAGGTTGATTTCTTTTAGCGTGTAGATGTCGTTGAGCGCGTTCCTAAAGTTTTCGGCGGACAAGTCGTTCTGCCTGTAGGGGGCTCCCCTAAGCGAAAGCTCGTCGTGGCCTGTGATGTAGGCGATTTGAACGGTTTTGGAAAGAAGGCTTTCTATCGATGACGAAACGCTTTCTTCCAAATTTTCCGCTCCGGCCAAACGCCAGCCAAAAAAGTTTTGCAGCTTTAGCGGAATGATTCTGAACTGGTTGCCAAGCTTTAAGACCAAGCCCAGAGCCGTAGTCTTGTTTTCTTTTGTGTCGGGGTCGTCATAGTTGACCGCTTGGATTCCGTATTCCTCCGAAAGCTTTGTCGCCTCGTCGCCTGTTGCGTTTTGCACCTTAAAGTTTATCTGGCCCTCGTACTTTTTGTTCAGCTCGGCGACAGCTTTTTTGGCCAAGCCTTCGAGCTTGGAAAGGCCCGCGATTCCGTAGCCCTTTAGCTCGTCGGCTGGATACAAAATCAATTCAAGGCCGCCGTTCAATCTGGCCAGCGCGTCGTTTGCGCTGATCATTTTTGACATGGCCGTTGTAAGCTTGTATTCCAAGCCGGCCGAATTGTTGATGTTGTCAAAAGTCTTTATGTTGTCGCCGTAGACAATCGCCACGCTCATCCAAACTGCCTTGGCGCTTACTTCGGTTGTCTCGACCTTTTGGACTTGCGTTTGGCTAAGGCCGTAGGAACGGGCGGCGTCCTCGCTTTCTTCTTTTGACATGTCAAAGAATTTGTAGTTGAAATTTTTGTTGGCCTGGCTCTTGTATTCCTGCAAGAGGTCGCGCATGTATTGGTCAACGCTGTTGTATGGAGCGGGAAGGTCGGCCGAGAAAAAGGCGTTGACGGTAAGCGGCTCCTGCAAGTTGGCCACCAACTCTTTGCTGGCCTTTGAAAGCGAATACATTTTTTGTCCTGTCAAGTCGGCGCGAACAAAAGCATTGCCCGCGGCGATGTTGGCCAAAGCCAAAATCACGACGGCCAACGCAAAGTCAATCGAATGCTCCTTTGTCCAATTGATTACAAACTTTCTTACGGTCAAAAGCAAAAAGAGCGCCGTAAATGACGCAAAGTAAATTATGTCGCGAGTGTCGATGATGCCGCGGGCGACTGACTGAAAGTGCGTCGTGGCGCTGGCCCAAGAAAAGAATTTTACCAAGGGGGCGGGCAGGAACACCAAAAGGCTTCCCACAAGAGTCAGCGCAAAACTTATGGCAAGCGCGGTAAAGAATGCGATGATTTGGTTCTTTGTCATTCCGCTTGCAAAAATTCCCACCGCTGAATAAAGCGCGCACAAAAAGAGGGCGCCCGCAAAGCCGCAAAAAATCGGGCCCGCGTCAGGATGGCCAAAGACCCGCGCCGTCACCGCGTAAAAGAGCGTTGGGCAAATCATCGCCGCGCTTGTGATGAAGGCGGCAAAAAATTTTCCAATCACAATTTGCGCTTCGGTAACCGGCAGCGTCAGCAAAGTTTCAAAGCTGCCCGAGCGGAGTTCCTCGCTAAAAAGGCGCATCGTCAGCGCCGGAACAAAAAGGCTCAGCAAGAGGGGCATGATGCTAAAGTAGTTGCGCAGCTCGGCCCTTCCGTTTAAAAAGAAAGTTGAAAAGAAAAGAATTCCTGCCAGCAAAAGGTAAAGGCCTGTGACGATGTAGGCCGCGGGGTTTGTAAAGTAGGCGGCAAGCTCTCGCCGCATGATTGTCCAAGTAGCGTTGTGTTTTTTCATCTTACTTTTCTTCCTTGCCTTGGGTCAGCGCGTGGAACACGTCTTCAAGGCTGTTTTTCTGAACTTCCATTTGGTAAATCGTCCACTTGTTCTTTACGGCGGCGTCGAAAATTTCTTTTCGGACTTCGGCGTTTTCTTTTACCGAAAGGCGCAAAGAGCAAAGCTTTCGCTCGCCCTTGATTTTTTCGCCGTCGGTTTTGGTCGCGCCCACAACGCCGTCAATTTTTGCAAAAACTTTTTGCGCGTCGGTAAAGCTCGCGCCGCCAAGCGTAAGGTTGAGCGAAAGCGAATTGCCAACCCGCTCGCGCAGCTCGTTGGTCGGGCTGTCGGCCACAAGCTTGCCTTTGGAAATGATGATGACGCGGGGGCACAAGGTTTCGACTTCGCCCAAAATGTGGGTCGAGATGATTACTGTGCGGGTCTTTCCGATTTCTTTTATCAGGGCGCGCACGTCTTCAATTTGGTTTGGGTCAAGGCCGCTTGTCGGCTCGTCCAAGACCAAAATCTCTGGGTCGTTCATAAGGGCGTGGGCAAGGCCTACGCGCTGGCGGTATCCGCGCGAAAGCTCCGAGATGTTTTTGTGCATCACTTCCTTAAGGCCGCAAGTCTTGCAAAGCGCGGGAACCTTTGCGGCCGCGTCTACGTTTTGCATGCGCGCCACATAGTTGAGGTAGTCCTCGACAATCATGTCGGAGTAGAGGGGCGCGCTTTCGGGCATGTAGCCGATTTTGCTTTTGGCATGGACGGGGTCTTGGGTGATGTCCTTGCCGTCGATCAGGACGCTGCCGCTGGTCGCTCCCAAAAAGCCGCAAATCATTCTCATTGTCGTGGTTTTTCCGGCGCCGTTTGGTCCAAGCAGGGCCACGATTTGTCCGGTCGGAATTGAAAAGCTTACATCGTCAACAGCTCGGAATGTTCCGAACTGGCGCGAAAGGTGAGACACTTCAATCATTTTGATGTCGCTCCAAATAGAAATTTATGGTTCTATTTTAATGCTTTTGCCTAGGGAGCGCAATATCCTTTGAACGGCGAATTTTCCGCTTGTCATCGCCATCGGAAGGCCTCCTGGCATTGAGAGCCATTGGCCGGCAAGGACGACGTTTTCCAAGCCTTTCATCGTTCCTTTTATGTTGAAAAGGTTGGAGCTGCGCTTTGTGGTGATGAAAGTCATGAAATTTCCCATGTAGGAATTGCAGTAGCGGGTGTATGTGTAAGGAGTCCAGGAATCCAAGTAAGAAAGCTTTCCCTTTAGGCTGGGAACGCGCTCCAAAAGCCGCTCCAAAATTTCGTCGGCGGCCTTTTGCTTTGCCGCGTCGTAGGCGGCCTTGTCGGTCTCGCGGAGGTTTTTCCAGTAAAGGAACTGCGGCTCTTTTTCCAAAACCTTGACTTCTATAAGAGCCTTTCCGGCGGGAGCGTTGACGGGGTCAAGGTTGTAGTTTTTCATGTTGAGTCGGGTCAGAGTTACGCCCGCGATTTCAAGCGGCCGGCATTCGTAGTAGGTCCTGCGTCCGATTTCGGGAGCGGGGGTGGAGCACTCGTAGACCACGTGGAAGGTGGAGCCGTTTTTGTGCGCTTCGGGATGTTCGTAGGCAAACTTAAGGCGCGGCGGCATGTATTTTTTGTCCAGCAAGTTTTCAAAAAGGTAATGGGTGTCGCAAGAAGGAATCACAAAGTCGCCCAAAACTTTTTCGCCGCTCTCCAATAAAATTCCTGCGGCGCGTTTTTTGCCTTTGCCTTTGGGCGAGTCTTCCAACAAGATTTGTTTTACAGGAGCGTTGGCATAGCAAACGCCGCCAAGACTTTTGTAAATAGCCACCATTCTTTGGGCCACTTTAAAAGAGCCGCCGTCAGGAACGCCGCCGCCTCCGTTTGCGATGGAAGCGTAAGCGTTCATCATGATGGAAGCCAAGTAATCGCCTGGCAAATAATCTTTAAAGGCTCTTTGCAAAAGCGGGTGCTTAAAGCGCGCCGACAAATCGTTTAGGTCGCAATTTTTGTATTTGTTCATCGCAAGGCCCACGGGAATCATTTTTAGGCCAAAGACTGCAAGCTCGCCCAAGCCCATCATGTCAAGCGGAGCGGTGTAGGGCACGCGCAAGCTTTGGCATTGGCGGACGGCCTTAAAAAAGCTTTTGATTTCTTTTTTGTCTTGCGGGCTCAGTTCCAGCATTTCTTTTTCGGCGCGATTTAGGTCGGCCCAAAAAGTGTACGACTGGCCGTTGTATTCCGAAGTCCAAAAGGCGTCGTGCTGGCGGCAAGGAATTTCGTTTCCGTTTTGGTCGCCCAAAAAGCCCACGGCCTTCCACATTTTGTAGACAGGAAATTTAGGCGCGCCGTTTGTAAGCCATGTGATGCAGTTGTCGATGTAAAAGCCCTTGCGCTTCCAGCCTGTGCACTGGCCGCCAAGGACGGGATTTTTTTCGTAGACGACGGACTCAAAGCCCGCCTTTTGCGCGTAGATTCCCGCCGTAAGTCCTGCCACGCCTCCGCCAATAATGATTATTTTTTGTGCCATGCGCGCGCCTTGTCTGTTCCTACTTGCGTTTTCCAAAGAGGCGGAGCATTTTGAGGAAGATGTTGATAAAATCAAGGTAAAGCTCCAAGGCGCCGATTACGGCCATCTTTTGGAACTTTTCGCTTCCGTCGTTCTTTACGCCGATTCTCATAAGGCGCTGGGTGTCGTAGGCTGTAAGGCCGATGAAGATTCCCACGCCGACAATGCTTGTAATCCAGTCGAGCATGGTTGACTTAAACAAAAGGTTTATCAAGCCGGCCACGATAAGGCCAATCAAGGCCATCGTAAGGTAGCGGCCCGCGCTTGTAAGGTCGCTCTTGGTAAAGGCGCCGTAAACGCTCATCGCCGCGAACATCAAGGCGCTTATCAAGAAGATGTGGAACACAGAACCGAGTTGGTAGAGGATGAAAATCGCGCTGAACGAAAGGCCGTTGACCACGCTGTACAAGATGAAGAAAAACAGCGCCACAAACGAGCTCATCTTATGGATGGCCGCCGAAAGGGCGATTACCAAAACCAATTCCACCACAATCAGGGCGTAAAAAGGAATGCCCCTGTTGGAATAAAGGAAGCCCATGATTTGCTCGGAGCCCGACGCGTACCAGGCCACCGCCGCTGTGATAAAGAGCGCGATTGTCATTCTAAAATACACGCCCGCCATAAATTTTCTTTGAACCTCAGGCTTAGCCTGTTCCAATGTCATCAAGTCTTTCATATTCTTCTATTGTAGATTATAAGGGCGGATTCGTCAAGAATTATTGCAGGGACAGCAAATACTTGTAGGGGCTGGCGGCGGGAGTCTTGCGCTTGCGGCCGCCTTCGTCAAGCTCTGGGACGCTAAAGAGCTTGTCCAAAACTTTGGCGCCCGCGCCGTAGCTTACAGAGCGCTGGGAAACCGAGGCTGTGGACACGACCGTGGTCTTGTTCCAGCCGTAGGGCCAAAGGTAGACGATTTCTTGGCGGATGTATTTTACGATTTCTTCGGCAAACTTTTTTTCCAAGCCGCCTACGTAGACCACGTCAAGCGAAAGCGTGTTGACCAAAAAAGCTATGTTTTTGGCAAGCTCGCGGAAAGTTTTTTGCGCGTTCGCGTCGTCCAAGGCCTGGACGCTTGAGCTTTCGGGCGAAAACTGAGTTTTGGAAGGGCTTTGCCAGTAAACGCTGCGAAACTCTCCGGCTGTGGAATTTGCGCCGTGGTAAATTTTTCCGTTTAGGATAAGGCCCAAGCCCACGCTAAGATTTTTGGGCGAATCTTTTACCGGCTGCAGGGGCCTGTGTTCCGCCAAAACGTACATCATGTTTTGGGTCTTTGGTCCGCGCGAAAGCATTTGCTCTGTGTAGCAGCAGCAGCGGGCGTCGTTCTCCACAAAAATCGGAATGTCGCTCATGGGCTGGATGTCCGCGGCCACGTCCAAGCCGTCCTCTATCAAAAGGGGAATCGACTGGATTATCCGGCTTCCGTCGGATTCGACCATTCCCGGAATTCCAAGCCCTATGCCCGCAAGCTTTATGCGCAGCCGTTGCGACGCGGCCTTCAACAAATCCACGCCTTCTTGGACAAAGCCCAAAAAGCCTTTTTGCGCGTAGGCGTCCGGGGTGATTTCTTGCATATGTTCGTAGAGAATGGTTCCGCAAAAATCTTCAAGGCAAACGTACATCCGCTCGGGATTGATTTCTATTCCGCCCGAACAAGCGTAGGAGGCGTTGATTTGCAAAAAGACGGGCTTGCGTCCGCCCTGGGGGCCCGAGGCGCCTGATTCCGCTTCCCTGGCCAAATCATTTTGCGTAAGCTCGGCGATGATTTTTGTGACCGTGGACTTGTCCATTTTTAGCATTGAAGCGATCTCCACCCGGCTGACTTTTTTTGTCTGCCAGACCAGGCGGAGAATTCTCATTATGTTCAAGTCCGAAAGCGAATTTAAGACGCGCACTTTCTGCTAGAGGTTGGACAATTCCTTAAGCTCGGCGAGCATTTTGGGAAGGTCGGTGTCCATGTTCTCGTTTGTGAACTGGCAGGTTCCCACTTTTTCGTGGCCGCCGCCGTTGTAGCGCAGCATCAGGCTTCCAACATTGACCTTGCTGGTCCTGTTGAGAATGCTGTAGCCGACGGCCGCCGAGCAGCCTGACCCGCCCTTTCCTGTTACGATCCAAGCGGAGATGTTCTGCTCGGGATACATGCTGTAAATCATAAAGCGGTTTCCGGTGTAAATCGGGTCAACGCCGCGAAGGTCTGTGACAATCAAGTTGCCTTCGGTCTTGGTGTGGGCCTTGACCATTTCTTTGAACTTTGCTGTCTGTTCGTTGTAAACTTCGATGCGTTCCTGAACGTCGGGCATGGCCAAAATTTCTTCTGTAGTCTTGTCGCGGCAGGCAACCATCAATTTTTCCATCAACTGGTAGTTTGACACGGTGAACTGTCTCCAGCGGCCCAAGCCGGTGCGGGGGTCCATCAAAAAGCCCACCAAAATCCATCCGGTCGGATGCTGAATCTCTGTCGCTGTAAGGTTGCCAGAGTCAACTTTGTCCACGGCTTCCATAAGCTCGCCGTAGTTGGGGAACTTTTTGGCTCCGCCGTAATATTCGTAAATTATGCGCGCGCAAGAAGGGGTAATGCGGCTTTCGCCCTTGTACTTTCCCTCCAACTTGTTGCGCTCCAATTCGCTGGAATGGTGGTCAAACCAAAGTCCGCAGCCTTCTACAAAGGGAACGTTGGCAAGGCAGTCGTTTGAGTCGACAGGAACTTTTCCGTCCTGCAAGTCCTTTGGATGCGCGAAAGTCCAATGGTCTATGACGCCCGCCTCCAAAAGCAGGGCTCCGCAAGCCAATCCGTCAAAATCCGATCTGGTAACCAATCTCATCGCCATTTTTCTCACCTCTCGATTTATCTATATTAATACCATTTTAACAGAGAATTTGGGAATTGGCAAGTTTTTTTCTTGCCCTTTTGTTCAATAAGTGTTACAATAGAAGAATGGATGCAAAAGATAGACTTTTAATATGGAAAACTGTCATCGCTTTGCAGGCGATTGACGCTCTTAAAACTTCTTCAAAAATAATTGACATCGCAAAGCAAAACATCGAAGGCGTTATAGCCGACGAGGCGCTTTTGGACGAATGCGAAAACCTAAAGAATCCGGCGGACATTGTCGCCGTCAGAATGTTCGTCAATATAATTCAAAACCAGTTCAGCCTTTCGCAGTTTGAGCTGGTGCAAATCCGCAAGGCGCTTTTTGGCGGTCTTGAGGAAAGTCCCGAACTTTTGCGAACGACCAACCTTTCCAAAAAGGAATGGGCTCTTGACGGCTTGAGCTTGGTCTATCCCAAGGCCGCTAAAATTCAAAACCAGCTCAACAAGCTTTTTGAGGCCGAGACCTTGTTTGACTTTGACGGATTGGACTCAAAGCAAGTCGTAAAGCACTGCGCCTCCTTTATCAGTTCGCTTTGGGCTTTGCATCCCTTTGAAAAATTCAACACAAGAACTGTGGCAATCTTCTTTATTAAGTACCTCAACTACAGGGGCTTGGCTTTGAACAACGAAGTCTTGGCTCAGAGTCCGGTTTACTTTAGGAACGCTTTGGCCCGCGCCGCTTTTTGCGATGGAAAGAAGGGCTTTCACAAAACCAACCGCTATCTGGAGCGTTTGATAAAGAAAATTATTTTGGGCGGAAGGACAGTTTTGGACCCCAAGGAAGTTCACCTTTACTACGACCCCAACGGCGTTGTGCTTAAGGTTGAGGGCGCGGAGCAAAAAGAGCAGAGCGCTTCGGACCGCTTGGACGAAAAAGTTTCGGTGGCCAAAAAGGCTCCGGCAAAAAAAGCCGCCGCAAAGAAGGCCGCTCCCGCAAAGGCTACGGCAAAAAGCGCGCCCAAGGCTCCGGCAAAAAAAGCGGTTGCCAAAAAGGGCGCCGCCAGCAAGGCAAAGAAAAAGTAGGGCGCCCGCGCTGATATATGGCAAGAAAGTTTTTTGCTTTTTGCGCAGTTTTGATTTTTCTTGCGGGGCTTGCCGCTGCTCAACAAAGCGACGCCGAGCCTTCTGAAAAGCCGCGCCCTCCTACAATAAAAGAGCGCGTCAAAGAAGTAAAAGAAAACGTCCAGGAATTCAACGACAAAAAGTCTGAGCAGCAAAAAGACAGGCCTGTAAACACCCTGCAATTTTTGGGCGATTTTTTTACCGACAAACTTCCGCTGACCTTGGACTTTGGCGTTGAGCCGGATCAAAACGGAAGCGACATCTTTGCAAGCCTTCAGTATGACTGGAAGGACAACTTTTCTTCTAGGATAAAGTTTGACTACGCCAACACAAAATTAATAGAAGATTATCATAGCGGCTATAAAAAAGAAACGACAAAAACTTACGCCTTTACCTTGCTTCCTTGCATATGGTATTTTGGCGACGCGGACATAGACGCAAAGGAGCCCTTGTGGTCTGTGGGCGCCGGCCTTTTTTATTCTTTTTCAAAATTCAACAATTATGTTTGCGTTCCTAAAGCCGAAGGCTTGGCCTATTCCGACACCGACGCGATGTATCATACCTTGTCGCCCGCGTTTGTCGCCTCGGTAAAAGTTCCGTTCAAAAATTTCTTTGTGTTCGGTTCGGAGATTTATTTGTATCCAATCAGTTACATTCATATCGATTGGAATCTTAAGGCAAGGTCGGCCTCGGTCTCGTACAACAACAAGACTTCTACAAACTGGTTTACGGCGCCGAATATAAATCAAACCTTTTGGCTGGACATCTTTGCCTTTGTGCGGGTAAAGGCCGACTTTAGATACACTCGCATGGCAATCAACGATTACTCTTATTTGACTCCTGAGGGAACCACTGTCAGCGCCAAATATCAAAGCCATGTTTTTATATTGCGCCACGGAGTTGAGTTGGTTTTGCCTTCGTCAAACAGGACCAGAAAAAAAGACTCGCACTTGTGGGCAGGCGTTTACTACGAGCACGAGTGGAAAATCGAGGCTTTGGGCGACAACTTTTCCAGCGACTACAAGGGCCGCTGGGTCTTTTGCGTAGGAAAATAGGAACGGTCAAGGCACGCTTCGCTTAAAGCCTTGACTCGTTCCTTTTGCGGCGCGAATGAAATTATCGCGCCGCAATGATTAGAACTCTTTTGCTTTTTTGCTCTTAAAGTAGGACGAGCTTGAGCCGCTGCGTTCGGTGGCGGTGTGCGGGTTGGGGCGGCCGCGCTTTTTAAAGCCGTCGCTTTCTCCGCGCTTAAAGTCCTTGTCGCGTCCAAATTCGCGCTTGCGGCCATAGCCTCCGCGTCCGCCGCGTCCTTCGCGCTCCTCTCCAAAGTCTCCGCCTCTTCGGCCGCCGCGTCCTCCGCGAGAGCCGCCGGCTTTTGTGTCAACGTGAATGTGCGGAATGCTGTTGTCGCGGCTTGCCATTTCCATCAAGCGGGCCGCGTCCTCTTTGGGAAGGCTGACCAAGCTGAAGCTTGTGGTGACGTCAATGCGGTCAACTTTTTTTCCTGGAATGTGGAGCGTGTCGCTGAACCAGTCGGCGATCTCTCGCGCGTTGTAGCCGTCGCGCCTTCCAAGCTGGATGTACAAGCGGGTTTGGTCTTCGCGCGGCGTGTCGTCGTAGCGGTCGCGTCTTCCGCGTCCTTCGCGTCCGCCTTTTTCGGCGGCGACTTTTTTGATTTCGTCGTAGCGGTCGCGGTCCAACTTTTCTCCGTAAAAGACTTCCAAAACGCTGGCCAAAACTTCTTTGGCGTCTTTGTCTTGGCAAAGGTCGCCGGCCATTTGTTCAAAGTTTTCGCTCGCGCCGGATTCCTTCGCTCCGTCCAAAGATTTTTTCAAATCCTCAAAAAGGGCCGCGCGCTTTATTTCCAAAACAGAATCGATGCTGGGAACTTCGCCTTCGGTCAAGTCGCCTTTGCTGGCCTTGGCCACGCGGGCTTTCATAAAGTTTAGCTTGCGCCTCTCGTTGGGGCTTACAAAAGTCACGGCGACGCCGCTTGTGCCAGCGCGGCCCGTTCTTCCAATGCGGTGAATGTATGTCGACGAGTCAAAGGGGAGCGAGTAGTTGACTACATGGCTAAGTCCGGTGATGTCGATTCCGCGCGCGGCTACGTCGGTTGCTACAAGCACGCGGGTTTTCTTTGAGCGGAAGCGCGCCAAGATTTTTTCGCGCTGGCCCTGCGGAATGTCTCCGTGCAAGGCCGCGGCTTCGTAGCCCTTTTCGTCAAGGCGGCGGCTGACGGTGTCGGCGTCGTTTTTGGTTTGGGTAAAGACAAGACCGTAAAAGTCTGGGTTGGAGTCGATCAAGCGGACAAGCGCTTCGATTTTGTCGCCTTCGCGCAAGACCCAATACTTTTGGTCGATCAAAAGCGGCTCTTCTACGATTCCTTCCTCTTCGACAATTTCGTATTCGCCCATGAACTTTTGGGCAATCTTTAAAATCGGAGCGGGCATTGTGGCGCTAAAAAGCAAAATGCGCGAGTCCGGGTTGGCGTTGGCAAAGATGTTTTCGATGTCGTCGATAAAGCCCATGTCCAACATTTCGTCGCCTTCGTCCAAGATAAAGTATTCAATCTTGGAAAGGTCAAGCTTTTTGCGCTCGATCAAGTCCTGCACGCGGCCGGGCGTTCCGGTGACGATGTCGGCGCCCTTTTTGAGCGCGCGGATTTGTTCCATGATGCTCGCTCCGCCGTAAACGACGCAGTTTGTGGGCTTTCCGTTGTCGCTAAAGGAATCCATTTCGCGGCAAGTTTGGACGGCAAGCTCGCGCGTGGGCTCAAGGATAAGCGCGCGGACGTGGTCGCTTTCTCCGCGCAAACGCTGGATTAGCGGCAAGCCAAAAGCGGCCGTCTTTCCCGTTCCTGTTCGGGCGCGGGCGATTACGTTTGCCTCGCCGTTGAGCAAGCGAGGAATTGCGAGAACTTGAATTGGTGATGGTGTTTCAAAACCCTTGCGCGCGACTGCGGCAAGAATTTGCTCGTCAAGACCGAGGTCTTCAAAAGTGATAGAGTCTTCCATAATGTCCCCATAGCGCGTATCGCCATCGCTATAGGGAAAGAATCCTTGTTACTCTTTACACTCAATGGCCTTGCGCGCAACTCAAAATAAAATAGAGCCGTAGTTTATAGGAAAAGAACGAATGTGTCAAGGGGCGGGGTCTGCATTTCAGTCTTGCGGCAGAGTTTTAAGCAGAGCGAAAAAATGGTCCGCTTTTCCGGTTGAAAAATAGGCGTGCCAAGCTTCAAGCGTTTCGGGCGCAAAGACTCCCAGCTTTTTGATGATTAGTTTTGCCCACAAGAGGCTTCCGGTCGCGCTTGCGGTGACAAGGTTTTGGTCGGCGACAGCGGGTTCGTCAACATAAAACTTTTTCCCCTTGTATGTTGGGCAGAACATTTCGAGAAATCCGTCCCCATTGCTTGTGTGAGGGCGGTTGTCCAAAATTCCTGCGTGAGCGAGCGCCAAAGTCGCTCCGCAAATGGCGGCCACAGTTCCTCCGTTCAAAAGAAGTTCCGAGGCCTTTTGAATCGCCGCGCCATGCTCCGACTCGCTCCATGCGTTCGCCCCTGGCAGCAGAAGGACGCTGTTTTGGTTTATTTGAATGTCGTCAATAAGGCAGTCGGGGATGAGCGTGAGGCCGCCCATCGTTTTTACAGGCTCTTTTGAAAGCGCGGCGATTTTCACCAAAACTTGCGGCGCGTCCTTTTTGAAAAAGCGCTTTGAGTTTAGTTCTGCCATGACATGACCTATTTCCCAATCAGCCATTGTGTCAAGCGCATAAAGATAAACAGTGAACATCTTATGTTTTCTCCTTGTTCCAATTTCTGCGCTAAGTATATAACAGAAGGCGCGGGCAGGGAATGGGTTTTGGACAAGATGCGCGTTTGGCGGGATGAGATGCACGCTAAAATCCTTGTTTATTCCATAATCTTTTTGTATTATAAAGGCAAAAGGGAGACAAACTATGAATCACAAAGAGCGAATGCTTGCAAACCTTCCGTACAAATCTTGGCTTGACGGCCTTGAGGAAGAAAGGCTTGAGTGCAAAAAAAAGATTTACAAGTACAACAACCTTCCGCCGGAAGACAAGGAAGAAAAAGACCGCCTCATAAGGGAAATCTTGGGAAAGACTGGCGACTGGATTAACATCGAGGCGCCATTCCACTGCGATTACGGCTACAACATCGAAGTGGGGCAGATGTTTTTCGCAAACTACAACTTTGTCGTGCTTGACGTTGGCAAGGTCAAAATTGGGGACAACGTTCAAATCGCGCCCAATGTTTCCATTTACACGGCGGGCCATCCTGTTCATCCTGACTCGCGCAACTCAGGCTACGAATACGGAATTGACGTTACTATCGGAAACAATGTTTGGATTGGCGGAAGCGCTTGCGTCATGCCTGGCGTCACAATCGGCGACAATGCCGTAATCGGCGCGGGCAGCGTGGTCACAAAGGACATTCCGCCAAACGTGATTGCCGTTGGCAATCCCTGCCGCGTTTTGCGCCAAATCACCGAGGCCGACCGCGACTATTATTTCCGCGACAGAAAATTCGACGTGGACGATTATAAACCAAGGAATTGTTGAATGATGATTGAAACGGAGCGCTTGATTTTGCGCGAATACAAGAGAGAAGACTTTGACGCGCTTTACGAAATTATGTCCGACCCGCAAACGATGGAGCATTATCCCGCGCCTTTTAGCCAAGAAAAGACCCGCGGCTGGATTGAATGGAATTTGGACAATTACAAAAAATACGGCTTTGGCTTGTGGGCGGTTGTGTTGAAGGAAACCGGCCAGTTTATCGGAGACTGCGGAATCACAATCCAAAACATCGACGGAGAGCAGCTCCCCGAAATAGGCTACCATATCAACCGCAAGTTCCAGCGCAAGGGCTACGCAAAAGAAGCGGCGTCCGCAGTCCGCGACTGGGCCTTTGCCAACACCGACTATCCCGCGCTTTATTCCTACTGCAAATACACAAACGCGGCTTCGATAAAAACGGCGGAATCAATCGGCATGAAATTCCTCAAGGAATACAAGGACGACGTGAACAAAATCACACATGTTTCGGTTATCAAGAGGGATGGGGAATAGCTTATGGACAAGCAGTGGTCGGAAAAAAATAAAAGAATGCAGACGCTGATTGCAAAGGAAGCGACATTTGCGGAAGGCATAAAAGTTCTTCTTGAGTTGCGGAATGATTTGTTTTCGCAAATTGAATCAATAGTAAAAACATTCCCTCCAGCGGCTTTTTGGCAAATGCCTTTTGGCGACGGAGAGGCGAACCATAACGCTACGCTCGCGTGGTCAATGTGGCATATTTTTAGAATTGAAGACATTGTTTGCCACACGCTGATTTTGCGCGACAAGCAGGTTTTTGTTGAAGGCGGCTGGAAAAAGAAAACAAAGAGTGCGATTGCCATGACAGGCAACGAGCTTGACGGCGAGGCGATGACCGCTTTTTCAAAAAAGCTTGACATAAAGGCTGCGTTTGATTATTGCAAGGCCGTGATGGATTCGACAAACAACTTTTTGAAGCGCCTGCAATTTTCCGACCTAAAAAAGAAGTTCACGGAGGACGACAAAGCCCGCCTTGTAAAAAGCGGATGCGTCGCCGTGGACGAGAGCGCTGCTTGGCTGATTGACTTCTGGCTTGGCAAAAACGTCAAGGGCTTGATTCAAATGCCCTTCAGCCGCCACTGGATTATGCATGTCGAAGCGATGCGGAAGATCAAGAACAAATTGAAGATTCTGGAATCTCGGAGGACAAAATGAAAAAAAGAACAGCATTGATTGCGATCGCGCTGGTGGCCATCTCTATTTCCGGCTGCGCGACCAAGCCCAAAAAGCAGGAGGCCGTGACGCGGCTTGATGATGACGGTTATCTGTATTACATGGATTACACAAAGGACTACTATGGTTCGGAAGTGATGGCCGCCATGAGAAAAATCGGTTATATCGATCCTGGCTGCTCGGTTTTCTTTACCCATAACACCGAAGGAGATTCCATTGCCTGTCGAAATTATGATTATCCGCACCGAGTGTCGGAAGAAGACCGTTCCCTGACTGGGTTGAACATCGTCCTTCACTGCAAGCCGGAAGGCAAGTATGAATCAATCGCCGTAGCGGACGCTGTCTGGTGCGACGAGAACAATCCGCTGCTAAAGCGCGGGGGACCGGACCATGAGAAGTTCAGCGTTGACCTGCTGGACATTCTGCCCTATCAGTGCATGGATGGAATCAATGAAAAGGGGCTTTATGTATCCATTCAGCGTGTAGATATAAAAAAAGGAGAACAGCCCGG
The DNA here is from genome assembly GCA_017551705.1 of Treponema sp. Classification (GTDB taxonomy): domain Bacteria; phylum Spirochaetota; class Spirochaetia; order Treponematales; family Treponemataceae; genus Treponema_D. The sequence goes on from JAFZLA010000080.1 coordinate 73,213, forward strand.
GAGATTCCCGGCCGGATCCAGCATGCTGCTGCGTTACATGCTGGACGACTGCGCGAATGTTGACGATGCTATCCGCAAAACGGAAACCGGCATTATCGCGCCGGGCGATTGGCAGGAATGTCATTTTATGGTGTCTGACGCAACTGGCCGCAGCGTGGTGATTGAGAGCCGGAACAGCAATGTTCAGGTCATTCCTTCTGACATTTGCACCAACTTCTACCTGGGCAGCGACGATATGGAGAATTCCTACAGAAACGGCAAGCTCAGAGAAGAGGCCGTCAAAATGACTGATGAAAATATGACCCCGAATTATCATTACGGCTACGGTCATGGTTATCATCGCTTCGTTACAATTTTGGGACAGTTGGAATGTTATAGGGATACGGACAAAAAAGATTATTATACCAGAATGCCGGAATCCACGGCTTTGGTAATTCTCCAGAGCGTTGCTCAAAACCCTTATACAAATGCAGTGGGCATTTCTATGACACAATACAGCGCGATTTACAATAACGAGAAAAAAACAGTGCAAGTCTGGCCATTCCAAAACTATTCAAAATCATTCAAATTTGACGTGAAGGGCAACAGGATTTTCAGATAGACAAAAGTTAGAGAGGTGAGAGGCATGGACAAACAGTGGTCGGAAAAAAACAAAAAAATGCAAGCGCTGATTGCAAAGGAAGCGACATTTGCGGAGGGCATAAAAGTCCTGCTTGAATTGCGGAGCGATTTGTTTTTGCAAATTGAATCAATAGTAAAAACATTTCCTCCGGCGGCTTTTTGTCAGATGCCTTTTGGATGCGGAGAGGCGAACCACAAGGCGACGCTCGCGTGGTCAATGTGGCATATTTTTAGAATTGAAGACATTGTTTGTCACACTCTGATTTTGCGCGACAAGCAGGTTTTTGTTGAGGGCGGCTGGAAACAAAAGGCCAAGAGCGCGACCATCACGACAGGAAACGAGCTTGACGAAAAAGCGATGGTAGCCTTTTCAAAAAAGCTGGACATAAAGGCGGCGTTAGATTATTGCAAGGCGGTGATGGATTCGACAAACGAGCTTTTGAAGAAACTGCAATTTTCCGACTTGAAGAAGAAGTTTGACGCGGCGGACAGGGAAAGGCTTATAAAAAGCAAGTGCGTCAGTGACGACGAATCCGCCGCTTGGCTGGTTGACTTTTGGTGCGGCAAAAATGTAAAGGGACTGGTTCAAATGCCCTTTAGCCGCCACTGGATCATGCACGTGGAAGCGGTGCGGCGAATCAAGAACAAACTGTGCCAGCAGGCAAAAAAAGGCGTAGACCAGATTGCCTATTGCGGACTTTCGTGCGATCACTGTTTTCTTACGGCCTGGTGCGGTTCGTGCAGGACGGTTTACAACACCTGTTCGTTCGCGACCTGTTCCCCAGACGGCGTGTGCCCCAACACAGCCTGCTGCAAAGAAAAAGGCCTTGACGGCTGCTATGAATGCGACGAGCTTTATGATTGCAAAAAAGGCTTTTACTCATTGGGCAAAGATACAAACGCCATAAGGGCGATGGCTCTTTTCATACAAAAACACGGCAAAAAAGAATTATTGAAAGTTCTCGACAGCCTTCACAAGAAAAAGAAATTCCAGAAAATTCAGGAAGTCCTTGGCGACGACATTGAAGAAGGATTGAAGATTTTGGAAGAGTGGAGATAGGAAAATATGAACCAGAAAATCATCGATTTTTACAAGGCTTCAAGCCCTTTTACTGAACTCGGACTTTACCGCGATTTTGCAAAAAAACTTCCGGACGACATCAACGAACTTTGCGTCTTGCAGAGGACTCAGACAATTCATCCTGTGGGACTTTTAAATCCTCAGACCCGGATGGACAAGGACGGTTTTTGGGGCAATCTGAGTGAAATTCCTTTGACCCGCCTTAATTTTGAGGAAGACTGGTTCCCGAACGCGCTCAGCATGTTTGCGGAACTTCTGCGCCTGAACCCGGAATATTCGGTAAAGCGAAGCGCAAAGGACAAGATTCACATCACATGCCGCTGCCAGGCAATAATGCTAGCCGCAACCTTAAAGGCAAAGGGAATTCCTGCCCGTGTCCGAAGCGGATTTGCCGGTTACATCAAAGAGGACGGAGAAAAGCGCGACCACTGGATTACGGAATGGTACGATGAAAAGTCCGGCCGCTGGATTCTGACCGACGCTGACATCCATCTTGATCCCAACATCAATTTTGACCCGAACGACCTTCCCCGCGAAATCTACCTCACAGGCCCGCAGGCATATCTCAAGCTCCGCCACGGAGAGCTGACTGACAAGCAGGTGTCCTTTGCTTCATGGCCGGTAACTTACGGACTTGCGGCCGCAATCCGGGGTCTCTTCTATGACTTTCACTGCCTCATGAATCAGGAAATCATTTTCCTTCATCAGCCTGAATATGTTGTCTTCAAGGATTTCAATCTGAGTGAAGAAGAACTCAAAGAACTTGATTGTCTTGCCGAACTGCTTTCAGACCCTGACAGGAATTTTGAAAAGCTCCGCCAAATCTGGGAAAAAGAACCGAAATTCCGCATTCTTCGTGGGGGAATGAATTAATGGAAGGGAAGTGCATTTCATCGACAAATTTTGCATCTTGTCGGAAAAGTAATTCCATTCTCCCCTTCACGCGCTATAATTGAATCAAAAAGAAAGGGGTACTATTATGAAACAACTTATTGCTTACTGCGGCTTAGACTGCGAAAAATGCGACGCTTACATCGCCACACAAAACAACGACCAGGCTTTGCGTGAAAAAACTGCGAAATACTGGAGCGAACTGAACGGCATTGAAATCACACCGGAAATGATAAACTGCGACGGTTGCCGCATGGACGGACGTAAAACGCCATATTGCGAAAGCATGTGCCAGATAAAAAAATGCGCCCAGTCAAAAAAGATGGAAACATGCGGTTCTTGCGCTCAACTCAAAAACTGCAAGACCGTCGGAATGGTCACCATAAATAATGACGAAGCAAGAAAAAATCTCGGGATATAAAGAAAATGCAGATTCTGGAAGAGAACAGGTAGGGAGAAAAAGCTTAATGGAAGATATATTTGAATTCTTAAAGGAAACGGACTGCATTGATTTTTCAAATCCGCTGATTGTGCAGAAAGCGGACGAACTGAAAGCAGCTTCTTCTGATGAGGTGGACTACATCGAAAGGGCATACAGATTTGTGCGCGACGAGATTCCCCACAGCTGGGACGCAAGGCTCACCGTGGTCTCAAAAAAGGCAAGCGACGTGCTCAAAAACGGAACCGGCATCTGCTGGACAAAATCATGCCTGCTCGCAGCCCTGCTTCGCGCAAATAAAATCCCTAGCGGAATAAGCTACCAGTATCTGACACGCGCCGATGACGCAAGCGACGGCTACATAATCCACGCGATGAACACGGTTTACATCAGTCCTCTCAAAAAATGGATTCGCCTTGACGCACGCGGAAACAAGGCCGGGGTAAACGCACGGTTCAGCCTCAAAAAAGAAATTCTTGCCTTTCCAGCCCGCCCTGAATTTGGCGAAAAAGATTACCGCGACAACCATTGCGACCTGGACGTTCGTCTCAAAGAAATTCTAAAGACGAGCAGCAATATTCTTGAAGTTCGCGCAGAATGGTGAAACGACATTGAATAGGATGAGGTAATAAAAATGGAATGTACCTTTGCAACAGAATCATCATTCTGCATACGAAAAATTGCGGAAGCTAATATTCCAGAAGCACTTTCTCTTGCATGGAAGGTTTTTACCGAATACGAATCGCCGGATTATTCAGCCGAGGGCACAGAAGAATTCAAAAAGACCCTTCACGACCCTGAATATTTAAACGGCTTGGACTATTACGGAACTTTTGAAGGAAGCAAACTTGTTGCAACCTGCGCCATAAGAGTAGAAAAATGCCACATTTGTTTTATGTTTGTAGATGAAAGCTATCACAGGCGTGGCATTGGAAGCAAATTG
>JAFZLA010000081.1 GCA_017551705.1 Treponema sp.
AAGAGTTCGCGGTCGTCAATGCGGTCGGTCAAGGCACGCTTGCGCTCAAGGCCTTGACTCTCCCGCTTTGCCGGTTGGAAAACATTTTCAACCGGCAATCAATCAATCAATCAATCAATCATAGAAGAAATATATATAATCCATGGAATCAATGCCCGCGTTTTAGGAACGAACGTTCCGCAAGCGCGGGCTTTTTATTTTAAAAATTTTCATAACGGAGGAGAATTATGAAAAAATGTTTTAGGATTGCGGCGCTAGTTGCCGCTATGGGAATGGCGCTCGCGATGTTCGCTTGCAGCAACTCGTCAGACAGCGGAAGCGGCTCAGGCGGAAACGGAGGCGGTTCTGGCGGAGGCGGAACTACTAATGGCGGCGGCGGAACCGAAATCTCAAAGCAGGCCGGAAGCATAAGCTACGCCACGACCAGCGTCGAAAAACTTTCTACTGCCGCGGCATTTACAAACGAACTTACAAAGACAGGCGACGGAACGGTGACATACGCTTCGTCAAGCACAAGCGTCGCCACAGTCAACGAATCCACAGGCGAAGTAACAATTGTTGCGGTCGGAACGACGACAATCACCGCCACTGTCGCTGACAGCGCGACATACTCGTACGAAACAAAAACAGCCTCGTATACGCTTACCGTTGCCTTTGACTACAAGACAATTCCGCTTACGCTGGAAGCGTGTGCAGACGGAACAATCACGTTGACAAACATCAAAACAGGATTTAAGTACAGCAAAAATGGCGGGGAAAAGACAGATTTCGCAACACCGAATGAAACACTAACAGTGTCAGCTGGCGATACGATTTGTCTTTTTGCAAGCGGAACTGGAAGCGCTGGCAGCACCAACACTGACTTTGTAATTGACTGCTCAACTACGGAATGCTACGTATATGGCAATGTAATGAGCTTGGAAGACGCCGACGGATACTCAACTTGCACGACAATAAAAAGCATTTATGAGTTTCAAAACTTGTTCCATCCTTCATCATCTGCAAATCAAATAAAAAGCCACCCCACAAAAAAGCTTGTCCTTCCTGCGACAACGCTAAAACTCCGCTGCTACGAAAACATGTTTTATAATTGCCCAAAGCTTACGGTTGCGCCTGATCTTCCTGCGACAACACTTGCCGATCAATGCTACTACGCAATGTTTGGTTTTTGCGCAATAGAAACAGCGCCTGCTCTTCCGGCGACCACACTTGCCAGCGGTTGCTACAAAGAAATGTTTAGAAGTTGCGAAAGCCTAACAAAAGCGCCCGACCTGCCGGCACCCACTCTTTATAAGGAGTGCTATTACAGCATGTTCTCTGGCTGCACAAGTTTAAATCACATCAAGTGTCTTGCGACGGACACTTCTGCAAAAGATTGCTACAAATGCATGCTTTTCAATGTTAGTAGCACAGGAACCTTTGTAAAAGCCGCCAGCGCAACTGTGGCTGCGGACACAACAGATGATCCTACAAAAACCTGGCAACGCTGCTACCTAACCAACAACAGCAAAGGCGGCATTCCAACCAACTGGACTGTACAGAACGCAAACTAGCGCTTTGACAAAAAGATTGCCCGATCAAGTCGGGCAAACACATATGGCTTCCGCAACGCGGAGGCCATTTTTTTTCGCTATTACAGCTTTTTCAAAAGTTCCTTGGCTTCACCAACGCCTTTTTCATCGGCCGCTTCAAGATATTTCTTGGCGAGCGCAGCGTCTTTTTTAACGCCGATTCCTTCAAGATAAAGGCGGCCGACTTCGCAATAGGCGGGATAGTAGCCCATGTCCGCGGCCTTCTTAAAACAAGCGAAAGCTTTTTTGGGATTGGCCTTTGTTCCAGTACCATTTTCCCAGCAGTGGCCAAGCTTGTCGGCGGCGTAGGAGCATCCCAGCTTGTCGGCCTTTTGGTAATAGTCAAACGCCTTGGCGTAATCCGGCTGGCCCAAATCGCCTTCTTCCCACATGCAGCCAAGATTCAAAAGAGCCAGCTTGTCGTTTTGTTCGGCCGCTTTTTCAAACCAAGACGCGGCTTTTTTTACGTCGCGGTCAACGCCTTTTCCGTCAAGATAAAGACAGGCCAAATTGTTTTGGGCTTTTGTCAATCCTTGGCTCGCGGCCTTTTCGTACCAAAAGAGCGCCTGCTTGTAGTCTTGGTCGACTTTTTTTCCGCGGGCGTAGCAACGAGCCAAAAAATACTGAAAGTCGGCGTTTCCCTTTTCGGCAAGGGCTTTCATGCGCTCAATATCGTCCTTGTCCAACTCTTCGGGCTCGGGGGCGGAGGGAGCGGAGTCCTTACCCTCGTCATAAGAGGGAACGACAACTTCCTTTTGAGACTTTTTTTTGCCTGATAAAAAGTCATGGATTTCGTCGGTCGTGAAAGAAAATTCAAAGCTGTATTCCCTGTCAACAATGCCTGGATAAAATTCCGCCGCAGCGCCTTGTCTTCCCGCCGTTGTTTTTTGAGCAAAAAGCGCGAGCGCTGGCGCCGCGCACAAAAGTATTGCAATTGATATCTTTTTCATAGAATCATTTTATTGCCGCGCCTTGCCCCTTGTCAAGCCCGCGCGCTTGCGATAGTATGGCGCTATGACAATCTTTCAAAACATAAACCGACTCGTCTCCTACGCCCTAAAGACTGGGCTGATTACAAAAGAGGACATAACATACACGCAAAACCGCCTTTTGGAACTCTTCCGCTTGGACGGCTTTGAAGAAGGCTTTGACGCGCAAAAGCTGCCCGCGGTCAAAGTCGGCGACTTGGAAAATGTTTTAAAGGAACTTTTGGACTGGGCGGCGGCAGGCAATGTTTTTGAAGACACGGGAGTCGCGTCGCGCGACCTCTTTGACACAAAGATTATGGGGCTATTAGTTCCGCCGCCGTCGGACGTGATTGACACGTTCAACACGCTGGCGACAGACTTTGCCCCGCAAAAGGCCACAGACTGGTTCTATAAATTTTCGCAGGACACAGACTACATCCGCCGCTACCGCGTTTGCAAAGACCTTAAGTGGAAGGCGGCCACTCCCTACGGCTCGCTTGACATCACGATAAACCTTTCCAAGCCGGAGAAGGATCCCAAGGCCATCGCTGCGGCAAAGCTTGCCAAGCAGTCGGGCTACCCCAAGTGCCTTTTGTGCGCTCAAAACGAAGGCTACGCAGGCCGCCTTAACCACCCGGCGCGGCAAAACCACAGAATCATTCCATTGACATTGAACGGAGAGGACTGGGCCTTGCAGTATTCGCCCTACGTCTACTACAACGAGCACTGCATCGTGCTGAACAAAAAGCACGTTCCGATGAAAATTTGCCGCGCCACCTTTGACCGCCTCTTGGACTTTGTGACGCAGTTCCCCCACTACACTTTGGGAAGCAACGCAGACCTTCCGATTGTTGGCGGCTCGATTTTGGCCCACGACCACTTCCAGGGCGGAAACTACGAGTTCGCCATGGCGCGCGCTCCGATAGAAGCGCAAATTAAATTTGAGGGCTTTTCCTCCGTCAAGGCGGGAATCGTAAAATGGCCCATGAGCGTAATCCGCTTGGACTCAAAGGACAAGGAGGCGCTGGCTTCTTTGGCGGAAAAGATTCTCAAAGCCTGGCGCGCTTACACGGACAAGGCGGCTTTTGTATTTGCCAAGACCGAAGGCGTTCCGCACAACACCATCACGCCGATCGCGCGCAGGCGCGGCAAGCTTTACGAGCTTGACCTGGTTTTGCGCAACAACATCACGACGGAAGAGCACCCGCTTGGAGTCTACCACCCGCACGCCGAGCTGCACCACATAAAAAAAGAAAACATCGGCTTGATAGAAGTGATGGGACTTGCCGTGCTTCCGCCGCGCCTTAAGGTTGAGATGCAAAAATTGGCCGCCGCTCTTGTGGCCGGAACGGACATTTCCAACGACGAACTTTTGGCCAAGCACACCGAATGGGCAAACGAGCTTAAGAAAAAATACAAGTTCACCAAAGAAAACGCTGACAAAATTTTGCGCAAGGAAATCGCGATCGTATTTTCCAAAGTTTTGGAGCACGCGGGCGTTTACAAGCGCGACGCGAACGGAAAGGCGGCCTTTTTGCGCTTTGTCCAAGCCGTGAACAAAAAATAGGCGCCCCGCAAAATGACAAAGTCCGACTTGGCTAAAATCGTAAAAATCACCTCGCCCATTTTTTTTGGCTACGTTTCCATAGGGATTCCATTTGGCCTTATGGTGGCGCGCGCGGGCTACCCCTGGTGGCTGGCTCCGCTTATGAGCGTCACGATGTACACGGGAACGGGCCAATACATCGCCATCGGAATGTTCGCGGCCGGAGCGGGCTTGGCGCCCATCATGCTGATACAAGTCTTGGTCGGAATCCGCCACATTTTTTACGGACTATCGCTTTTGACAAAATTTAAGGGCGTGGGAAAATGGAAGGCCTTTTTGGTCTACGCCCTGACCGACGAAACTTACGCCGTCCTTTGCGCGGTTGACGCTCCGCAAGGCCAAAAGCCAGGGCCCTTTTACGCCGCCATCGCAGCCTTGGACGAGTTTTATTGGACGCTGGGAGCCACAATCGGAGCGGTTGCCGGAAGCCTGATAAACTTTTCGTTTGAGGGCGTCGACTTTGCCTTGACCGCCTTGTTCTGCGTGATTTTGACCGAACAGATTTTGGCCAGCAAGGACTTTGTTCCGCCCGCAATCGGAATCGCGGCCTCAGTCGCGGCGGCCGTCTTGGAGCGGACAGGAATCTTGCCGCAGGGCAACATGCTTTTGGTCTCGCTCTCGGTGGGAATCGCCGCGCTGGTTTTGGCCAAAAATCTTGGCAAGCCCGGCGCTAAAACTGAAAGCAAGCCAAAGACGGAGGCGGGCCAAAATCTTTCGCAAGCCCAAGAAGGCCGCCCCCAGGAGGCGCCGCAATGAGCTCGACTGCGACCGTCGTCTTGACCATAATTTTGACTAGCCTTTTGCTGCTCTTTTACCGCGGAGCCCCCTTTATAATTTTTTCCAAGCGGGAGCCGCCCAAAGCCCTAAAATTTGTCGAAAAATGCCTCCCCCCGCTCATAATAGCGACGCTCATAGTCTACTGCCTAAAGGACATAAACTTTGCGGCAAAGCCCTGGGGAACGCCTCAATTCATCGCCATCGCCGCCACCGTCCTCCTGCACTTGTGGAAGCGAAATTCGATGGTCAGCATCTTTGGCGGAACGATTTTGTTCATGGTTTTGAGCCGCGTTTTTTAGACTATTTTTTCCCAAAAATTCCCAGAAAAGTATTGACAAAACCCCCTATAAACATCATTCTATGCCTTATGCGTTTAGGCGTAAGGCCGCCCGACTACGGCGGCGCATATTAAACATTACAGAGGCTCGTTGCTTTGAAAGGCAGTCAAGTAACCATCGACCATGTCTGCAAGCGCTTTGGCGATTTTGTCGCGCTTGACGACATCAACTTTACGATTAAGCCCGGCGAGTTTTTCTCGCTGCTTGGACCTTCGGGATGCGGAAAGACAACGCTCTTGCGCATCATCGCAGGCTTTGAATTCCCCGATGAGGGAGTGGTTCTGTTCGACGACAAGAACGTAATTCCGTTGGCCGCCAACAAGCGACAGTCGAACACGGTTTTTCAAAACTACGCGCTCTTTCCGCACCTTACGGTCTACGAAAACGTGGCCTTCCCGCTTAGGCTAAAGAAAGTCGCCAAAGAAGAAATCGACCAAAAAGTAAAGCAGTACTTGCGCTTGGTTCAGCTTGAAGCCCACATGGACAAAAAGCCCAACCAGCTTTCCGGCGGACAAAAGCAGCGCGTCGCCATCGCCCGCGCCCTTATCAACGAGCCAAAAGTTCTTTTGCTGGACGAGCCGCTCAGCGCCCTTGACGCAAAGCTTCGCGCCAACCTTTTGCTGGACTTGGACGCCATTCACGACAAAATCGGAATCACTTTCATTTACGTAACCCACGACCAAAGCGAGGCGCTTTCGGTAAGCGACAGAATCGCGGTAATGAACTCCGGCCACGTCTTGCAGGTGGGAACTCCCTTTGAAATTTACGAAAGCCCGGCCACTCAGTTTGTCGCGCAGTTCATCGGCGACACAAACTTGTTCGAAGCCGAAGTCGTGGCTTGCGTGGAGCACAAGGACCCCAACGGCCAGGACGACTGGATGGTCACTTGCAAGGTTCCCGCATTGGGAAAGCAGGCCGCCCTTTCCACCGACACCGCCGAACAACAAAACTTGGACAAGTACATGATGGTCACCGACTACGAGCACACCGAGCCCGGACAAAAAGTGGCCTTTACCATCCGCCCCGAAAAAGTCCGCATCACAAAGCAAGAGCCCGATACCGGCGGCCGCACGGACATCAACGTTTACAAGGGAGTCGTAGAGGAGCCGATTTACTCGGGCTTCCAGTCAAAGTTCTACGTCCGCTTGGAGAACGGCGCGCTTGTCAAAATTTTCAAGCAGCACACAAACTACATGGAAAACGGACCTGCCATTCAATGGAAGGACCAGGTTTACGTCTCTTGGTCAGCCGAGGACGCTTATCTTGTTGAAGACATTGAAAAGTAGGAACTGGCATGCAAGAAGATTCTAACAAAACAAAGGCTCTCAAAAAAGCCAACCCCGGCCCCTTTTACGCTTGGCCGATGGGCTTGTGGTTCACAATCTTTTTCATCGCGCCGATTGTAATCATCGTTTGCTACTCCTTTATGAAGCGCGACGTTTATGGCGGCGTAGAGGCAAAGTTCACGCTCAAGGCTTACCAGCAAATGCTGGACCCCGCCTACGGAAAAATATTTTTGCGCACGCTTTTCATCGCGGTCTTGTCAAGCTTTTTGTGCATCGCAATCGCGCTTCCTTGCGGTTACGCCATCGCGCGCTCAAAGCATCAGACGCTCTTTTTGATTTTGGTAATCATTCCCTTCCTTACAAACTCGTTGATACGCATCTTTGCGTGGATGACGATTTTGGGAGACAACGGCCTTCTAAACAGCTTTTTGCGCGCGCTGCATTTTGCGCCGCGAAAATTCATGTTCACCAAGGGAGCGATTGTCCTTGTAAGCGTCTACATGTACCTGCCCTACGCGATTTTGCCGATATTCACAAGCGTTGACCGCTTTGACTTTAGCTTGCTGGAGGCGGCGCGGGACCTGGGAGCCACAAAATCGCAGTCGATGACAAAGGTTTTGATTCCCGGAATTCGCAGCGGAATTTTGAGCGCCCTGATTTTCACCTTCATTCCTATATTCGGCCAGTACACCGTTCCCCAAATGGTGGGCGGAAAAGACAGCTACATGCTTGGCAACATCATCGTCGACCAAGTGCAAAAGGCGCGCAACTGGCCCTTGGCCTCGGCCTTTAGCCTTGTCATCACGATTGTTTCTATGGCCTCGATCTTGTGGATGCTTTCTTCAAGCAAGAAGGACGCGGCGCTCAAAAAGTCTTCCAACAAAGAGGACTTGGCGGCCAACATGAACGGACCGATAATCGCCAAAAGCTTGGGAGGCGCAAAATGAAAGGCGTTCCATTTTTTAGCAAATTGCTAAGCCGCCCCGCGCGCCCGGCCGAGCCCACCCGCCACGCCAAGCGCTCTTGGAAAAAACGCGGCGCCAGAGTCTTTGGCTTTTCAAACGCCACGCTGGCCCTTACGCTTGTGTTCTTGTTCTTGCCGCTTTTTGTAATCGTCTTCTATTCTTTCAACGAGGCCAAGGACACCACTTGGACAAAATTTTCTTTTGTCTGGTACGAAAAATTGATATTCGGCTCAAGCGACTTGTGGGCTTCTTTGTGGAACAGCGTCTTTGTGGCCATCGTGTCGTCATTGGTCGCCACAGTTTTGGGAACCTTGGCCGCGATAGGAATCACTTGGTACAAATTCCGCGGAAAGAACTACATCCAGACCACAAGCTTTTTGCCGATGGTTCTGCCCGAAGTGATTATGGGTGTCTCGCTCTTGATTTTCTTTAGCGGAATCAAGATGTCGCTGGGCCTTATGACGATTTTCATCGCGCACACAACCTTCTGCATGCCCTTTGTCTACCTTATGGTCAGCGCCCGCATCGACGAGTTTGACTATTCGATTATAGAAGCCAGCCACGACTTGGGCGCCAACGAAGTCCAGACCTTGTTCAAGGTTATTCTTCCTGCGATCATGCCTGGAATCATTTCCGGCTTTATGATGAGCGTGACGATGTCTTTGGAAGACTACGTCATCACGTTCTTGGTTTCGGGCCCCGGAAGCACCACGCTTCCGCTCTACGTCTACTCGATGATCCGCTTTGGAGTGAGCCCGGTAATCAACGCCCTTTCGTTTGTTTTGATTGTCGCGATTTGTTTCGTCACAATAATTCTCAGAAAAAGCGTCAAGAGCTTTGCCTCTTCCCGCTAGATTATTTTATAAGGATACTTTTATGAAGAAAAGCGTCGTAAAATTTTCAGCCCTTGTTTTGTCCGCGCTGTCTTTGGCCGCGCTGGCATTTTTCTCGTCTTGCTCCAAAAAGAGCGACAGGACTTTGTACCTTTACAACTGGACTTACTACACTCCGGACGAAGTGTTGCGCGACTTTGAGCACGAGTTTGACTGCGTCGTCAAAGTGGACAGCTACGCCTCAAACGAAGAGATGTACTCAAAGCTCAAGGCCGGAGCCAAGGGCTACGACATCGTAGTTCCTTCTCAAGACTACGTTTCAATCATGATAAACCAGGGAATGTTGCGCCCCTTGGACCAGACAAAGATGACAAACAGGGACAACATCAACCCGCTGGCCCTGGCCAAGGCCACCTACGACCCTGAGATGAAATACGCCGTTCCCTACTACTTTGGCGCGGCAGGAATTTCCGTCAACAAGACAAAAGTGCCGGAAGGCTACGCCCGCGACTGGAGCATCTTCTCCGACAAGCGCTTTGCCGGCCACGCCACAATGATGGACGACATGCGCGAAGTCATGGGAGACGCCTTGGTTCACCTTGGCTACAGCGTCAACACGCTTGACGACGCCCAGCTTGACCAAGCCGAAAATTTGATCGAAAAAGGCTGGAAGCCCAACATCGTAAAGTTCGACGCCGAAAGCTTTGGCAAGTCCTTTGCCAGCGGCGACTTTTGGCTTTGCCACGGCTACGCCGAAGTAATTTACGGCGAAGTTCCCGAAGACAAGTGGGACGAGACGATCGACTTCTTCATTCCCGAAGAGGGCGGCGCCGCCTACCTTGACAGCATGTGCATCCTCAAGGACGCAAAGCACGTTGACTTGGCCAACGAGTTCATCAACTACATCCACAGGCCCGAAGTCTACGCAAAGTTCTTGGACGCCTTCAGCTTCCCCTGCTTTGTGAACCTTAAGGCCGAAAAATACATGACCACAAAGCCCATGTACGAGGCCAGCCAAATGAACAACTGCGAGCTCAAGATTGACATCGGCGAAGGCTTGGACAAGTACAACGAGCGCTGGCAACGCATCCGCTTTACAGATTAGAGGTTGGATAAAACTTAAGGAGATTTTTATGAAGAAAGCATCTGCATTGATCGGAGCGCTCATCGCCGCTCTTTGGCTCGCGTCTTGCGCAAAAAAAGACGTGGAGACCCTTTACCTTTACAACTGGACCTACTACACGCCCGAAAAAGTCGTTGAAAAATTCGAACAGGAATTCAATTGCAAGGTCAAGCTTGACAGCTACTCAACTTGCGAAGAAATGTATTCTAAGCTACGCGCCGGAGCCAAGGGCTACGACGTGGTCATTCCGTCAAACGACTTTGTTTCTATAATGATAAAGCAGGGAATGCTTCAAAAAATCGACCGCTCAAAAATCCGCAACGCCGACAAAATCAACCCCGGCGTTCTAAAGATGCTTGAATTTGACAGCAGAATGGAATGGTGCGTTCCCTACGCCCTTAGCGCCACGGGAATCATGGTAAACAAGACAAAGGTTCCCGCCGGCTACGCCCGCGACTACAGCATTTTGGCGGACCCCCGCTTTGCCGGCCACGCAACAATGATGGACGACGCGCGCGAAGTCTTTGGCTCGGCCTTGCTGAGCCTTGGCTACGACATGAACAGCCTTGAAGACGCGCAGCTAAAGGAAGCCTTTGACTTGGTTCGCGGAAAGTGGAAGCCCAACTTGGCCAAGTTTGACGCGGAGGCCTTTGGCAAGTCTTTTGCCAGCGGCGACTTGTGGCTTTGCCAGGGCTATCCCGAAATCGTTTACGGCGAAGTTGACGAAAGCCGCTGGGACGATATCATAGACTTCTTCATTCCCGAAGTCGGAGGCCCCGCCACTTTGGACTGCATGGTAATCCTCAAGGACGCGCCCCACCCCGAACTGGCCAACGAGTTCATCAACTTTATCCACAATCCCGAAAACTACGCGCTCTTCATCGACGAATTCCGCTATCCTTGCGTGGTCAACCCGACCGCTCTCCAGTACGTCACCACAAAGCCGATGTACGACCCCGACCAGGCGCTCAACTGCACGCTCAAGGCCGACCTTGGCGAAGGCTTGGACAAATACCACGAACTCTGGCAGCAGATAAGGTTTAACTAGTTTTCATTGTCCGGCTTGGCCGGGCAATCTGTACTCCACAAAACGAAGCCTTCCTTCTTGGACGCAAGCCTTTATTTCGCGCTCGCGTTTGGAAAGGGAGGCTTCGCCGCTTTTGACTTCTATCAACAAAACTTCTTTTATTTCTCCGCCGTCGGCCGCTCCCGGAAAGGCAACAAAGTCGACTGGCTTTCCAACAAAGCGCGCGTCGGCAGGATTGCATGGAAAGCCCGGCATAAATGGAGCCAGTTGCTCCGCCGCAAGGCCGCCCAATACCGCGCGCGATTTTTTGACCGCGTCGGCCCGTTCGTCCGCTATGCGCTTTGCAAGACGCGCGCCAAAAGCGATACGCGCGAACACCGTTCCCAGCAAAAAGAAAAGCGCGCACACGACAAGCAAAAAAGCGGCGAACAAAAAAAGCGCGGCTTGGTTTTGCGCAAAAAGCGCAGTCAGTTGACTAATGATTTGCTTAAGCATAAAATGATTATAGCATGCTGCGCATGCTTTTGCTATATGAATGTCCAAGAATACTACAAACAATGTTCCCAGTGTCCAAGAGCGTGCGGGGTGGACCGAAGCGCGGGACAGAAGGGCTTTTGCGGCGAGGACTCAAGGTTGCGCGCGGCGGTGGCTTGCCTGCACTTTGGGGAGGAGCCCTTTGTCACCGTCTTTGGCGGAAGCGGAACAATATTCATTAGCGGCTGCACTTTGGCCTGCGTCTTTTGCCAAAACTACCAGATAAGCCAAAAGGGTTATGGCAAAGAAATTTCCTGCGACGAGTTCGCCGCAATTTGTTTGGACTTGCAAAAGGCTGGAGCGGAAAACATAAACATCGTTACGGGGAGCCACCACATTCCGGCTATTGCGCAAGGCCTTAAAGCCGCGCGCGATTTGGGGCTTTCCATTCCTGTTTGCTGGAATTCAAGCGGCTACGAAAGCGTTGAGACTCTGGAACTATTGCGCGGCCTCGTGGACATTTGGCTTCCCGACATAAAAACTTTGAGCGCCCCGCTTTCCAAAAAACTATTCAACGCGGCCGACTACCCCGCCGTCGCAAAAGAAGCGCTCTTGTGGATGGCCAAGACCTCGCCGCTAAAAATAGTGACAGTCAAAAAAGACGGCCAGGAGCGCGAAAAAATCATGAGCGGCGTGATAGCGCGGCATCTTTTTTTGCCCGGCCATTTTGAAGAAAGCGCCGACGTCCTTGACTGGTTAAAGAAAAACCTTGACGGCCGCGCGGTCATCTCGCTCATGTCGCAATACACGCCAGTTCCTTTTAAAGAAGACGCGGAAGCCCTGCAAAAGCGCAAAGCCGCCCTCTCCGCCTTGCAAAACCGCCTTGTGTCGGAGCAGGAGGACGCTGACTTGCGCGACTTGATAGAAGCCTACGACTTTGAAACCCTCTTTTACCAAGAGCTCAGTTCCGACACAAGCTGGCTCCCCGACTTCACAAAGCCCCAGCCTTTTGGCAACAAGTTGGCGAAAGTAATCTGGCGCGCGTAAAAATTCCTACCCTTTTTCCAAAAGCGCGCTATAATTAAACCATGAACGAATCGCTTTTAAAACGCATGACAGGCGTGGCCGTTCCGCTCGGCGCGCTTTGGACCAAAGAGTCTCCGGCAATCGGAGAGTTCCCCGCCCTAAAAAAGTTCGCGGCCTTTTGCAAGAGCGCGGGCCTTAAGATAATCCAGCTGCTTCCTGTCAACGACACGGGAACGCAGTCATCGCCCTACTCCGGCCTTTCGGCATTCGCGCTGCATCCGATTTACGTTTGCCTAAAGGACTTGCCCGAATTTGCCGCGCTCTACAAAAGCGACAAAAACTTCAAGACCGAATACGATTTGTTCATCCAGTTCCACCCCTACAAAAACCGCTACGACTACCAAGGAATCCTTGACAAAAAAATCGCGCTTTTGATGCGCCTTTACCAGACGACCGACACCGCCCAAAACGCAAAGCCCGACGCGCCGCTTGCCGCTTGGATAAAAAAGAACGATTGGATCAAGGCCTACGCGGTCTACAAAAACTTAAAGTGGAAGTACATGCAAGCCACTTGGAAGGCTTGGAAAAAAGAGGACCAAGTTCCCGGCCTAGAAGAAATTGAAAAGCGCTGGAAAAGCGCGGCGCTAAAAAAAGACCAGCTCTTTTACGCTTGGCTACAAATGCGCGCCCACGAGCAGTTTGCCGACGCGGCGGCCGCCGTCAAAAAGGCGGGCATAATCCTCAAGGGCGACATGCCGATTATGATGAACGAAGATTCCTGCGACGCATGGGCGCTCCCAGAATTTTTTGACCACACTTTGCGCGCGGGAAGCCCCGTCGACGGACAAAACCCCACAGGCCAAAACTGGGGCTTCCCCACTTACAATTGGAAAAACCTCAAGGCAGCGGGCTTTTCTTGGTGGACTGACCGGCTGAAGAGCGCGGAGCAGTATTACCAGGCCTACCGCCTTGACCACATATTGGGCTTTTTTAGAATTTGGGCGATTCCCGAGCGCGAGACCACCGCGCTCCTTGGCCGCAGCGAGCCGGGAAGCCTCATCGCGCGCGACGAGTTGATTGAGGCCGGCTTTAACGAGGGCCGCATTCATTGGCTGGCCGAGCCGCACGTTCCCACATCCGACATCGACTACTTTACTTGGAACCACGACGCTTCCACAAAAATTTTGGAAAAGGTGGCGACAAAGCTTCCAGGAGAGGAACTGTGGAATTTTAAGAGCGCGATAAAAGGCGACAAGGACATTTACGAAGCGAGCTTTGAAGGCCTTTGCCAAAAAGAGGCGGAGCAAAAAATAAAGGAAGCGCTTGCAAAAAAATGGCGCGACCGCACTTTGCGCGAAATAAAAAAAGACAAGTTCGTCGCGCTGTGGACTTACAAGGACACATATCCTTGGTCAACTTTGAACGACGACGAAAAAAAGAAGCTGCAGGCGCTGATTGACGCAAAGCGGAACAAGGAAGAAGGCCTTTGGAAAAAACAAGCGCAAGAAATTTTGGGAGAGCTCACAAAGAGCGTGGGCATGGTTCCCTGCGGAGAAGACTTGGGCGTTGGCCTTGCAGCCGTTCCGCAAGTTATGGGAGAGAACAAAATCCTGCGCCTCAACGTCGTGCGATGGAGCCGCGATTGGCAAAAAGAAAATTCGCCCTACATTCAGTTTGAAGATTACCCCGAGCTTAGCGTGGCGACCACAAGCGTGCACGACTCCAGCACAATCCGCCAATGGTGGAACGAAGAAAAAGAAAGCGCGGCCGCATTCTTTAAAGCCAACGGAAAATTTTTTGCAGACAACGGAATATACGAAAATGATTTTGCCGAGTTCACCGAGAAAACAGCGCGCGCGATTTTGCAAGCGGCGGCCAGCGCAAAAAGCGTTTGGGCCATTCATCCGCTGCAAGACTTTTTGTACTTGCAAAAAAAATATTGGCTTGACGACGCAAAGAAAGAGCGCGTGAACATTCCGGGAGAAGTCAGCGAGTTCAACTGGACATACCGAATGCCCGCAAGCGTCGAAGAATTGGCCGACGATAAAAATTTGCTTGACCAGATAAATTTCCTTGCAAAAAAAAGAAATTAGGTTTATAATGTAAGCATTGGGTATGAGGATTTCTTACAACGAGTTCCACATTTCAAAAGATGTTCGCGACAAGTGCGGCTTTGACGCTTCTCTCTACACGTCAAGCGGAAACGTTGTCATCAGCGACTTAAAAAAAGTTAGAATCTTCGCCGAAAAACTCAACCAATACTACGACAAAATCGGACGCAGCGAACAACGAATCAGCGCCGGCCAGCTCAACGCGATGGGCTTGATTGACGAAATCTTGCACTACGTTTCGATGCTCTACAGGCGCGACGGAATCAAGTCTTCGTTCGAGCCGCTTTTGAATTCGCTCGACAAAAAATTTGGCAAAGACAAAATCGACGAGATCCTTTTGCAGTTCACAAACGAATTCCCGCCGACAGCGGTCTATCGCGGAGAGATTTCTGCGGAACAATATCTAAAGCAAAGCGCGGTCGACACGGGCACGGGTCTGGAAAGAACAAACAGAGAATCAACATTCGAAGAAATGATGATGCTCCACTTGGCCAACGAAAACCCCGCGTTCGCAAAGTTTTCCGTTCTGTTCAGCGAAACGCGCTTGCGCAAAAACCCCGTCTACGCGCAGGCTTGGGAAGAAACCCAAAAATTCTTTAAGGACAAGAAAAAATTTGGCCCTTTCAACAACGACTTCATAACATTCTTGCGCGAGCCGATGGCGTTCAGCCCAAAAAGCTTGCGAGGCCAGCTGCAATACATCCTAAAGCATTGGATGTACCTTATCGGCGAATGGCTCAAAAAGCGTCTTTTGGCAAGCCTTGACACCCTTAGCGAGGAAGAAAAGGCGGCCTGGCGGGGAATCAAGGGCGGCGAAGTCGAGATGGCGCCCTACAGCTACGACAATTTGATGAACGAATACGAGCGCTATTCGCCCGACCGCGACTGGATGCCCAAAGTCGTCCTTATGGCAAAGACAATTTTGGTTTGGCTCTACCAGCTTACAAAAAAATACGGCCGCCCAATCGAGCGCCTTGACCAAATTCCCGACGAAGAATTGGACCTCTTGCGCGACCAAGGCTTTACAGGCCTTTGGCTCATAGGCCTTTGGGAACGCAGCAACGCCTCCAAGCGCATAAAGCAAATTTGCGGAAACCCCGAGGCGGCCTCCTCCGCCTATTCATTGATGGACTACACAATCGCAGGAAACCTTGGCGGCTGGGACGCCTTGGACAACTTGCGCCGCCGCTTGTGGAAGCGCGGAATAAGGCTTGCCAGCGACATGGTTCCAAACCACACGGCAATGGACAGCCGCTGGGTCGTCGAGCGGCCCGACCTCTTTATGCAAAGGCGCGACTGCCCCTTCCCGCAATACACCTTTAACGGCGAAAACTTAAGCCACGACGGCCGCGTGGGCGTTTATTTGGAAGACCATTACTATTCCAAGAGCGACTGCGCCGTAGTCTTCAAGCGCGTTGACAACCAAACCGGCGACGTCCGCTACATTTACCACGGAAACGACGGCACGGGAATGCCCTGGAACGACACCGCTCAAATCGACTTTTTGAACCCCGCCGCGCGCGAGGCAGTAATACAAGACATTTTGCACGTCGCTCGGAACTTTCCTATAATCCGCTTTGACGCGGCGATGGTTTTGGCCAAAAAGCACATCCGCCGCCTTTGGTACCCCGAGCCCGGCCGCGGAGGAGACATCGCCACGCGCAGCGAATACGCGATTTCAAGCCAGGCATTTGAGGACGCGATTCCCAACGAATTCTGGCGCGAGGTCGTTGACCGCGTGGCCAAGGAAGTCCCGGACACCCTGCTTTTGGCCGAGGCCTTTTGGATGCTCGAGGGCTACTTTGTGCGAACGCTGGGAATGCACCGCGTCTACAATTCCGCCTTTATGAACATGCTCAAAAAGGAAGAGAACCAAAAGTACCGCGACACAGTGAAGAACACGATAAAATTCGACCCGCAAATCCTCAAGCGCTACGTCAACTTCATGAACAACCCCGACGAAGAGACGGCCGTGGCGCAGTTTGGAAAGGGCGACAAATACTTTGGCGTCTGCACGCTGATGGTCACGATGCCGGGCCTTCCGATGTTCGGCCACGGCCAAATCGAAGGCTTTGAAGAAAAATACGGAATGGAATACACTCGCGCCTACCGCGACGAAAAGCCCGACGAGGGCCTTGTAAACGGCCACTGGCAGCTGATATTCCCCCTCATGAAAAAGCGCTACCTCTTTGCGCAAGTTGAAGACTTCCTTTTCTACGACGTTTGGGACAACGGCCGCGTCAACGAAAACATTTTCGCCTACTCCAACCGATGCGGCGACGAGTATGCCGTGGTCTTCTACAACAACAAGTACGAGGGCGCGTCGGGCTGGATAAAGCAGTCCTGCGAATACGCAGTAAAGACCGATGGCGGAACGGTTATGAAAAGCCGCTCGATCAGCCAAGGCCTTGGCCTTACAGCCGAAGACGACAAATACCTTATTTTCCGCGAGAGCCGCTCAAACCTTTGGTACGTGCGAAAGTCCAGCGACATTTGCCGCGACGGAATGTTCATAACGCTCAAAGGCTTTGAATGCCAGGTCATGCTTGACGTTCACCAAGTGAGCGACACGTTGGACAAAAAGTGGAGCGCCCTCAACGCGCATTTGGCCGGCCGCGGCTGCGCCAACCTTGAAGTTGAATGGGAAGAAATGCGCTACAAGGAATTGTACGCGGCCCTCAAAGAATTTGCAGGACCGGCCTTATTTGAAAAAGGCTTGGCCGTCCTCAAAAAGCCCGCCGCTCCCGCCGTCAAAAAATTTATTGATGGCGCCAAAAAGGCGGCGCTCGAATTTTACAAAAAGGCCGACGAATTCCGCGCGGCTGACCATAAAATCTTTGGCGAAAAATACAAGGCTCCAAGCGCCGCGGCCGCCAAAAAATCGGCCGAGACTCAGTTCAAAGCTTTTGAAAAGTCATTCAAGGCTGTGGCAAAGATTTGCGCCGGCAAAAAGGCGGCCAAGGCCTTGCTTAAAGCCAAGGGAGCGGCAGACTTTGTTCTTTGCGGCGCGGCCAGCGGCTGGACCAATCCCGAAGTCTTGCTTTCGCTTGCGGTAGGCCTAAGCCTAGCTGAGCGCGCGTTCGCAATCCGCTGGTCGCTTGACCGAAAGCTTTGCGAGGCCATGCAAGAGGCCGGCGTTGAATGGAAGGGCCAGCGCGACGTTCTTTACCGCGCCTTTGTCCTTGCAAAAATCTCAGGCCTCGCTCTGGCGGCCAAAGACCAAAAGAAGAGCGCGCTTGCCCTAGCCTCTTTGTGCTGCCAAAGCGCCGACGCGATCGCCCTTAGCCGCGCCAACAATTTTGATAACATCGTATGGTTCAACAAGGAAGAGTTGGACAGAAGCCTTTTCTTGGCCATTCAAAACGAAATCGTTTTGGGCGCCAGCGGCGAAAAGGCAGCGCTGGACTTTTACAAAGTATTGGCAACCGCGCAAGAAAAGGCCCAGTACAAGTGCCGCGCCTTTGTGGAGCAATTTGAGCCGCCCAAGCCAAAAGCCAAGAAGTCCGCAAAAGCAAAAAAGGCGCCCGCCAAACTCGCGGCCTCGACAACAAAATCAAAAACAGTAAAGGCAAAAGCAAAAAAAGCCGAAAATAAAATAACAAAGAAAGCCGCGCCAAAAAAGAGCGCGGACACAAAACAG
>JAFZLA010000082.1 GCA_017551705.1 Treponema sp.
GAACGCGCGGGAGCTTTTTGCGCAGCAATAAAGCGACCAGTAGGAATGAATGACAATGAAAACAGCATAAAAAAACTCCGCCGTGAAGCGGAGTTTTTTTTAGCGGTTAGCCAACTAACTTAGCAGTTTTCCGCAAAGTATTTAATGGTGCGGACCATCTGTGAAGTGTAGCTGTTTTCATTGTCATACCATGAAACAACCTGAACTTCAAAGAGACCGTCGGCGATCTTTGTTACCATTGTCTGAGTGGCGTCAAAGAGAGAGCCGAAGCGCATGCCGATAACGTCGCTTGATACGATTTCGTCCTCGTTGTAGCCGAATGTCTCGGGGTCAGAGGCCTTCTTCATGGCGGCGTTGATGGCTTCCTTAGTTACGTCGTTGCCTTTGACAACGGCTGTAAGGATTGTTGTAGATCCTGTCGGAACCGGAACGCGCTGGGCAGATCCGATGAGCTTTCCGTTCAACTCAGGAATTACAAGACCGATGGCCTTGGCGGCTCCTGTGCTGTTGGGAACGATGTTCTGAGCGCCGGCGCGAGAGCGGCGGAGGTCGCCCTTGCGCTGCGGTCCGTCCAAAATCATCTGGTCGCCAGTGTAGGCGTGGATTGTGCTCATGATTCCAGACTGAATCGGGAAGGCGTCGTTAAGAGCCTTGGCCATCGGGGCCAAGCAGTTTGTTGTGCAAGAAGCGGCAGAGATGATGTTGTCGCCCTTCTTGAGTGACTTGTGGTTAACGTTGTAAACGATTGTGGGAAGGTCGTTTCCGGCAGGAGCGGAGATTACGACTTTCTTGGCGCCGGCTGTGATGTGGGCCTGGCTCTTTTCCTTAGAAACATAGAAGCCTGTGCATTCAAGAACAACGTCGACTCCGATTTTTCCCCAAGGAAGGTCGGCGGCGTTGGGCATCTTGTAGATTACGATCTTTTTTCCGTCAACTACGATGTAGTTGTCTTCGCCTTCGCCGTCGTGAGACTCTACAGTGTGGAGCTTCTCGAGGCCGATTTTTCCGGCGTATCCGCCCTGGGCTGTGTCATACTTGAGAAGGTGGGCGAGCATCTTGGGGCTTGTGAGGTCGTTGATGGCGACAACTTCATAACCTTTCGCGCCAAACATCTGGCGGAAAGCCAAACGGCCAATGCGGCCGAAACCATTAATAGCAACTTTTACGTCTGCCATATTGCATCTCCTAAAAAGAATTCTTTGCCATACAATATAACGATTTTGTTAAATTTGTTCAATAGGAAGGGTGGGGCACAAGGCGGGATTAGGGGGAATTTTGGGAATTACTTTAATTTTTCTTCAATAAGCACGGCAAATTGGCTTAGGGAAAGGCCAAAAAATTTTGCGGCTTTGTGGATTACAGCTAACGACGGAACTTTTTTGGCGTTTTCTATTTCGGAAATATACACTTGATGCGAATTTATGGCTTCTGCCAGTTTTTCCTGAGAAATTCCTTTGCTTTGTCGCAGTTCCCTAAAAGTTTGGGCAACCGCTGCGTTTATTGGCATAAGTAATAGAATATAGTTTTTTTGCTTGAAAAATTATAAGCAAAAGCATATAATTTGTTACATAAGCGATAACTTATGACGGCGAAGGAGTTTGTTATGAAAAAGTTTTTTGTTCTTGGTTTTGCAGCTGTTTTATTTGCAAGCGGTGTTTTTTTGTCTTGTAGCAATGCCAGCGGCGGCTCGGCGAATGGAACGACGGGAACAGAAAGTACTGGCGGTGGCGGGACAGCGCAAACTGAGTCGACTGGGCCAACCGCGGCTGAAAATGCAAAAGTGATAGCTGATGCAATAAAAGCTATGACAGAATCTGGCACTGTAAAAGCGACCGGCAAATTGGATGCAAGTTCAATAAGGGGGGATTAATGCAGCGCTAAAAGAACTTGCAAGCAGAGATAAAAACATACTTGTTACGCTGGATTTGTCTGAAGTGACCGGATTGACAGAGCTGGGAAGAATTGTGTCAAAATATTCAGTGTTACAATGTGTCTCATTTAATGAATGCTCGAATTTGGAAGGCATTGTGTTGCCTAACACACTTAAAGATATTGGAGCTAGTGCGTTTGAAAAGTGTTCAAAAATTACGAGCATAACAATTCCTGATAGTGTGACTTATATCGGTGAAGGTGCATTTGAGGGTTGTTCAAAAATTAAGACTATAACAATTTCTAGTAGTGCTGCTATTATAGGCAAGGGTGCTTTTTCGGGTTGTGTTGCTCTTGAAGAAATAACTTTGCCATTTGGTAGAAGATCTTATTCAGATATGGGGTATGGTGCTGGATGCTTTTATGAGGCTGATTTATTCGGATATGTTTTTGGAAGTAATTCATATGTAGGTGCGGTTAGCACAAGCCAATATTATTCTGATAGAATTTATAATGTCGGTAGAACCGAACTTAAGAAGACGCATGTGACCTATTATCTTCCGCCGTTTTTAAAAAAAGTAACCATTACAGGTAGAGGGGGGGTGATCGCCAATGGATGTTTTCGTAATTGTAAAAATCTTACGGATTTAATCATTGGCTCTGGGGTGGTTGGCATAGGTAACAATGTTTTTGAAGGATGCACAAATCTTAGTAGACTTACGATAAACAATGGTGTGGTTAGCATTGGTGACGAGGCATTCTCTGGTTGTTCGAATCTTACGAGCATAATGATTCCTCACAGCGTGGCCGATATTGGTTGTTCCGCTTTCGATGGTTGTACAGGACTGGTAAATGCGGATTACAATGGAACGCTTGCTCAATGGTGTAAGATTAAATTTTCAAAATCGGATTCAAATCCATTCGGTATTACAAAGAAATTTTGCATACAAGGTAAAGAAATAACTAATTTGGATATCCCTTATGGGGTGGAAAGCATCAATTCTTCAGTTTTCTGTAATTGTGAAGGGGTTACAAGCGTTAAGATCCCTGACAGCGTAAAAAGCATTGGTGAAAGTGCTTTCTTTGGCTGCACAGGGCTTTCGAGCGTGAGGATCCCTGGCAATGTGACAAAAATTGATGCTTCTGCATTTTCTGGTTGTTCAAGTCTTACGAGTGTATTTTTCTCTGACACAAGTGGATGGTATTGCAGTGGCAACTCTAATTATACAGATGGAGCGGCGATTGATTCTGCAACTCTTGCTGATCCTGGAACTGCCGCGACTTATTTGAAGGATGCTTATAGAGGCACGTATTGGTATAAGTTGTAGGAAGATTGAAAATTCTATGAGCGAACATAAATGTTTTGGTGACACCGACTATATCTTTCGTGTTTTTGACGGCACGAAAAAATCAGATAAGAATTTGCCTATAGAAAAGGCGTTAAAAACTGCTCATGACATTAGAAAGTTTGAAATAGATTTGTTCTGGCGGCGGGGGACATACTATTGGGCTTTTATATTGGCAGCGTTTACAGCGCATTTTGCTTTGATTGGGCTTCTTTTTTCAGAAGAGTCAAATAAAGAATTCTGTTTTGAAGAATTTTGTAACCTGTCGGGAATGGCTTTGCTCGCGCTTGCAGTTACCGCCTTGTTTTGTTTTATCTTTTCATTTTCATGGGTTCTAGTGAACAAGGGCTCAAAGTTCTGGCAAGAAAACTGGGAAGAGCATATTTACAACATGGAAGATGGTGTTTTAGGCAGGCTGTATAAGACATATTTGAACACAAGTTTTAAGTCTGAATTTGACCCATGCCCAATGAGTTGCGCGCCATATGCTTATTCGGTAACAAAGGTTACTATGATGACTTCAATAACGCTTTGTATTTTTACATTTGCTTTAACAATGTTTTATATAGGACTTTTGTTTTTCAAATTGAGAGATGTATACATTCCTTTTGCCAAATGGTTTGTTTTTGCAATTGTTCCCTGTTCTTTAGTTTTATTATTGTTTCTTATTTTGCTTTCATTTTCGAAACACGGCAAAAGCAAAAATTTTGAGAAGTCGAAAGACGCTGGCATTAAATGGTTTCAGCGTCCTCAATAATTTTTTTCATCTTGGCATGCCCCTTGACATCACGCTTCATTCGCTTTTTACCGAATAAAAAATTCACTGAAAAATTATTCAGTAAAACGCTATTGCTTAAAAAATTCTCCGATGCAATAGAGCGGAATGTTGGTAACTTTTTCTTGCTCTTTAAAGTCGGACATAGAGAAGCGGAGCGCGCGCAGCCGCTCGTTTTTTGAAAGAAAGGTTTTGAGGGATTTTGATTGCAAATTTTCTTCCGCCTTGACTTCCGCTGGGAAAATGTTATTGCCGTGTTGCAGGACAAAGTCTATCTCCATCGTGGAATTGTCGTTTGTGTAATAGTGGCAAAAAACATTTTGGCTTGCCTTTAGTTCCTGCAAAACATATTGCTCGGTGAAGGCGCCCTTGTATTCCTCAAAAATTTGCGAGCCAAGCAGAATCAAGTCCGGCGGCGTTTTTGACAGCGCGCCGAACAGACCGCAGTCGTGCATAAAGAGCTTGAACGCTTCTCGTTCCTCATAAAAAGACAAAGGCATCGCGGCCTTTGAAACGCGCGTTACTTTGTACGCAAGACCTGCGTTGACAAGCCATTGGATTGCGTTTTCATACTGCGCGGCCCGAGCGCCTTTGCGCAGGGCGCCGTACACAAATTTTTTGTTTTCTTTTGCAAGCTGCGACGGAATGGAATCCCACACCAAAGATATTTTTGGAATCTCAACTTTTGGCGCGTGTTTTGATATGTCGCGCGCGTAGTCCAAAAGAATTTCGTTTTGCGTTGCCCGTACAAGCTGAATGTTTTGAGTCTCCGCGTACGCTTTGACTACAGCGGGCATTCCGCCAGTAAAATAATACTGCCTTAGGTTTTCTATGAACTCAAGCCGCAGGGCGCAAATTTCGTTCCAGTTGCGGGAGCGCAAAATTTCAACAAGCTGGCTTTTTCCTATTGCCAAAAGAAATTCTTCAAAATTCATGGGGTAAAGTTGAATCGTGTCAACCTTTCCGACCGGGAATGATTCCCCTTCGTGGAGCGAAATTCCCAACAACGAGCCTGCGACCGCAATGTGATATTCGTTGCTGTTTTCGCAAAAATATTTTAGGCAAGAAATCGCTTTTGGAATCTCTTGAATTTCATCTATAAAAACCAGCGTTTTTTGAGGTTCGATTGTTTGGCCGGTTAATGCGGAAATTCCCCTTATGATGCGCTCCGTGTCATAGTCCTTAAAAAGGTCGTTCATTCGCTCGTTGTTTTCGCAGCTTAGGTAAGCGAGGTTTTCGTATTCTTTTTTGGCGAAATCCTTTAAGAGCCAAGTTTTTCCAACCTGCCTTGCGCCTTGCAAAATCAAGGGTTTTCGGTTAGCGCTGTTTTTCCATTTTAGGAGCTCGTTGTAAATATTGCGTTCCATGTCTTTAATATACACTTTTCTAGACGACTTTTCAAGAGAATTTACACTTTTCTAGACGACTTTTTTATAAAA
The DNA here is from genome assembly GCA_017551705.1 of Treponema sp. Classification (GTDB taxonomy): domain Bacteria; phylum Spirochaetota; class Spirochaetia; order Treponematales; family Treponemataceae; genus Treponema_D. Next base: position 5,430 of record JAFZLA010000082.1, read on the forward strand.
ATTGCATTTTTCTTGATGACTTTTTATGTTGACACCCTGCCCGCAAGTTTCTATAATAAAACACTTATGTTTGATTCAAAAAAGATTGAGCAGGCTGTGGCCCTTTTTTTGGAGGGAATCGGCGAAAACCCGGAGCGCGAGGGGCTTAAGGAGACTCCGGCCCGCGTGGCCCGCGCCTGCAAGGAAATATTTGGCGGATACCAGCAAAATCCAACGGAGATTCTATTAAAGCGCTTTGACTCTTCCGCCTCCGACTTGGTGATCCAAAAGGACATTCCATTTTATTCCATGTGCGAGCACCATTTGCTGCCTTTCTTTGGAAAGGTGGCGATTGGCTACGTTCCCGACGGAAAGGTTGTGGGCCTTAGCAAGTTGGTTCGTCTGGTCAACGTTTACGCAAGGCGCGCGCAAATTCAGGAAAACTTGACCGAACAGATAGCCGACGCCTTGATGCAAAACCTTGGAGCCAAGGGCGTGATTGTGGCCATCCAAGCCGAGCACCTTTGCATGTCGATGCGCGGCGTCAATCGGGGCGGGGTCCAAACTTCCACGCTCTCTCACCGCGGAGTCCTAAGCCAGGACAAGGCCTTGCGCGACGCTTTTTTTGAGCGGATCAAGCTATGAAAATGATTCTTTACATGGCGGTCTCTATTGACGGAATCGCGGCGCTTGACGACGAGCATGGAATAGAAGAATACGGCTCGCCGGAGGACCGCGATTTTTTTCTTGGCCGGGCCAAAAAATGCGGCGCCGTAGTCATGGGCCGCAAGACCGCGCGCCATAAGGTTGGCGGCGTTCCGAACATCGTTTTGACGCATTCGGCAAAGGATTGTCGGGGCAAGCCCGACAATGACACGGGGGCGCGCGACAATGACTCGGGTGCCGACGGCCGCATTTATATGTCCGGAAGCGCGCAAGAAGTCTACGACAAAATCGCGGCGATGGGCTTTAAAAAAGTGGCGCTTTTGGGCGGCCCCGCCACAAACGAGCAGTTTTTGCGCGCGGGCCTGGTGGACGAGATTTTTTTGACGGTGGAGCCAGTCACGATAGGGCGGGGAATCCATTTTGCCAACCAGCCGCTTGAGACGCGCTGGACATTGGCCGGGGTCAAAAAACTCAACAAGCAGGGAACCCTTGTCCTTCATTATAAAGCGCGCTAGAATAGTCTACTATGGAAATAAAACAAACAAAAGACGCAAACAAGTTGACGGTCGAGCTTTCGGGCCGATTGGACACCACCACAGCCCCCCAATTGGAAGAGGCGCTTGCCTCCGCCTTGGACGGAGTGAAGGACTTGGTTTTTGACTTCAATCAAATTCAATACATTTCTTCAGCGGGCTTGCGCGTTTTGCTCAACACCCAAAAGAAAATCAGCGCCGCTGGCGGTTCGATGAAATTGGTCGGCGTCAACGACGTTGTTCGCGAAGTCTTTGAAGTGACCGGCTTTATCAACATTCTTTCAGTTGAGTAATTTGAGCGCCAAAAAAACATCGGCGCTCGCGCGCTTGGCGCTTGTTTTGCCATTTTTATTTTTGTCGTGCGTCAGCCAAGACGCGGGGACTGTCTTTACAAAAGTTCAGGCTCCGGCAAGCGATGAGCGCCTTAACGGCGTTTGGGTTGCCGCGATAAGCTCAAACTATCCCAGGCAAAAAACGACTGACGCGCTCAAGTTAAAGGCCGACTGCGACTTTGTCGTCGACCAATGCGAGCGGCTTGGCTTTAACGCGATTTTTTTTCAGGTCAGGCCTTCGTGCGACGCCCTCTACGATTCAAAAATTTTCCCTTGGAGCGCTTGGCTTACGGGCCAAGAAGGCTTGGCTCCGGACGGCGGCTTTGACCCCTTGGCCTACATTTGCCAGGCCGCCCACAAAAAAAACATCGCTCTGCACGCTTGGATAAACCCCTACCGAATCAAGGCCCAAAAAGGCCAAAGCCTTGACGACATTCTTAAAAACCGGCCCGCGCTAAAGCCATTAAAAAATTTTATTTTGCCATGTTCCGACAACAACTTTTACCTGGACCCGGGCCAGCCCCGCGTCCGCGACTTTGTAGTCAGCGGCGCAAAAGAAATAATGCAAAACTACGACGTTGACGGCCTGCACATCGACGACTATTTTTATCCGCAAGCCGGCATAGACGATGCAGCCTCATATCAAAAATACGCGCGGGGCGAAAGCTTGGACGACTTTAGGCGGCAAAGCGTCAACCTTTTGGTAAAGGAACTTTTTTGCGTGGTCCACAAAACAAAGCCTGGGGCCGTCTTTGGAGTCTCGCCCTTTGGCATTTGGGGCAACAAGAGCGCGCAAAATCCCTACGGTTCCGCCACACGGGGAACGGAATCCTACCGCGCGCATTGCGCCGACACGGTTGCATGGATTCAAATGGAATGCGTGGACTACATCGTTCCGCAAATTTATTGGGAACGGGGAAACAAGGCCGCAGACTACGCCGAGCTTGCCTCATGGTGGAACGAAGCGGTGGAATCAAGCGATGTTCGCCTATACATAGGAATGGCTGACTACAAGGCCGCCGCCGATTTGGGAAAAGATTCAAGCCCTTGGCGGGGCAAAAAGGAGTTGGAGGAGCAGCTTGAGTTCAACAAAACCCTCAAAAACGTCGCGGGCGAAATCCACTTTAACTTTGACTCTGCTTTAAAACTTGCAAATATCGAATTCTAGGTTTATAATAGAACATTATGGCAAAACTTACTGTTGAGGCTACAAAAGAGAACACAAGCAAGGTTTCGGCCTTTGTCGAATCCGAGCTGGAAAAGCTTGAATGTCCGCTAAAGGCGCTTGCGCAAATAAACGTCGCCGTTGACGAATTGTTTTGCAACATCGCCTCTTACGCCTATCCCGATTCGCAGGGAACGGCTGACATCACGGTAGAGAGTCCCGCGGCCAACGCGGTTGCCATAACTTTTGAGGACTGCGGCGTTCCCTACGACCCGCTAAAAAAGCCTGATCCCGACACGACGCTTAGCGCGGAGGAACGAAAGATTGGCGGCTTGGGAATTTTCATCGTCAAAAAAACGATGGACGCGGTTGAGTACCAATACAAAGACAACAAGAATGTCTTGACGATAACTAAAAAATGGTGAGTTTTATGAGCGAAGAATTTGAAAATGTGGAAGACGCGCAAGACCGCGAGCACAACGAAGAGTATTATTATGTTCATGGAAAGGACGTTTATTCCACGCAAAGCGTATTGGCCCAGCTTGGAGTGAAGCAAGAGGACACGATTTACAAAAATTCTTCGAACGATTTTATCCGCTGGCCTTTTAGCGCCGCAGATTTTTTTGAGGCCGTCTCAGAAGGCGCGATGGATCCCGCCCAGCTGGAAGGCCTTTTGCAGGGTGACGACAAGGCCGCGGTGGAAAAAATCAACGCCGAGATTAAAGGCTACAAGGATTCTGGCAACACCGTGGCAAACCAAGACCGCATCAAGGAACTGCGCGCGCAAAAAAAAGAATTGCTTGCCAAGGCGGCGCTCAAAGCCGACGGCGCCAAAATTTCTTTGTACTACAAAACCTTTGTGCAAATAAACGACAGCAAGATGGTCGAGCAAAAGCTTCCGCAGTTCAAGCAGGTAAAGTGGCCTTACAAAGACCAAATGCCTTACTTTGCCGCGGGCTTGGAAGATTTTGCCGCCGCCGTCGCGCGAGGGGAGCCGACAGCGATTACCGGCGGACCCTGTTTTTTTGGCGAGCACGAAGTCGACATGATTTTTACGCTTAAGGACGGAAGCCAAAAGGTTTACGACTTTACAACCCGCCGCCGCAACGCTGGCGACAAGGTTTCGCTTGAGGCGGAGTACACCAAGGAAAACGCCGGCGAAGTTGTCGACGTTTCGTTTGTGAGCCACAAAAAACTTTTGACCACCGAAGAGTACGACAGCGTCCTTTACTTGTTCGAGCTTGCCAACGCCACAAAAAGCGCGCTTACCCTGCCGATTGTCGACGCCTCCTACTTAAAGTATTTGGACGCGATGCTGGAGCCTCTGCGCATAGAGATAAGGGTTCGCGCCCGCAAACGCTTCCGCGAGATAGCCAAGCCCATCATTCAAATGTACCGAGACCTTTTTGAGGATCTAAAAAAGTTGTATCCCGACGTAAAAGAAACTTTCATCATGACAGGCGAAGACAGGGAGCTTTTGGGAACGTTTTACGCCAAGCGCGCGCCCTTTGTCGAAAAGCCTTCGACCCGAAGAATAATTTCTGGCATAAAAGAAAAAATCGATTCGGTAAAGGATTACATAACGCTCCCCGCGCTGCCATTTTATTTTTTGGGAATAAAGAACGTTTTGGAAGTTGACTACATCGGCGAGACCGACTCGTTTTGGAAGTGCCGAAAAATGCACAAAGGCCAGATGAATCTTGCCGCGCTTTTGTATCCGATAAAGATAAGCGCCGACGGCTGGCGTTCAATTTTTTCAACCGAACTTGAGTACAAGGAATACATAGAGAGGAAAGATTATGGCAAGCGATAAGAGCAAGCTGTTCGCCTTTGTGTTGGCCGCCCTGACAATTGGCTTGGGCGCCGTTTCGTTTTTTAACAAGGACGCGATACAGTTCCCCCTAAAACAAAGTCTTGAATACGAGGAACCCTACATTGTCCGCGACTGCGGCGGCTTGCGCTATGTGTTGGACAAGCAGCGCACAAGAATCGTCGTTGTCGACATAAACACAAATCAAGTCAAGAACGTTTTGCCGCGCGGAGGCAAGGAGCAGGACAACTTTTATTACGCCGACGATTTTATGGTCGACGAAAAAGGCTGGGTCTATGTAAAGGAAGGCGCTTGGGACGGAAACCGAATTTCGCGCGAGGCCGTTTTGGTTTACGACGACAGCGGCCGTTACAGGGCCACTTACTTGGACCGGCATTACGACGATATGGTCAACAAGCACAAGATGATGCTGCTTGACGTTAGCGGCGGAAAGATTTGTTATTCTGTCAAAAACGAAGGCAATGTCGTTGTGGCCAGCTTTGACACGCAAAGCCAAGTCAAGGAGCAGCAAAGAATTTTGTTTGACAACGCCTTTGACTTTGTGGCCGACATGGCGCAAGGCTCGGACGGAACGGTGTATTTGCTTGAAAAGACAGGCCGCATTTTTAGGCTTTCAAAAAAGAACGCGCGATTTGAGCTGGTCCGCGCTTCCAAAAAGGACGAGTTCTTTAACTGGATTGAGCCTGGCGACGGCTCAAAGCTTTTGTGCGCCGACTTGTATTCAGACAGCGTTGTCGAATTGGATTTGAGCTTTGGCAAAAAGAGCGTGGTTTTGGAAAATTGCGGGGCTGTTACGGTTGCTCCTGTTGCTTTTGGCCAAATGCAAAGCCCCAAAAAGAATCCGTCGATGGTTCAAAAAGAGGCCGCGCTTTTGGCTTGCGCCGCCGTCTTTTTGCTTTGCGCTGCCGTTCTTGTTTTGTGGGCGGCGCATTCGTTCTTTAAGAGCAAGATGCACGTAATCCAGCGCATAACCGTTTATATTGTAATAATCGTTATGGCTGTGGCGGGAACAATCACTTACAGGCTTACCGGAGAATTTTCAAAAGTAATGCGCGCGCAGATTTTGTCGCAAATGGAAAACATGGCGTACTCGGTGGCCAACACAATTCGCCCCGCGGCCTTGGACTCCATTCAAAGCGCCGCTGACTTTGCCTCGCCAGCCTACCGCGACATGATAGAAAGCATGAAGAGCGTCATCGACCCCCGCTTGGACGTAAACCGCAACGTTTACTGCGATGTCTTTAAGTATGACGAAAGCCGCGGAGCCTACGCCTGCGCCTACCTTGACCAGGCGATAGGAACTTACTTTCCGCTGACGGAGGGCGAGTCGGAAGAGATTAAGGAAATTTACAAGACCGCCCGCGCGGTAAGCTCAAGCAAGGACGACGCCTCCGCTTCTTACACTTACGTTTCGGTTCCGGTGGTGAACGACAACGGCCAAGTGCGCGGCGTCGTTTCGGTAATGACCGAAAACTTTATGCTTACCGACCAAATAAACGCGATGAAAAAAAGCGTTTTGCTGGGAATTGTCGTAACGCTGATTTTTGTTTGGCTTGCGATGGGCGAGCTTTTGTCTTACATTTTGTCAAAGTCGCAGGCGCAGATGGACGCCGAAGAAAAAGCCGCGCGCGGCGAAAAGGTGGAGAAAGTTTTTCCGCATTACTACATTCGCATAATGGTCTTTGCCCTTTTTGCCGCCTACAACATGACAACGACCTTTTTGCCGATGGTCGTCACCAAAAGCGCCCTGGAATCTTTGGGCGAAAAGGCCGCTACCTTTGCGGCGGCCCTTCCAATCTCTGTAAACCTTTTTATCATAGGCCTTATGGCGCTCTTTTGCGAAGGGATGATTAAGCGGATTGGCTGCAAAAAGATTGTGGCCATAGGAGCGGCGCTTTCGGCGGCGAGCAACCTTATCATTTTTGTTTGGCCCAGCCATTACATTTTGATTTTCTTTGCCTTGTTTATTGACGGAATCGGCGTTGGCCTTACCACAAACTCAATGTACTTGATGGTATCGCAAATTCCAGACGCAAAGAACAGAACGTCGGGCTACGCCGCCTACAACGCGGCTCAAATCTCGGGCATCAACTTTGGAATGTTGTGCGGAGCGGCGCTGGCCTCCAGCATGGGACGGCGCGGAATTTTCCCGCTTGTGGCGTTGATGTGGTTTGTGTCGGCTCTTTTGTTCTTTGCCCTCTCTAAGTCTTTGGGGCTTGGCTCCGTTCCTCTTGGAGAAAAGAAGAACGCAAAACAAAACGGCGGGGCAGGCCGCGTCTTGTCTTTCTTGCGACACCGCCGCGTTTGGTCGTTCATCGTTTTTGCCCAAGCGCCTTTTGTTTTGATGGCAAGCTTTGTCTATTATTATTTGCCGCTGTACTCGGACGCGAGCGGCCTCAACGAAGTTACCGTCGCCGTCTTGATGATGCTTTATTCAATGTTCGCAATTTACTTGGGCGGAGGCCTTACCAAGTGGGTCATGCAGCGGACGGGAAAAGCCGCTCCATACGCTCCGATTCTTTTGAGCGCGGCGGCCGTTCTCCTTTACGCGTGGGCGGCAAACTTTTGGGGCTTGTTCGCGGCGATTTTTATCTTGGGCTTGGCAAACGGCTTTGGCCGCTCTGTACAGCAGGCGCAATTTTCGATGCTCGACGAGTGCGAGGAATACGGCGTTCCCGACGCTATGGGAATTTTCAACTTTACCGACTTTATCGGCCAGTCGTTCGGTCCCGCGGTGATGGGCCTTGTGTTCCTTTCAAAGAATATGTTCGGCTCAACTTGCGTCTTTGCGTTGGCGCTGGCGCTTGTTTGCGCCGTTCACTTTGCGATAAATCTTTCTAAAAAAAATAAATAAAGGCGGAGGTTTTTATTATGGAACAAAAAACACTTGACAAGACAAAGAGAAAATTGAGCCGCAGCCTTTCGATAGCGGTTGAGATTTTTACCGTCTTGCTTTCGATTTGCCTTGGCTTTGTGGGCTACCACACTTACTACAAGGGCATGATTCAAAAGTACAAGGATTATGAGGAAACCATTTTAAAAACAGCCGCCAGCGTGGGCGACTGGGACGCGATCGAGCAAGCGATACAAAGCGGCCAGGAAAATGACGCGTATTTAAAAATGAGCAAGGCCTTGGACCTTATAAAGACCAATTCCAAAATCGCTTGGCTTTACATGCTTGAGCCGCTCAACGTGAACCAGAGCGACAACATGGAATACATTGTCTGCGCAAATACAAAAGAAGATTACAATAACGGAATGAAAAACCGCTTGGGCGAGCTGAGCGGAACGGAGTACCCGCCGGACGTTGCCCAACAATATTTGGATTTTTACACAAAGAGCGCGCCCGGAGAATTTTGGTATTACCCAAACAAGACCGAATGGGGAAGCGTGTACACAACTTCTATGGTAATCCGAACTTCTACAGGAAAGCCGCTTGGAGTGATGAGCGTTGACATAAACATGTACGACATCGACGCCACGATGAGAATCTATCCTTTGAGCATTCTTATCGCCGGCCTTGTTTTTGCCGCGGCCTTTATCTTGGTTCTAATTTTGTGGCTCAACCGCCGAGTTATAATTCCGCTAAAAAGCCTGCAAAATTCGGCCGTTGACTTTGTTTCAAAAGCAAGCGGAGACGACGTTGAAAGCTTGAATTTCCAAGACCCAAAAATTCAAACGCAGGACGAAATTCAAAGCCTTTCGAGCGCGCTTGTCACGATGGCCAGCGAAACAAAGGAATACATGCAAAAGCTGATTTACGAAACGGCCGAGCGTGAAAAAATTTCGGCGGACCTTAACGTCGCCGCGCAAATTCAAAGCGACATGCTGCCGCACCAATTCCCCGAGCGCGACGACATAGAGCTTTTCGCTTCGATGAATCCCGCCAAAGAAGTTGGCGGAGACTTTTACGACTTTTTCTTTATCGACAACGACCACTTGGCGCTTGTCATCGCGGACGTTAGCGGAAAGGGAATCCCAGCGTCGCTATTTATGGTAATCTCAAAGACAATCATAAAAAACCGCGCGCTTTCGGGAACAGTTCCGTCGCCCGCGCAAGTATTGGCCGACGCAAACAACCAGCTTTGCGAAGGAAACGAGGCGGGGCTTTTTGTAACAGCCTGGCTTGGCATTTTGGACTTGAACACAGGAGTGGTGACCGCCGCCAACGCAGGCCACGAATTCCCCGCCGTCCGCCAGCCCGGAAAAAACTTTGAGCTTGTGCAAGATAAGCACGGCCTTGTTTTGGCCGGCATGGAAGGAATGACTTACACCGACTATCAAATTAAGCTTGAAAAAGGCGCGACGCTTTTTGTTTACACCGACGGCGTTCCTGAGGCGACCAACGCCAACAACGAACTCTTTGAGTTTGAACGCACGGTGCAGGCGCTCAACGTCAATCCAGCCGCCGAACCAAAGGAATTGCTTGGCATCGTTCGCGCCGAGGTTGACAAGTTTGTGGGCGACGCTCCGCAGTTTGACGACCTTACGATGCTCGCCGTTAGATACAAGGGTAGATAATGACTTTGCTTTCTTTTATCGCGCGCCGTTTTTTGACGATGCTCGCGCTTTTGTTTTTGCTGGGCCTCGCCATGTTCGGCTTGATGGAACTGGCCCCGGGCGACATTGTTGACCAAATGATGACCCAGCAAATTATGGCCGGGGCGCAAGGCGAGGGCGGCGCAAAGAGCGTTGCCACAGGCGACAACAATTTTCAAGACCAGCAAATGGCGGCCTTGCGCGCCGAGCTTGGAATCGACCAGCCCTTTTACGTGCAGTACGCCAAGTGGCTCAAGCGCGTTTTTGTAAACCACGATTTGGGCGTGAGTCTCATCTCGCGCGCGCCCGTCGGCTTTTTGATCCGCTCGCGCTTGTGGAATTCACTTTTGCTAAATTTGATTTCGCTTGTCTTGATTACCACGGCGAGCTTTGCTCTGGGCGTTTATTTTTCGAGCAAGGCGGGGAGCCGCTTGGACGTTGCTGTGACGTTTTTCGCTTTGTTCTTTAACGCCTTTCCGGGAATGCTTCTTTTGATTTTGCTGCAGCTTTTTGCCAGCGTCACAAATCTTTTTCCTGTCACCGCTTATCCGGACTTTCCATTTGGCGCGGCTCCCGCAAAGTTTGTCTTTAGCTACAGCCGCCATGTCTTTTTGCCCTTGCTCGCAGCTTTTTTGGGCGGAGCGGGCGGAACTATGCGCATGATTCGCGCCACGATGCTTGACCAAATGGGCCTTCCTTACATCTTTGCCCTTCGGGCGCGCGGAATCAGCGAGAGGCGCGTTTACTTTAACCACGCCTTCCGCAACACGCTCAATCCTTACATAACAGGAAGCGCCAACTTGCTTGCCGGCCTTTTTAGCGGCTCGCTTGTTTTGGAAATCATCTTTGCCTATCCAGGAATCGGGCGCTTGATGTACGACGCGGTTTTGCAGCAGGACATCAACTTGGTTTTGGCGGATGAAATGTTCATCTCCGCTTTGGTCTTGATCGGAATGTTGGTCAGCGACATAATGCTCGCTTTGGTCGATCCGCGCATTCGCTACGGGGCGGAAGGTTGAGGCGAACATGAAAAAAACTTTTTCATATTTAAGAAAGCGGCCTTTGGCGTTCGCCTCGATAATAGTTTTGGCGCTCTTGTATTTTACGATGATATTCGCGGAGTTCATCGCGCCTTATCCTGCCACGCTAACTTTTGAGGAGAACACGTTCCATCCAGCGAACATCAGAATTACAAAAAACGGCTTGGTGGCAAAAGAGGCCAAGACGATAAGCATGATAAATTGGAAGTACGCTTTTGTTAAAGGAGCGGAACACAAGGTCAAGTTTTTTGTCAAAGGCGCTCCCTACAAATTGTTCGGCGCGATTCCCTGCGACCGCCACTTGTTTGGAACGGTGGCGCAAGCGGAGAACGGAGCGCAAGCCCAAGAAGCGCCCGCCGCTTATCCCGTTTATATTTTGGGCGCGGACAACTTGGGCCGCGACATGTTCAGCCGCATGGTTTACGGAAGCCGCATCTCGCTTACAATCGGCTTTGTGGCAACCGCCGTCAGCATGCTGCTTGCGATAATCCTTGGCGGCGCGGCGGGCTACTACGGCGCCAAGACCGACTGGGCCATTATGCGCTTTGCCGAATTCTTCATGCTGGTTCCTTCGCTCTACTTGATTTTGTTTTTGCGCTCGCTCCTAAATTCCAAGCTGGACAGCGGAACGTCGTACATGATAATCACGATGATTCTTTCGCTTGTGGGCTGGCCTGGCAGCGCGCGAACGATTCGCGGAATGGTGCATGCAATCAAGCGCGAAGACTTTGTGCAAAACGCCGCGCTCGAAAGCCTTCCGTCATTGTCGATAATTTTTAGGCACATCATTCCGCAAATGTCCAGCCTTTTGATTGTAAGCGCGGCTCTAAGCGTTCCGGGCTTTATCATGAGCGAGACGACGCTTTCTTACTTGGGCTTGGGAATCGCAGACCCTTCCGTAAGCTGGGGCTCGATGATCAACCGCGAAATTTCAACGCTCAGTAATCTTAGCCGCTACCCTTGGCTTTTGAATCCGGTTTGGCTTTTGCTTGCAGTCACGCTGGCCTTTAACTTTTTGGCCGACGCGCTGCGCGACTACTACGACCCCTACCACGCGATTTTCCCCACATGGAAGCGGAAGAAGAATGTTGGCAAGACTGAGAACGCGGGCGCGGAAACTGCTTGCAAGACCGAGAACGCCGCGCCTGCCGCCCAAAATTCTTTGCAAGACCAAAACGCCGCGCCCGCCGACGCGCTCTTGCAAGTCAAAGATTTGCGCGTTGAGTTCCTCAACTTTGGCGGAGGGGCGACCGTGACCCGCGCTGTCCGAGGCGTAAACTTTTATGTCAAGCGCGGAGAAATCTTGGGCATTGTCGGCGAGTCGGGAAGCGGAAAGTCTGTCAGCACGACGGCGATTCCCGGCTTGCTTCCTTCCAACGCATGCGTGTACGGAAAAATAATTTTTGACGGCGTGGAACTTTCGGCCTTAAGCCAAAAGGAACTGCGGCCCTACCGCGGAAAAAAAATCGCGCTGATACTGCAAGAGCCCGGCCGCTCTTTTGACCCCTTGCAAAATGTGGGCAGCGTTTTTTATGAGTTGTACAAAAACAACGAGCCCAACATTAGCAAGACGGAAAGCGACGCGCGCGCGGCAAAAATCTTGGGCGAGGTAGGGCTTCCCGACCCCGAAAAGCGCCTAAAGAATTATCCCCACCAATTTTCTGGCGGCCAGCTGCAGCGAATCGGAATCGCTTTGGCGCTTGCGCAAAACGCCCAGCTTTTGATTGCCGACGAGCCGACCACCGCGCTTGACGTTACGATACAGGCGCAAATCGTCAGCCTTCTTTTGGACCTAAAGAAAAAGCGCGGCCTTTCGATAATTTTTATTTCGCACAACATAGACTTAGTGGCGCAAATCTCGGACCGCATGATTGTGATGTACGGCGGAAAAATCATGGAATCCGGCAGCGCCCGCGACATTTACGAGCGGCCAAAGAATCCCTACACAAAGGCGCTGCTTGGCGCGCTTCCAAAATTTGGAACGTCATACAAGGACCAAAAATTGCTTTCGATTCCCGGCTCGATTGTAGATCCAAGAAATCCGCCGCCGGGCTGCCCGTTTGAGCCGCGCTGCTCCTTTGCAAACGAGGGCTGCCGCGCCGCAAATTATTCTTGCTGGAAAGAAGGGGAGGCGGAAGTATGAACGATAATATTCAAGGCCAAAATGTTTCGGCAAAACCCGAAACTGCCGCAAGCCCAAAATCGCAGCCGGCCTCGCCGCTCATTTTGCGCGCGGAAAACTTGTACAAAAGCTTTGACTTGGAAGCGGGCTTTTTTGCAAAGAAAGGCCAGCTGGTTTACGCCGTCAACGACATTTCGTTTGACTTGCGTCGTGGAGAGACGCTTGGAATTGTGGGCGAGTCCGGCTGCGGAAAGTCCACTGCCGCCCGCATGCTAGTGCGCATGTACAAGCCCACAAGCGGCCGCGTTTTGTATTATCCGACTCAGGACACCGTTCCCCCGCAAAACATTTTTGAATACAACAAAAAGGCGCTGGACGAATACCGCCGCAAAGTAAAATACGTTTTCCAAGACCCCGCGCGCTCGCTCAATCCGCGAATGAGCGCCTTTGGAGTTTTGACAGACGCCTTTAGGCGCTCGCCGCAAAAGCCCGGCAAAGAAGAGCTCCGCGCGCTTGCCGAAAAAACATTTTTGGAAGTAGGACTTTCCGCCCGCCACTTGGAAAAGCGGCCCTCGGAATTTTCTGGCGGCCAGCGCCAGCGCGTTTCAATCGCCCGCGCCCTGATAATGAACCCCGAGCTTTTGATTTGCGACGAAGTTGTCAGCGCGCTGGACGTTTCAATTCAGGGGCAGATACTAAACTTGCTGCAAGACTTGCGCGCCTCAAAAAATCTTTCGTTCATTTTTATCACCCACGACCTAAAAGTGGCGGGCTGGTTTTGCGACAAAATCGCTGTGATGTATCGCGGCGTGATGGTCGAAGAAGCCCCCGCCGCCACTCTCTTTAAGAACGCCCGCCACCCCTACACAAAAATCTTGTTCGACGGCGCGCAGGGCAAGGCCCAAGCTTCCAACGTGGAAGTAAAGACCACCCTTACCAAAGAGACCGGCTGCCCCTTTGCCCACCGCTGCCCCCACGCCAAATCCGAATGCTTTGCCGCGCTTCCGCCGTTAAGGGACGTGGCCGAAGGGCACAGGGTTAGGTGCTTTTTTTGCTGAATGAATTTATGAGATTTTTTATATCTTGTCGAACATTTCAACAAGCGCGTCTTTTGTTTTTTGGGGAAGGGAATCTATTTTGTTTACCAGCTTTCGGTAAAAGAAGAATTTTTTAAAATCGTCGGAAAACTCTGCGTCGCCAGCAGTTCCTACGGACTTTCCTCCTGAAACTAGGTATTCTACGCTTACATTTAGAAATTTCGCTATGCGGACGGCTGTGTCTGCCAAAGGAACGCCGCCGTTTTTGATGCCTTTTCCGATATTAGAAACGTCAAAGCCTGCCGCTGCGGCCAAGTCCTTGCGCTCTTTGTTCTGATATTCCAACTCCGAATCAACAGTTTCCCAAAAATTCATTGTCTAATTTTATGAGAATTTTCCATTTTTAGCAGAATATTGTTGAAAAGTTCCCAATTTAGCATTATAATTATGGAAAGTTTCCCAAAATTAAGACGATTTAATGGGAGATTATCAAAATTTAGGAGAAAAATATGTTTTGTAAGCATTGCGGAAAAGAAATTGGAGAAGACGTGAAATTTTGTCCTTCGTGTGGAAAGGAACAAAATCCAAGCGGTGAATCGCAAAAGACTGCGGTTGATAAAACTCAATCAAACGAGAATGTTTCGCCTAAGAGCAGAACTATAGCTGCCTTGCTGGCATTTTTTCTTGGCGGTCTTGGAATCCATAGATTTTATGTGGGTAAAGCAGGCACAGGCATTCTCCAGATTCTTTTAACTTGTTGCTTTGGCTTGGGCTGCATTTGGGCGCTTGTTGACTTGGTTGTTATTCTTTGTGGAAATTTCCGCGACAGCGACAATAAGTTGCTTTTGGATTGGGACGCAAAGTATTGAGGAGAGTGAAGGGTATGAAAAAGATTATTGCTTTATTTTTTTTATTGTTTATTGGTTCGGCATTTCTTTTTGCGGAAGATGCTCCTATTAAAAGCGGAGGCTGGCGATGGGACGAAGGAGTGAATCTCAACGGCAAAGTCTTTTATGATGTAGCTGAATCTTATAGGGAACAAGACGGATGGGTGAACATTAAAGGATATGGTAAATTACATTTTTGGCTTTATGACACATATACTTACTGGAATGGTGATGCTAAAGTATTTGTTGATCAGTGTCTCCCTGCATGGATTGAATCTATGGGATATGTGATAGATTTTGACTATATTAAACGGTTTAAACCAAACGAAAGATTGGCTTCTTCCATAAAAACATTGATGTCACAAAAGGGGTGCGATATAGCAGTTACTTTTCTTGTAGGTGACAGGCCTGATTATCCTCATGTTCACATAAATTATTACGATAGGGAAAATACTTCATATTGGACTGAAATTATACCGTTGTGCTCAACTGAACTTTTTGTATATGCAATTCAAGATATTGCTGCTCGAACGGCTTGCGTTGGTCAATATTCGTCAACGCAGTCTGGCGGCAATGTGCATGAAGATCCCCATGATTACTATACGGCTCAAACGATGGCATACAGGTTAAAGCAAGAGTCTGGAAATATGACACGTACTTCAACATTTTATGGTATTTGCTTTGATTACGCGCAGTTCGCATTTGATTATATAAATAAATATCTAAGTTTTTTCAAAAGCCAAGGGTTGTATGAGGAGCAGTTTTGGATTGTGGGTAATCACGACAATTCTAGCGAAATAACGCTTCAGTATCCAGGTGATGAAAACAATTATAATGCAGTACAGAATGGTGTTTATGTAATAATTCCAAACAACAGTGTGCGTAATGTAAAAAGTCACGACGGAGCGACCGATCATGCTTGGTTGTGGATTGAGCGTTTGGATGGTGTTTGGTTTTGGATTGATCCTACATGGACTGATAATGTCGGATATCCTGTTTACGGATATATAAAAAACGGCAAGGAAATTCAGTGTCGTCCGTTTGAAGAATTTTGCGTCAAATATCCAAACAGTTTGAAAAAACTTCCTCTTCCGCCTCCTTGTGGTAAAAAAAAGATGGCAAGCAAAACTGCAAATTCCAAAAATCGCAAAGAAACAATTGATGACGCAAAATAATTTTGTAAAAGATGGTGCTGCGGTCAAAGTTGAAACCGATGGATAAAGTTTTTATGAAAAAAAAAGAAAATTGAGAGTCTGTTTTGGAGGTGTGAAAATATGGGTAAAACAATAGCATGGCGTGCGTTCAGCAAGTTTTTGCATGATAAAGGATATTCAGATGTAACAAAAAGAGGCAATCCTAGCACAACATATGACTATCCATCACGGATAAATAGAATTTGCGAAAGGGAGAAGTTTTCCAATTGGGACGATTTTGGAGAGCATATTTTTGAAATCTTTGAAAAGTATAGTCCTAATGGTGCAGAAGCAGAATATGGAAATCAAAGCAATGGGAGTAATTTAAAGGCGCTTGAACTGTTTAAGGACTTTTATGACAGCCTGAACTAAAAAAAATAACTTTAAGTTTTCTTAGGCGGTTGTGAAAAAGAATAAAATGTTTCTTGGATGAATTTTTAATTAAGGTGAGTAAGCTATGGATTTATTGAGCCGGTATCATTTATATCTATATGCGCTGGGATATAAGATTGATTCTGTAAACGACAAACACTGTTCAATCACAGATTATGTTAATGCTGTTCACGAAGTGGCAAGTCTTGAGAGTGTGACAGTGGAAGAACTTGCAGATAATATTGACTTTGTTTTTGATTTATATAAAAAGGGCGGCGAGAAAAACTATTTGTTGTCGCAAAATAATAACGGCAGAACTTTGAATGGTTTGGAACATTTTAAGGAATTTATTTTGCTTTGCAATAAAAGATAATAGGAGTGTGTGAAATGAAAAAGAGAATTGTATTTTTATTGTTGTTGGCGGCGGGCGTTGTTTGTAACGCGCAACAAATGAAATTTTATTCAGATTATAATAATGGGTATCAAGGCTGGGCAGGTGCAGTATATGATTCTTCTAAATCATCAGATTATGAACCTTTATGCGATTTCACACGATGGCATGCTGAGGAATTTGCAAAAAAATATAATACAGATTGTTATAAAATTAATAAACTGACGAATGAACATAGTTTTCTTATGTGGTCTGCGCTTAATGAGTATAATTACAAAATTGGTGAGGTGTATGGTGTTATTATATGCACTTACTATGGCGGTAGATATTTGTATGCACATCTTTGTGTCAATATTGTAAGCAGTGATAGAGTCAAGTGGGTTGGATATCAGTATTCTTCCATTTATAAATAAAAATGAAACGAAATTTGCAAAAAAAATATGTTTTCATAGTTTGCCTTGTCCTTTTCATCCCATCCGCCCAACTCTTCCCCGACTCCTTTACCAACGCAATCCAAGACCTGGCAGTTAGAACGGCTTGCATAGGACAGTATTCCGCGACGGAGGCTGGCGGCGGTTGGTATGACGACCCGCATGACTATTACACGCCAAAGATGATTGCAGTCCGTTTGTCCAAAGAGTCAGGCAACATGACGCGAACTTCAACATTTTATGGAGTATGCTTCGATTACGCCCAGTTTGCGTGGAACTATGTTGAGCAAAACAAAAGTTGGTATAAGAGCCAAGGTTTGTATGAGGGACAGTTTTGGATTGCTGGCGTTGATAGAAATTCAAAAGAGATAACTCTCTGCTATCCTGGAAGCGCAAATAACTACACTGCAATTCAGAACGGCGTATATGTAAAAATTCCGGACGCTGGCGGAAAACGCTATGTTCATGCCCACGGAGATGCGACTAGTCACGCTTGGCTTTGGCTTGAGAGTTCTGACGGCGTTTGGTTTTGGGTTGATCCAACATGGACGGACAATCTTGGATATCCTATTTACGGCTATATTGTGGATGGTGAGGAAGTGCAGTGCAGGCCAGATAGTGATTATTGCGTCACTTCTCCAAGCTCTCTGCAGCAGCTTCCTTTGCCGCCCGCGTACGGACAAAAGAAGTCTCCAAGTCCGACCTCCAATTCCACAAACCGTGAAAAGACAATTAAGGACGCTGGGGCTGATTGGACTGATGTTGTTGTAGGCGCTATAACAAAAAATCTTGTTGACTATTCAAATCCTGATAACTATGGCTCGCATGGGGGGCTATTTGTTTCCGTGGGAGTTCCGTTTACAGCCTTTGCTGGAGAGTCAACATTCATTGACAAAGTTTCCTTTGGTCTTGGAGTAGGCGGTATGATTGGAAGAACTGTTGGCTCCGTAGAGTTAGATTACCTTAGAAATTGCCAAGGCGTTAACAATTTGCATGGCTGTATTATGAACATAAATTTTGGCCGACGTTTTTGCGACAGGATTGGGTTCTATTTAGGAGCGGGAGGCGGCGTTCGCTTTGACTTTACAAACAAAGATGACAAACCGCGCGACACAAAAGGATTGGTAAATTCCGGTTGTTTTGCTTTTAAAGTTGACGCTGGCCTTATGTTTATTTTCGCGCCAGTTTTTGTAAAGACAGAAATTTCTTACGATAACGTCACAGGTTGGGGCGTTGGCTTTGGTTTGGGAATTGGATTATAAGCCTTTCTGCATCGTCCGGCTGCTGGAGTAGACTTGGTTTGCGATTCGCGGTTTTAATGCGTTTTGATACAAGTGAATAGTTTCTTGCTCGCGTTTGCGCAAAAATAATTTCATTTTTTTCCAAAAACACGCGCAATTTTTGATAAAAATGTATACCTTATAGTTATATAATCCTTATTCGTGCGGAGGGTTCAATACCCCGACGCTCTGCGTCGAAAGAGGGTATTGAAGCCGACTGCGATACCTTGAGAGAAAGAACGATACCCCGCTGCTTGCGGCGGGGTTCGTTCATTGCTCGCGACTGGTGTCGCGGCAGGATTGTTTGCCTTGACTTTTGGCAAAAACTAATATATTTTTTTAAGGCAAGGAGGCTGGTCCATGGCAATGCCGATTAGAGAAACGCCCATTTTGTTTGGCGAAGACGCGCGTCGTTTTGAAGAAAAAATGCGCAACGCAAAATGCACTCTTACTCAAAAAGAAAGAGACGAGATGATGGCCAGCTACAGGGCTGTCTTGGCTTGTCTTGAACGCGGCGAAGCGTCAAGAAAGGCAAGGCTTGCGAAAAAGGCGGCAAATGTCTAAGATGATTTCTGAGTCTGAATTCTTTAGGGATTATGAAATTCAAAAGCTCGATGACGATGTTTCTGTATCAGGCTTTGATTGCGGCGACGCAGACTTGAACGATTTTATCAAGCGCGAGGCTCATTTTTACAGAACTCAGCTTTTGGCCATGCCCTATGTTCTGACCGAAAAAGACAAAATCGACAGAATATTGGCGTATTTCACGTTGGCCAATGACAAAATTTCTGTCACGGATTTTCCGTCAAACAGCCAGTTCAATAAATTCAAAAAGGAAAACTTCAACAAAGAAAAGCATTTGCGCAGTTATCCGTCCGTAAAAATTGGCCGTCTTGCGATTAGCAAAGATTTGCAGGGGCAGGGAATCGGAACCCACATTTTGCGCTTTATAAAGATTTACTTTGCTTCCGACAACAAGACAGGCTGTCGTTTTGTCACTTTGGACGCTTATCGCGGCGCCACTGAATTTTACAAGCGCAATGACTTTGACTTCCTTCAGAAAGAAGACAAAAATCCCACTCAATTAATGTATTTTGACCTTATGAGTGTCGCTGCGTAAATCCCCCTTGTCTTGCCATAATCCCCCCGATTCGCTATAATAGAAAATTGTGAAAATTACGTCTGTTTGCTTGAGTCCGACGATTCAGAGGACTGTGTCGTTCAAGACTTTCATTTTGAACAAGGTGAACCGTTCCGAAAAGTACGGGGTGTGGGCTTCGGGAAAGGCCGTCAACGCGGCGCGCGTTTTGAACCAGCTTGAGGCGGGGTCGGTGCGCGTGGTGTGTCCGCTTGGCGAAGAGAACCAAAAGCGCTTTACCGAATTTGCCGAAAAGGATTCACTCCTTTTGAGCCCTGTGACGATTCCCGGAAACACTCGCGAGTGTTGGACTGTCCTTGACAAGACGGCCAAGACCACGACGGAACTTGTCGTAGGCGAGCCCGCAGTAGAAAAAATGCCCCAGAACAAAGTTGACGAATTGATGGACGCCGTGGGCGAAAGCTTGAGCGACAGCGACGCGCTTTTGCTTGCCGGAAGCCGCCCCGCCATTTGGCCCGACGACCTTTCTTGCAACATTTGCAAGACCGCTTGCGACGCGGGCAAAATCACTTTGGTTGACTTTTGGGGAGACGACCTAAAGCGCACGTTAAAGGCTTGCGAGCCTACAATCGTAAAAATAAACGAAGAAGAATTCTGCTCTACTTTTGGAGGAAAAGGTGGCGTGGCGGGCTTAAAGTCCGCCCTCACGACAGCCAGCAAAAAGCACAACACGGTATTCATCGTGACGCGCGGAGACAAGGCCACCTATGCCGCGCAAAAAGGAAAGGTCTTTGAGGCTGACACCGAAAAGAATCTTAAAATTGTGAACACCACCGCTTGCGGAGACGCGTTCGCGGCTGGGTTCTTGCACGAATATTTAAAGAGCGGCGACATTCAAGCCGCGCTCAAAAAGGGAACATGGTGCGCCGCCCGCAACGCGGAAAACGAGTGCCCCGGCTCCCTCCAATAAAATTAAATTTACAAGGTGAACTATATGGCAGTTGACGAACACTTGCAGACAATCCGCCACTCGTTGGCGCACGTTATGGCCGAGGCTATCTCGCATCTTTTTCCGGGAGCGGAATTTGCGATAGGCCCCGCGATTGAAAACGGCTTTTACTACGACATCGACTTTAAAGACAAGAAAATCACGGAAGAAGATTTCCCTGCCGTAGAAAAAGAGATGCGAAAAATTTTGGCGGGGAACTTTGACTTTGTACGCAAGGAGCTTGGCCGCGACGAGGCGCTCAAGCTTTTTGAGGGCCACCAGTACAAGACCGAGCTTATCAACGACCTTCCCGCCGACGCGACTATTTCAATCTACACCCAAGACGACTTTACCGATTTGTGCCGCGGCCCCCACGTGGCCAACACAAAAGAGATAAACGCGCAAGCCTTCAAGCTTACAAAGCTTGCCGGAGCCTATTGGCGCGGCGACAGCGACCGCCCAATGCTTACTCGCGTTTACGCCGTCGCTTTTGAAAAGCCCAACGACCTTAAGGACTACCTCAAGATGTTGGAAGAGGCCGAAAAGCGCGACCACCGCCGCCTTGGCGTTGAGATGGACTTGTTCCACCTTGACCCCGAAGACCCAGGCCAAATTTTCTGGCATCCCAACGGATGGACAATCTACACCGTCATGCAGGACTACATGCGCAAGATGGTTCGCCGCGACGGCTACCAAGAGGTCAACACGCCCGCGATCATGCCGCGCAGCCTTTGGGAGCGCAGCGGCCACTGGGGCCACTACCAAAAAAATATGTTCATAACCGAAAGCGAAAAGCGCTTGTTCGCCATCAAGCCGATGAACTGCCCGGGCGCGCTTGAGATTTTCAAGAGCCGCCAGCGCAGTTACAAGGATTTGCCGTTGCGCCTTGCCGAGTTTGGTCACGACGTTCGCAACGAGCCAAGCGGAACTTTGCACGGAGTCATGCGCGTTCGCGGCTTTGTCCAGGACGACGCGCACATTCTTTGCGAAGAGTCGCAGATTGGAGCGGAGGTCGCCAAGTTCTGCAAATTGCTCAAGAACGTTTACCACGACTTTGGCTTTGACGAGCTGGTCGTTAAATTTTCTACTATGCCCGACGACCACGTTGGCGACGAGGCCACTTGGCAGCGCGCCGAAAAAGCGCTTGCCGACGCTTGCCACGAGGCCGGATTGGATTACGAGATTCAGCCCAAGGAAGGAGCCTTTTACGGACCCAAGCTTGAGTTCAAGTTGTACGACACTCTTGGCCGCGAATGGCAGTGCGGAACGATTCAGGTTGACTACCAGCTTCCCAGCGCCGAACGCCTTGACGCGACATACATCGGAGCCGACAACCAAAAGCACCACCCGGTAATGTTGCACCGCGCCGTGCTTGGTTCTTTTGAGCGCTTCCTTGGAATCTTGATAGAAAACTACGCCGGAAACTTTCCTGCTTGGCTTGCCTTTGAGCAGGTCGCCGTCGTTCCGATTTCAAATTCGTTCGACGATTACGCGCGCAAGGTCAACGAGGCTCTTTTGGCCGCCGACATTCGCAGCCAGGCCTATTTGTCGGAAGACAACATGAAGGCCAAAATCAAGATGATAACAAAGGAACACAAGACTCCTTACATTTTGGTCGTTGGCGAGCGCGAGCAGGCCGAGGGAACGGTCGCAGTGCGCTTTAGGCAGTCGAGCGGCCTTGAGCAAAAGACGATGAAGCTTGAGGAATTTGTCAAGTACGTCCAAGAAAAAGTTGCGACGCACTTTAACGGCATTTAACTTTTTGCAAGACCAAAAACGCGCGGCGGGCTGATTGCTTGCCGCGTTTTTTTTTGTTAGAAAATTAGTTTTGCGCCAAGCGCGATGATGCTGGCGTCGAGGCCGCGGCCCGTTGTGAGCGAGCCGATCGGAAGGTAGTATCGCAGCTCAAAGCCCGCGGCGATTCTTGGCGTAAAGTTCCATTCCCAGCCGCCAAGAAATTCCAAGTACAAAAAGCGGGCGTTGCCCCAAAACCATTTTTGAATCTCGGACTTGTCGCCGCCCGCGCTTCCGCTGGCTCCGGAATCACCTTCGCTTACTCCGTTTGCCAGAAGCGCCGCGCGCGCCAAAATTCCTAGTCCCATTCCCGCCTCGGCTTGAAATTTTGAAAATCTAAAGGTGGCCACCGCGGGAAGGTCAAGCATAAAGTTTAGCGCAAGGACCGTTCGGTTTTCGACCTCGGCGGGCAGCGCGTTTTTTCCGTCCCACAAGTAGTAGCCGGTCCAAAAGGCCAGGCGCGGCTGGAAGGACAAAAAGGCTTTGTTGGGCCAAATCGCTCCAAAGGCTAGGCTAAAGGCGGCGGGGCTGGGAGCGGACTTTAATTTGCTTTCTGTGTTGAGCGTGATGTTGACTCCGATGGTGGCGAACGGCGAAACTTGCGACCAAAATTCTTTGGCAGTTGTTGGCGGAACGAATGAGCCGCCAAAAGCGTTGTACCATTTTTTTTGGTCGCCGACAGCCGCGCCTTCTTGGGCTTGCGAGCCGTCTGGAGTGGCCGCGTCTTGGGCTTGCGCGCAAATTGTGGCGATGCTAAAAAGGCCCGCGCAAATGGCGGCAAAAATTATTTTTTTCATTCAGCGTCCTTGTATAAAATCTTTTTTAGTTGAACCGACAAAAAGCCCGCGCGGCCTGTTTTGTAAAAGTCCGTTTGTTCCCACGCGGCAAATAGCGTCGTTCCCGAAATTCCAAAGTCTGTGTACTTGTAGCCTTCCGGAAGTTTTGGCAAGCGCAGCGCCAGATTTTTTGAGTTGTTCAAAATTTTGTTCGCGTACAAGGCGCCGTTTAAGTACAAGGTTCCGTCTTCAAAGAGAGCGGCTATCCACGTTCCGCTAATTTGAACCACGGCCCGCGCGATGCTGGTCGGGTCTTTTATTTTGGAATGGATGAACTGCCTTGCGGTGGCTCCGCCGGCGTCCTTGCATTCGGCGTAAAAGTCAAAGTCGGCAGGAAGGCTTTTTAGCAAAGACTGAACGCGCTTGGGAGAGGCCGAAAAATCTTTGGGGCTTCGCACGCGGCGGAATTCGTCTTCGGAAGATTTTTGTATCGCGATTAAATTTTTTTCGGGCGAGATAGAAAGAAGCGCGGTCTCCGGCCGGAATTTTAAGTAAGAAAAATTGGTCTCTGTCTCTGTGTAATTTTTAATCGAGCAAAACCATTCCGTTCCGTTCCAGCAAAAGTCGTTCACTTCGGAGTTTGTAGGGAGCGACAAATTTTCGTAAGTGAGTATCGGAAAGTAAACGCCGGAGTCCGCTGTGAACTGTATCAAGAAGGGGCGGAAGGGCTGGCGCGAAGAAATTTTTTCGTTAAAGTAGCTGTTTCGGTAAACTGAATAAATCGGCTGGCCGTTCATGAACACCAATTTGTCGGCGGTGCGCTCGGCAAAAAATTGCGGGTCCTTAAAAACTTTTACGCCGCTTTGCGCCATCACGATTATGCCAAGCCGGTTTGTGAGCGCGTAGATTTTTGGCTCGCCGCCCGCGCTTACGTCAAGCGGCGTTTTTTCGTTGGTCTGGCCCATGCAAGAAATGCGCAGGGCTTCAGTCCAAGGCTTTTGCAAGGCGGCCGGCGCTTTTTGCGGAAGTTCCACCGGCGAATATCCGTCCTTGTTCAGAGCGAACCATTTGTGGCCCGCGGATTTTTTTTCTATTGAAATTGTTTGGATTGGCTCGGCGCTTTTTGAACCGTTCCCGCAAGAAAGAATTGTTCCCGCAAGAAGCGCGAAAAAAATGGCGCGCGTCGCCGCATGAGAAATTTTTGTTGCCGCGAAAGATTTATCTGTGCTTTTCAATTTCAATTCCGCAGAGAGAGTCGCAAATTTCGTTGTACTTGATTCCGGCGTGGCCTTTGACCCAGCTCCATTTTAAATTGGGGAAGGAGGCGGCGAGCGCGTCAAGCTCTTTCCACAAGTCTTGGTTTTTGACAGGCTCTTTGGCCGCGTTTTTCCAGCCCTTTACCTTCCAAGATTTTATCCAGCTTGTGATTCCGTTCTTTACGTATTGGCTGTCGCTAAAGACGCTGATGTCGTCCGACGCGCTGTGGTTGTCTTTGCAAAATTTTAGCGCTTGGATGGCGGCGGTTAGTTCCATGCGGTTGTTGGTGGTTTCATGCTCGCCGCCCGAAAGTTTTGTTTCGCTTCCGTTTGCGAGTATCACGCAGCCCCAGCCGCCCGGTCCCGGGTTCCCAGAGCATCCGCCGTCAGTGTAAATTACGATTTCCATTTTTCCCCACTTGCTTTCTATTGTAACACAGTTTGATAAAAAAAGATAGGGGTAGCTCTATAAAAAAATATTGAATTATGCTATTATTAAAGCATGAACCAAGTCGAACAACAAAAAGCGGCAAAAGATTTTTCAGCGTTTTGGAAAGATAAGGGCGACGAAAAGCAAGAGTCCCAAAGGTTTTGGATAGGCCTTTTGGGAGACGTTTTCGGCGTTACAAGCCCGGCAAAATACATTGAATTTGAAAAACGCGTTCAGCTGACGCATACAAGCTACATAGACGCTTACATTGCTGACACAAAAGTTTTGATTGAGCAAAAGGGAATAAAAATCGATTTACATAAAGCTTACGAGCAGAGCGATGGAACGGTTTTGACGCCATTTGAGCAAGCCAAAAGATACGCCGACGAATTGCCGAACTCGATTCGGCCAAGATGGATTGTAGTTTGCAACTTTGCCGAATTTTTAGTTTACGATTTGGAAAATCCCCAAAGCCAGCCGGAGCAAATTTTCTTAAAGGATTTGCCAAAAGAATTTTACCGCTTGCAGTTCCTTGTTGACCAAAAGAACGAGAACATTCGCCGCGAGGAAGAAATTTCCTTAAAGGCTGGCGAACTTGTGGGGAAACTCTACGACGCTCTTGTCAAAGAATACATTCCTCCGGCTGGAACGGATTCCTTATCCACAATGCAGTTAAGGTCTTTGAACATTCTTTGCGTTCGCATTGTGTTCTGTCTTTACGCCGAGGACGCAGGGCTTTTTGAAACAAAGACCGCTTTTGAGGATTACATAAAGTCTTTCGCGCTTGAAAATCTTCGCGCGGGAATAATCTCTTTGTTCAAAGCCTTGGACACTCAGTTAAAAGACCGTGACAAATATGACTTAAAGCTAAAGCCTTTTCCGTATGTGAACGGAGGCCTTTTCCGCGACGAGCAAATTGAAATTCCAAATTTCACACAAGACATTGTTGACGTGATTGTGAATTATTGCGCGCCGTTTAATTGGAGCGACATAAGCCCTACGATTTTTGGAGCGGTTTTTGAAAGCACTTTGAACCCTGAAACGCGACGTAAGGGCGGAATGCATTACACTTCCATACAGAACATTCACAAAGTGATTGATCCGCTTTTTATGGATGACTTGAATGTCGAATTTGATGAAATCTGTTCGATAAAATCCGCTAAGCAAAAGGCGGAAAAACTTTTTGCCTTTCAAGGAAAATTGGGCGGATTGAAATTTCTTGACCCGGCTTGCGGAAGCGGAAATTTTTTGACGGAAACTTATCTTTGCTTGCGTCGCTTGGAAAACAAGGCTATTTCGATTTTGAACAAGGGCGACAAGGCCTTTGGCTTTGACGAATTCATAAAAGTTAGCATAAACCAATTTTATGGAATAGAAATCAACGACTTTGCGGTGACTGTCGCCAAAACCGCGCTTTGGATTGCGGAAAGCCAGATGATTGCGGAGACAGAAGTGATACTTAGTCAAAACATTGACTTTTTGCCGCTTACCAACCACGCGAATATTGTGGAAGGAAACGCGCTTCGCATGGATTGGACAACTCTTTCGGAAACTGCCGAAACAGGCTTTTTGTTTGCGGAAAAGCTCAACGTGTATAAAATCGACAAGAATTCGGGCGATATTCCAGTGCATGACAGCGCTTTGCAAAACGACACGTCGCTTTACGGCAGAAAGTTCAAAGAATTGAATGTAATAACAAAAGAGGTTGAGGAAAAAGAACTGCCTGAGGCAAAGAAAGAAAAGATTGTCTACGATTACATAATCGGAAATCCGCCGTTTGTAGGCGCGAGATGGATGGACAAGCGGCAAAAGGAAGACGTTCTCTTGACATTTGGAAAAGATTGGCAAGGCGTGGGTGATTTGGATTATGTTTGCTCTTGGTATAAAAAGGCTTTGTCCGCAATCAAAGATCAAAAGACCCGCTGCGCGTTTGTTTCCACAAATTCAATCGTTCAAGGAAACGCAGTGGCAATATTGTGGAAACGGCTTTTCGCGGAGGGGCTCCATATCGATTTCGCTTGGCAAACATTCAAATGGTCAAACGAAACTGCGGACAAGGGGAATATGGCTGCGGTTCATTGTGTAATCATAGGCTTTTGCACTGAGGAAAATCGCAAGCAAAAAATTATTTTTCAGGCTGATGGGCAAAAAATCGTTGCTAGCAACATCAACGGCTATCTTTTGAACGCTCCGAATGTTTTTATAGAAAGCCGTAAAAATTCCATTTGCGACGTTTCTCAAATGGTGTTCGGAAGTATGCCTAATGACGGCGGGAACCTTATAATTGAGAATGAAGAATATGATGATTTTATAAAGAATGAGCCTGCTTCTGTAAAATTCATTAGAAGCTTTCTTGGCGCCGAGGAATTCATTAACGGCAAGAAACGCTATTGCCTTTGGCTTTTGAACGCAAGCCCCGCCGAGTTGAGGAAAATGCCGCTTGTTTCCGAGCGTGTCGGAGCGGTCAAGAGGCTTCGTTTGTCCAGTAAAAGAGAGTCTACTAAGCGGTTGGCTGACACGCCTTGGCTTTTTGGCGAAATCCGTCAGCCGGAGACGGGAAATTATCTTTTGGTTCCACGTGTTTCATCTGAAAATCGCCGTTATATTCCAATTGGTTTTGTCGATTCCGATGTGATTGCAAGCGATGCCGTTTTGCTTGTTCCAAACGCGAATTTATATGAATTTGGAATTATGACAAGCGCGGTTCACAATGCTTGGATGAGGGCAGTCGCTGGGCGATTAAAAAGCGATTATCGTTACTCGGCTTCCCTTGTTTACAATAATTTTCCGTGGCCTAATCCAACTGAGGAGCAAAAGGAAAAAATTGAGCGGACGGCTCAAGCGATTTTGGATGCGCGCGCAAATCACCCGGATTCTTTGCTTGCCGATTTGTACGACGAAACTTTTATGCCGCAAGACTTGCGAAAAACTCACGAAGCCAACGACAAGGCTGTTATGGCCGCCTACGGATTCAAGTCAACTGTGTCAGAATCTGAAATCGTAGCGGAATTGTTCAAGCTGTATGAAAGCTTGGTGAAATGAATAGTGGAAGAAAATATGTTGCAAAAGAAAACGATTTGTCCTGAATGTTATAGCGAGTATCCAAGAATTACGCCTTTTTTTGCGTCAGAGAACTGTTTGAAAAATCACAAGCAATATAAATGTCGAACTTGCGGTCGTTTGGTGTGCATTGATAAAAATACCGAGATTTCTTATTTCTCAAAATTTAATTTTAAGGAGGCCGCTCGGTATTTGCTCCGTGGCGGCGAGGCTTTTTTTAAAGAAGAATGCGCCGTATTTGAGAAACGGGGTAACAACAACAGTTATTTCCAGATTCTTCCAGTTTATGGCAATCTTTCAAGCAAGAAGCCTGCTTGTTTTCTTCCAACAACATACAGACAGGCAGTGAAAAAACAGACTGGGCTTCTTTCTGAGGAAGAAGTGAAAAAATATATTCTTGAACAAAACGAAGAAAGAAGAGTTTGCGATTATTCTCAATTCCTTGAAGAAAATCTGAACGAACAAAATTTGGAATTTAAATTCACTCAATATGACATAGGAATAATTAAATGCTCCCTGAAAACAAAGTATGAAAGCTTTTGTCTGTATTTTTATGATGACGAAAATTCAGAAGTGGAAACATCAGATTTTGTTATGCTTGCAAAATGGTTTTATAAAATTTCGTCAGAAAAAGCAGATCCGTCGGATATATTTAAATTGTTTCCAATTGATGGAGATGCGAGATGCATTAAAGCGGAGAATGGTTTTTTACGTGTCTATGAGTTTTACAGTCCTAGTGATGAAAATCTAAGGCTCTCATGTTTTTGCTCGTATAAGGTCATTTTTGATAATTATAAGTCAGCTTTAAAATCATTTTTGAAAAACGGTTATAACAGTAAAATGTGGGAAAGACTCTCTTTTGATCCAGACGACGACGCTTATTACGATGGGGTTGAGGGCGCGCCGCTTGAAAAAATTTATGAATGCATTGAAAAAATAGAATAAGTTTATAATTGATAATCAATACTGTCCGTTTCTCACAAAATCATCCTTCAAAAAACTCGTAAATTCTGTCCACGTAGTCGGGGGCTTCGTCGTAGACCGCGTGTCCGTAGTTTTGGTACACGAAGGAACGGGAGGAATTTCCGGCAAGGCGCGCGATTTGGGGAGCTGCGTCCGCGCCAAAGATTTTGTCAAGGCCCGCGCCTACGGCAAGGATAGGGCATTTTATTTTTGGAAGTAGGGAAGTTGCGTCAAAGTCCAGGACCGCGCGCGCCAAAGTGGCGAAGCGCTTTAGGTCCGCGCAAGTTGCTCCATCGAGGGAAGCAAAAATCGCGTCCTTGTATTTTTGATAAAAGTCTTGGCTGTAGACTGCGGCGGCGAAGGCTTGGTTAAGGTCGGCGGCTTTTCCTTCTTGCGCGAGGTCCGCCCAGTTCCCGATAAGCGCGGCGGCGGCTTCCGTCATTTTTGCGCATGTCGAGCCCAAAAAAAGCTTTGCGGCCAAGTCGGGGCGGCTTTTAGCGAGCGCTTGGGCGGCGATTCCTCCGGCGGAAATGCCAACGACACAGGCGCCTTTAACGCCAAGCGCGTCCAAAGATTCGGCCGCCGCTTTTGCCAAAAAGGCCGCGCCACAATTTTGTGGCGGCTCCAGCGGCCGGTCCAACAAATAAATTTTATAGCCGTCCAAAAATTTTTGGTAGCGGTCGGCCACCGCTCCCGCAAGAGGCATAAGGCTTTTGTTGAAGATTCCGGGCAAAATTACAAGCGGCTTTTTCCCGTTCCCAAAAACGGCGCATTCGCATTGCGCGGATTTTGTTTGTACTGTCGTGGCTCTAACTTCCATTTTATCAAATGATATAGAAAAAAAGAAAAAGATTCTAGTTTCTTCCGCGTTAGGGATTGTAGCGCCGTAGTGCCGAGCGGAGCGAGGCATGAGCCGCGCAAGACGGCGAAGCGCGCAAAGCCCGACCCGGAGCGGCTGGCCGCGCAGGGGAACGCCCAAATCCCCTCAAAAAATTCTTCCAAAATGCTCTTGCCGAATGGCGTTTTTTTTATTAAATTTAAAAGTAGAAAAAGAAAATCTTTCCGATTAAAAATATACGGAAAAAATGTATAGGAGAAAAATATGGCAAAACAGTTGTTGTTCAATGAAGACGCGCGCAGAAAGTTGCTTTCTGGAGCGGAGCAAATCGCAAAGGCTGTTAAGGTGACGCTTGGTCCTTGCGGCCGCATGGTCATGCTTGACAAAAAATACGGCTCGCCCACAATCACAAAGGACGGCGTGAGCGTCGCCAAAGAAGTTGAGCTCAAAGACCCCTACGAGAACATGGGAGCCCAGTTTGTTCGCGAAGTCGCTTCAAAGACTAACGACGACGCCGGAGACGGAACGACAACCGCCACAGTTTTGGCCTACGCCTTGGTTCGCGAAGGACTCAAGTCTGTCGCCGCTGGAATGACCCCCATCGCAGTAAAGCGCGGAATGGACAAGGCCGTCGCCCTTACAATCGGCGAAATCAAAAAGAATTCAAAGCCGGTAAAGGGCGCTGACGACATCACTCACATCGCCACAATCTCGGCCAACAACGACGAGGAAATCGGCAAGATGCTCGCCGACGCGATCGAAAAGGTCGGAAAGGACGGAGTCATCACTGTCGAAGAGTCCAAGAACATGGACACAACGGTTGACACTGTCGAAGGAATGCAGTTCGACCGCGGTTACATCTCTTCTTACTTTATCAACGACCGCGACAGAATGGAGGCCGATTTTGAAGACCCCTACATTTTGATTCACGACAAAAAAATCAGCACAATGAAAGACCTTCTTCCGATTTTGGAAAAGGTCGCCAACGAGGGCCGCTCGCTTGTCATCATCGCCGAAGACGTTGACGGCGAGGCTTTGACAACTTTGGTCTTGAACACTATCCGCGGAACAATCAAAGTTTGCGCCGTCAAGGCTCCTGGCTTTGGCGACCGCCGCAAGGACATGCTTCAGGACATCGCCATTTTGACTGGCGGCCAGGTTGTCAGCGACGAAGTTGGAATCAAGCTTGAGAACGCCGACATTTCTATGCTCGGAAAAGCCAAGTCTGTCAAAATTGACAAGGACAACACTACAATCGTTGGAGGCGCGGGCGCAAAGAAAGCCATCAGCGAGCGCGTCGCCGAGATTAAGAGCCAGATTGAAAAGTCTACTTCTACATACGACAAAGAGCAGCTCCAGAAGCGCTTGGCCAAGTTGGCCGGCGGCGTGGCCGTTATCAATGTCGGAGCCACAACCGAAACTGAGATGAAAGAAAAGAAGTTCCGCGTTGAGGACACAATCGCCGCCACCCGCGCCGCTTTGGAAGAAGGCGTTGTCGCTGGAGGCGGACTCGCGCTCATCGAAGCCTCAAAGGCTTTGGAAACTATTCCCGCCGAATTGTCCGAGGACGAAAAGGTTGGCTATAGAATCGTCAAGCGTGCTTTGGAAGAGCCTATCCGCCAGATTGCCGACAACGCCGGCGTTGACGGAGCGGTTGTGGCCGCCCGCGCCAAGAGCGAAAAGAAGGGCGTCGGCTACAACGCTTACACAGGCGAGTGGGTCAACATGATCGAAGCCGGTATCATCGACCCGGCTAAGGTAACTTGCAGCGCCCTCAAGAACGCCGCCAGCATCGCCGGAACAATGCTCACAACGGAATGCGCGATCACCGACATTCCTGAGCCAAAGCCCGCGATGCCCGCTCCCAACCCGGAGATGGGATACTAAAAAGATTGCCGCGTCAAGCGCGGCAATGACAGGGTAACCAACAAAAAAGCCGTCCGTTTTTTTCGGGCGGCTTTTTTGTCTTGCAACAGTTTTGTTTGATTATTGCGGCGCGACAATTTTGTCCGCGCCGCAAAAGGAACGAGTCAAGGCTTTAAGCGAAGCGCGCCTTGACCGTTCCTATTGCGCGCGAATCGACGCGTTGCGGACAACTACGTCGTGGGCGCCGCCTTCGCGGAGGCTGGCCGGGCTTACCAAAGTGAGCTTGGCCTTTTCTTGCAGCTCGGGGATTGTGACCGCGCCGCAGTTGCACATTGTGTGTATGATTTTGCTTGTCGTAATCTGAATGTTGTCGTGCAGGCTTCCGGCGTAGGGAACGTAGCTGTCTACGCCTTCCTCAAAGGCCATCTTTTTGGCTCCGCCCAAATCGTAGCGCTGCCAGTTGCGGGCGCGGTTGCTTCCTTCGCCCCAGTATTCCTTTACGTAGTTGCCGTTTACGATGAGCTTGTTTGTGGGCGATTCGTCAAAGCGGGCAAAGTAGCGGCCAAGCATAACAAAGTCCGCGCCCATGGCAAGCGCCAAAGTTATGTGGTTGTCGTGCACGATTCCGCCGTCCGAGCAAATCGGAACGTAGATGCCGGTCTCTTTGTAGTATTCGTCGCGCGCTTTGGCAACCTCAATCGTCGCGGTGGCTTGGCCGCGGCCGATGCCTTTTTGTTCGCGAGTGATGCAGATGGAGCCGCCGCCGATTCCGATTTTTACAAAGTCGGCGCCCGCTTCGGCCAAGAACCTAAAGCCTTCGGCGTCGACAACGTTTCCGGCTCCGACTTTTACGTCCTTGCCAAAATTTTCGTGAATGTCCTTGAGCGCGCGGCGCTGCCATTCGGTAAAGCCTTCGGAAGAGTCAAGGCACAAAACGTCGGCTCCGGCTTTTAGCAAAAGCGGAACGCGTTCCATGTAGTCGCGCGTGTTGATTCCCGCTCCGACAATGTAGCGCTTTTGGCCGTCCAACAGTTCCAACGGATGCTCTTCGTGGCTTGCGTAGTCCTTGCGGAAAACCAAGTATTGCAAGTTGCCGTTTTTGTCAACGATGGGCAGCTGGTTGATTTTGCGTTCCCAAATAAGGTCGTTGGCCTGGTCAAGAGTGATGTCGCTCTGGCCCACCACCAAGTCCTTGAGGGGAGTCATGTATTTGCTAACCGGGTCTTCGGGGTTGCAGTGGCTCATTCTAAAGTCGCGCTCGGTGATGATTCCCATCAGCTTTCCGTTGTGCTCGCCGTTCTCAGTCACGGCCACGGTGGAGTGTCCTGTCTGCTCGATTTTTTCGCAAAGCTCGCGCAAGGTTTGGTCGGGTCGGATGTTGGTGTCGGACGAAACAAAGCCAGCCTTGTACATTTTTACGTGCGCGATCATCGCGGCTTGGTCGGCTATTGTCTGCGAGCCGTAGATGAAGCTTATTCCGCCTTCTTTTGCCAAGGCGATGGCCATTTTGTCGTTGGAAACTGACTGCATCACGGCGCTGACCATCGGAATGTTCATGTAAAGCGCCGATTTTTCGCCCGCCTTTTTGTTGTAGCGGACAAGGGGGGTTCGCAATGACACGTTGGCGGGAATGCAGTCCGCCGAGGTGTAGCCCGGAATCAATAGATACTCGTCGAATGTGTGGGACGGTTCGTCAAAGAAGTACGCCATAATCTTCTCCTTAATATATAAAATCTAAAAAATTGAATTATTATAACGCAGTTTGTTGAATCTGTAAAGCGCCACTGTAGCGTCCTGCGGACGCGGTGAACCCCCTCGAAACAACGATTTTAGGCTTGCTTGCAAAGGCACGAGGGGAAAAAAACAAGCGGCGGCTGTAAAGGAGATAAATCAGCCGCCGCCCTGGAGGTTTTTCATTATGTTCTGCTTGACTGTAACTGTAATATAAGCAAACGGGCCGGCAAATAGTTACACAAATTTCGCAAAAAAGTTGCGTTTTTTTGCGCTATTGCGGCGCAGCGGGCCTTGGCTCGTTCCTAATCTTTTACGTAAATTGTGACTATGTCGCTAAAGGCAAGGCCGCCGTAGCATTTAAAGTTGATTGTCACAGTGTTGCTGGTCGCCGTTCCCAGCTTAAAGGGCATGCTGCCGTAGGGGCCGATGTTGCCAAAAAGCTGTCCGTCGTTTAGCAAAAGGGGGCCTATGTAGGCTGTTGTTGGCTTGGCGCGGCCTTTTTTTGCCCAATCGGCTTTTGCGTAAATGTTCGCTTTTGGAAGGTCGCTGAACGGAATGGATGTGTTCGAGATGTAATTTTTTCCATTAATGTCCGAATAACCTGATATGTCGCACCAGCCGTAAAAGGCCTCCCACAAGTTTATCGCGGTGAGTGGGTAGAGGTAAGTTTGTGTGGTCCCTAAGTCATCGGTGTAGTTGTGAGTGAAGAGGGTGTTGCCCGGATATGTGGTCGCGTCATGGTCAAAGCCGGCGCCTGAGATGTGGACAAACTTGTCGTTTTCGTATTCTTGAAGCAGGCTTGTGGCTGTGTAGGATTTTTGTGTTACGGCCGCAATGGCCGCCAAAATAGACTGCATGTCAACTTTGTTGTTGCGGGTAAGCTCCCTTATGAATTTGACGCCGCCAAATTTGCGGACAAGCCATGAGCCTAGCATAAAGGTTGCTGAATATGTTCCTACGTCCTGGCCTGTAAGCCCTGTGCCCCATGTGTCGTTATAGTTTGCTGAGGGGAGGCGCGCTTTTGGCGTGCTGGCCAAATCGCCGTTTACGTCGCTGTCGGATATGTCCAAGTAGGCTTGCATCATGTCTTCGCACATCATGGCCATGAGCTCGCCAAACCAGTAAGTCCATTGGACTCCATTGTTCAAAGTTTTTTGGGTGAACGATATTGCGTGCGAAAATTCGTGCAGCGAGGTGGAATAGGCTTCCAGGGGCTGCTTTATGAGGGTTTGGCTGTCCAGATATACAAAGCGGCCTTCGTTGCTTCCGCTGTAGCCCTTTATAAAGTCGCCCTGGAAAATAAAGCCGTAAAGGTTGCCAACTGTCAGCATGTCGTAAAGCATGATGTTGATTTTGTCGCCTGTCTTGGAATACGTTGACATGGGCGCGTATTTAGTGGTGTTGTCATAGTCGTCCACTGTGTAAATGTAGTCTGAAACGTTTCCGTAAATGTGGCTTACAAGTCCGTAGCCGTTAATGAATTTTTTTCCAAGTTTTTGCGCGGCGGTCACAAAGGCGCTTGTGTCCGCCTTGTAGTATTGGTCGTCCGTTCTTACCCAAATGTTGTACGCGCTTTCTGAAACAATAAGCTTGAATTCCACGTCTTTGTCAAAATAATTCAAGTTTTTGTCAATATGGAGCGCGCAAAATGTGTCGGTGTCTCCGACGTCATAGCTTTTGGGTGAGGCCATAACTCCGGGCGCCAGGCTTTTTGAAACGCCGATCTTTTTGGCGCTCTTTAGGCCGTCCAAATATAGTTGGTAAATGCGCGCGTGGGGGTCCGTATCTTTTGCGGTCTCAAAATCGGGCAGGCCAAAGGCTTGCTCGGCAAAGCCGCCAATGTCGTCAAGTCCCCCCGCCGCGCTTTTGGACTCCGCGACGCTGGACGAAATTCCGGACGAGACGGTCGCGATTCTAGTGTTGTTGCTTGCAATTGTTTTTGTCAAAGGGTTTGTCCGCGCCATGTAGATTGTCTTTCCGCTGACGCCGGACAACACGAGGGTTTTTGTGGTGTTTTCTACAGTTATCGGCGCGCTTGTTGCGTCGGCGTATTGTGTTTGCGTCATCGCGCTGGCGGGATGTTGGTCGTAGCGGATGTATGAGTCGTCCGAGTCGCTTATGACGCAACCCGCATATAAAAGCGCCGCAAAAAGCGCCAAGGCCGGCGCGAATAATTTTATTGGCTTTAGAATCTTTGTCTTTAAAATCATAGTCCGGCCTCCTGTGGCGCTGTTAGAGTTTTTTCCAACCGTCAACTTTGAGTACGACGGCGCCCGGCATTTCTACCGGCGCTTTGTCGCCTGTCAACGTTCCGTCAATGCGGACAGCGTTTCCGTGCAAATCGCCCAGCTGGTATTTGTCGCCGTCTTTTGCGTCAAGGTAGTAAATCGTTCCGTCCTGCGCCTTGAGTCCCAAGCGCGCAAAGGGAGCGTTTCCGTAATATTCAACGACGCCAGTCACTTGCGCCTTTTTGCCGTTCTTTGCCATTCCAAACGCTGAACTGAGCGCAAGAGCCGCTACCGCCGCAAACAAAAATACTTTTGCTTTCATAAAATCAATCTCCTATTTTACGTAAATTGTCATGGCATCGCCAAACTTGTCGCCGTCACATGTAAAGGTGATTGTAACGGTGTCTTGGGTGGCGGTTACGATTTTTGCTAAACAATATCCGTAAGGGCCAATGTTCGCTTTTATATTGCTTTTGAAAAGACATGGGCCGACATATACGTTTTCGTGCGCGGGATCTGTGTTCTCTGTTGTGCCATAAATGTTTCCGTTTGGAACGCCGCTGAAAAGTCTTGTTTGGTTTTGTATGAGAGCTTCGCAGCCGGCTACATACCAATCATAGAATTGGTTTGTATTCCATAAGTCGATGGCGGTAAATGGGTAGAGATAGGTAGTTCCGTTGTTGTCGCAAGTGAGCGTCGCGTCACCTGAATATGTGGCGGCGTTTTTGTTAAGGCCTGCGCCCGTTTTTTGTTCCAGCATGTCTTCCGCAAAAAGAGGCATAAGGCTTTGAATGGTATGGTTAGTTCCGTTTACTTTGTTCACTGCGTTCACAATTGAATCCCAGTCTACAAAAGCGTTTGTGGCAAGCTCTTTTACAAGCTTTACGCCGCCAAAGCGCCTTGCAAGCCAGGCTCCAAGCTCAAAGGCTTCCGCGTAAACTTCGCGTCCGTTTCCAGTAAGTCCATAAGTTCCTCCGTATCTGTTGGCCAAAGACAAGCGGCCCTTGGGGGTGGTTTTCAATGAACTTACGCCGTCAGAGGCGCTTTTTACTGTCACATTGTCATCGGTTACACCCAAGTAGTTTTGCATCATGTCTTCGCAAAGCATGGCCAGCATCTCTCCGTACCAGTAAGTCCATTTGACTTTGTTTTTTAACGTCTTTTGGTTGTAAGATATGGCGTGAGAGAATTCGTGCAGCATAGTTGTGTAGGCGTTGCCCAAATCGTTTAATATTATTGAAGAGTCTATGTAAAGAAAGCGGCCGTTGTTTGAGAAATTGTTTTCTGAGTCGTAATAGTTGTCAGCATGATTTACATAGCCTTCCAAACCTTTGAGGTTTTCTTCGTTCAGCATGGAAAAGAACATGATGTTGATTTTATCTCCGCACTTTGACAAGTCCGACATATTTCCCTTCTCGCTTTGGGGGCCTGTGCCTGTGCTTCCATTGTAGAGCTTTGAAGACGGCTCGCCGTAAATGTGGCTTATCAGCTTGTAGCCTTGAAAGAATTTTTCTCCGGCTGTTTTGGCGTTGCTTTCAAATGTTGTTGGGTCGGTGTAATAAGGGTCGTCGGCTTTAACCCATAGGTTGTATTTTTCGTAGCTTGCAAAAAGTTTGAACGTCTTTTTTACAAGTTCACCCGTGCTAAAGTTTGTAAGTTGCAAAAAGTCTTCTGTGGCGCCTACATTGTAGTCTACTGACGCCTGAATGGCGGGCGCCGCGTTTTTTGAAGCTTTAATTTTTGAAATGTTTTCCAAAAAACGTTCTTCTAGCAAGGCGCGGGGGTCTTTTTGTTGCATTTCAAAAGCGTCTTGGATGGCTTGCGCGCTGATGGAGGTTTGGGCTTGAACCGAGGCCTGGGTTTGGGGTAAAGCGTAGCGAGTGTTATCCTCAGCTATAGCTGTGTCCCCTGTGTTGAAGCGGACCATGTAAAAAGTTTTTCCGGCCGCGCCTGTGATTTTCAAAGTTTTTGTCGTTGGATTGACCGTAATCTTTCCGTCCGTAGCGGCCGCTGTTTGCGTCGCCACCATTGCGCTGGCGGGATGATATTCAGGTTTTGGCAGGGTGTAGTTGCTTTGTCCGCCACCGCTTCCTCCGTCGGAACTGTTGGAACAACCGGCAAAAATAGCCGCCATTGCAAGCGCCAAGATTGGCGCGGCGTTTTTAATGCATTTAAAAGCTTTCATAAACTAGAATTTTACCATAAGATAGGCCAAAATTCAAGCAAAAAACGACGCGGACGGGCGATGGCAGGGGCCGCGATTGAACAAGGGCCGCTTTTATGGTAGAATGTTTCATTATGGCAGACGTAAAAGAACAAATACGCGCGGCGCTTGCGGCCGCTTTGAACCAGTTTAAGACAGAAAAAAATATCGACGCGCCCGACGTTGACGGCGCCTCTTTGATTTTGGAAAATCCGCCGGACCCAAAAATGGGCGACGTGGGCGTTCCGCTTTTCGCTTTCGCAAAGACATTTAGAATGGGGCCTCCGCAGATTTCGGCGGGCGTGGCCCAAATCCTCAAGTGCGCGGACGAAATAGGCGGCGTCAAGGTTTGCGACCTTGGCGAGATTTTGAACCTTGGCCCTTACGTAAATTTCAAGCTCAACAAGGGGAACGAAACTTATTCAATCCTTAAAAAAATTTCCGAGCAAAAGGACGGCTACGGTTCCTTTGGAACGGACGGCAAAAAGCCAATGGAAGGCCGCCGCGTCATGGTGGAATTTTCTTCCCCCAACACAAACAAGCCGCTGCACCTTGGACACGTTCGCAACGACGCGCTTGGCGAAAGCGTAAGCCGCATTCTTAAAAAGGCCGGCGCCGACGTTTACAAAGTCAACATCATCAACAACCGCGGCGTTCACATTTGCAAGAGCATGCTGGCCTACCAACTGTTCCACCAAAAAAATGGCGACACTCCCGCCTCGCTTGGCATCAAGGGCGACCACTTTGTAGGAAACTGCTACGTCGAATTTGACAAGTACCTAAAGGGCGAGAAAGACAAGCCCGAGACCGCTCACCCCGAGGCCGCGCAGCAAGCCGAAGAAATGCTGGTCAAGTGGGAAGCGGGAGACGCTGACGTGCGCGCGCTTTGGCAAAAGATGAACGACTGGACTTTGCGGGGCGTGCAAGAGACTTACGAGCGCACGGGCGTTTCGTTTGACAAGCTTTATTTTGAAAGCGACACTTACCTTAAGGGCAAGGACGAAATTCAGCGCGGCCTTGACATGGGAATTTTCTTTAAGGCCGCCGACGGTTCCACCCGCGTTGACGTTACCGAAGCCGTTGGCAAAGGAAAGGACGGCGAGGACCACGAAAAAGTTTTGCTGCGTTCCGATGGAACAAGCGTCTACATCACGCAGGACATCGGAACTGCGATCAGCCGCCACAAGGACTGGCCCTTCAACCAAATGGTTTATGTCGTTGCCAGCGAGCAAAATTTTCACTTTAAGGTTTTGTTCTACATTCTTAAAAAGCTGGGCTTTGACTGGGCTCAAAAACTCTTCCACCTAAGCTACGGCCTTGTCAACCTTCCAAGCGGAAGAATGAAAAGCCGCGAGGGAACTGTCGTCGACGCGGACGACTTGTTGGACAGCCTGCACGCCGACGCGCTCAAAGAAATTATGGCCAAAGGCCGCGACAAAGAGTTGGACGACCCCGACGCTGTCGCCGAAAAAGTCGCGCTCGCCGCAGTCCATTACTACATGCTGCAAGCCACGCCCATAAAGGACATGCTCTTTAATCCCGAAGAATCGCTTAGCTTCAACGGAAACACAGGCCCTTACTTGCAATACATGGGCGCGCGCATTTCTTCTATATTGAACAAGGCAAAAGAAAGCGGCTCGCTTCCGGACTCAAGCGAGGCGGCGTGCGCGTTGTTGACAAGCGGCGACGAATGGGAGCTTGTAAAGCAATTGGGCTCATTCCCCGACATTGTCGCAAAAGCCGCGGCCAATTTGGACCCAAGCCTTGTCGCCGCCTTCTTGTACGACACGGCAAAGCTCTTTAGCAAGTTCTACCAAAATTGTCCGATACTCGCCGCCGACAGCAAAGAACTCGTTGGCGCGCGCCTCTATTTGGCGCAGTCCACCCTTGACGTTATGAAAGAGGCGATGGACTTGGTTTTGGTTCCGTTCTTGGAAAAAATGTAATGAAAAAAAATTGGTCACTGACTAAGACTGCCGCCGCCGCTCTTTGTTGCACCGTTCTCGCTTCCTGCCAAAAAGTTCCCGAGATGACGCTGGAACAAATCGACGAGGCGCGCGAAAAGTCGTCGCGCGAATTTTTTACCGCCACAAAATCCAAGCCTTACCAAGGCCAAGAATTTGCGGCGGGCCAAGTAGGCGGCGAATGGAACGGCGCTTGCATGGGCGATCCAAAAACTTTCAACTTTTTGGTGGCCGAGCGCGACGCCGACAGCGCGGGCATCATGGAGCAAACAACCGACTGGCTTTTTGACTACGACTTTTACAAGCGCGAGTGGATTCCGAGAGCCGCCTACTTTAAGATAGAAACCGACGAGGCGCGCGACGTTCTTACCGTTCACGTCACTTTGCGCGACGGCCTTTATTGGTCGTTCATCAATTCCGACAAAAAAATTCCTGTCACAAGCGACGACATAATTTGGTGGCACAACGAAGTTGCCGGCGACGAGCGCTTCCAAAGCTCGGCGTATTCGGGCCAGTTTGTGACGATGAAAGACGGCTCAAGCCGCCGCATCCAGGCCGTTAAAATTGACGACAAAAATTTTGACTTTGTGTTTCCGCGAATTGTCGCCGACCCCTTGCTGACAACGAACTGCGCTTTTAGGCCTTGCTGGCTTTACAAAGAGGCTAAAGAAAGCGGCGGCGCCGACGCGGTCAAAAATCTTTTTGGCATTGACAGCGACGTGGCGGCCATTCCGTCTATGGGAATGTGGTTCATCGAAAGCTATTCGCCGGGCCAGAGGCTGGTCTTTGCCCGCAACGACGATTATTGGCAAAAAGATTCGGCCAGCGTTTCGATTCCGTATCCGAAAAAAATGGTTTGGCAAATAATCGGCGACCAAAACACTTCTTACCTTTTGTTCACGCAGGGAAAGTTGGAAACCTATTCGCCCACGCCCGAAAACTTGGACGACGTGATTCGCGGCCAAGACAAGGGCTACACCGTTTTTAACGCCGACGGAAGCGTGGGCGCGCAAATGTGGTCGTTCAACCAAAATCCAAAAAACAGCGCCGAGCCTTTTTACGAATGGTTTTGCAAAAAAGAATTCCGCCAAGCGATGAGCTGCCTTTTGAACCGCGACCGAATCATCGCGCAAACTTTTAGAGGCTTGGCCTATCCCAAGTACGACTTTTTTCCAAACGGAAATCCTTTTTACAATCCTGACATCCAGCTTGAATACAAGTTCGATCTAAAAAAAGCGGAGGAACTTTTGAACAAGGCGGGCTTTGCCCGTTCCTCCGACGGAACGATGTTGGACGCAAAAAAACGGCCCGTCGAATTTGACTTGACCATCGCTTCCACCGCTAACACTTCAAACGACATCGCGCAAATCATAAGCGACGAGTGCAAAAAAATCGGAATCAAGGTAAACGTGCGCCAAACCGACTTTCAAAAAATGGTGGAATCGCTTACGGCAACCTTTGACTGGCAGTCGATAATCATCGGCCTTGGAGCCAACCTCTTTCCGTCGCAAGGCAGCAATGTGTGGCCGTCCAACGGCAACCTGCACTTGTGGCATCCCTTTCAAAAAAAGCCCGCCACTGACTGGGAGGCGCGATTGGACTACTTGTACAACGAGGGCAGCTACACAAGCGACAAAGAGGCCGCGCAAAAAATCTGGGACGAATACCAGCGCTTGATTTTGGAGCAATGCCCGATGATTTACCTTGTGCGCCCGGCAACTTTTTTTGCCATCCGCGACAAGTGGAATTTGACCAACTTTTACTATGACAATTTGAACGGTTCCAAGACAGAGTGGGTGTGGCTGGAGCAGTGAACGAATTTTCCTTGCAAAATTCCGCTTTTCAAATTATACTTTTAGTATGAAGAATTGTTTTAACGCAAAATCATTAAAACGCCAAATCAGAGTGGCGCGCGGCGCGGAGAGCGCGGACTTGGTCATAAAGAATTGCCGCGCGGTCAACGTTTTTTCTTGCGAGATTACTGACGGCGACATCGCGATTGTTGACGGCATTGTTGTCGGAATCGGAAGCTACTCCGGAAAGAACGAAATTGACGCGCATGGGGCATACGCCATTCCGGGCTTGATCGACAGCCATATTCACATAGAATCATCTTTTTTGACGCCGGAAGAATTTGGCCGGCTTGCCGTTCCCTTTGGAACGACGACCGTAATAGCGGACCCGCACGAAATTGTCAACGTTTGCGGAATGGACGGATT
Source organism: Treponema sp. (assembly GCA_017551705.1). Taxonomy (GTDB): domain Bacteria; phylum Spirochaetota; class Spirochaetia; order Treponematales; family Treponemataceae; genus Treponema_D. Next base: position 46,646 of record JAFZLA010000082.1, read on the forward strand.
TAAATTTATGGTTAAGGCCAGCGAAAAAACGGCGCTGGACATAAAGTTTATGGTTCCGTCATGCGTTCCCGCGACAGAGTTTGAAACGTCTGGAGCAAGATTTGACTCCAAGCAAATAGCAAAAGTCATGGGCATGGAAAAGGTCTTGGGCCTTGGCGAGCTTATGAATTACGTGGACGCGCTTGCTTGCGAAGACGAGATGGTAAAAAAAATCGCGATTGCCAGAAAATACAATAAGTTCATTGACGGGCACGCGCCCGACGTTGCAGGAAAAGACCGCCAGGCCTATGCCGCCTTTGGCGCAAGGACCGACCACGAAAGTTCCACCTTGCAGGAAATGCGCGAGACGATTCAATGCGGGATGTACGTTGAGATGCGCGACGGTTCGGCCTGCCACGATTTGGAAAACCTTGCCGCCGGAGTCACCGAAAAGAATTCGCGCCGCTGCCTCTTGTGTTCCGACGACCGGCATCCTGTGATTTTTTACAAAAAGGGCCACGTCAATTCGCACTTGCGGATTTGCGTCCAAAAGGGAATCGACCCGATAACCGCAATCCAAATGGGCAGCCTCAACGCCGCCCACGCCTACCACCTTTACGACCGCGGCGCCATCGCCCCGGGCTTTAGGGCGGACATCGTTCTTGTGGACAACCTTGAAAATTTTGACGCGCAAAAAGTTTTCATCAAGGGAGAGCTTGTGGCGCAGGACGGAAAATATTTAAAGGCCGTAAAAAAAGTTCCTATAAAAAAAGTCGCTTCCAGCGTCAACATAAAAAACTATTCCAAAGAAAAACTGACCTTGCGGCTTTCGGACAAATCGGAAAAAGTCACTGTCCACGCGATAGAGCTTTCGCCCGGAAGCATCGTCACAAAGGACGCGCTTGTCCAGACCGTGACCGACGAGGGCGGAAACTTTGTCTTTGACCCAGACGTTGACTTGGTCAAAATCGCGGTGGTCGAGCGCCACCACAACACAGGGAACGTTGGTCTGGCTCTCTTAAAAAATTACGGCATAAAGCAGGGAGCTGTGGCGCTTACCGTTGCGCACGATTCCCACAACATAATTTGCGCCGGCACCGACGACGAGCAAATGGACGCCGCGATTCGCGCGGTCGAAAAGGCCGGCGGCGGAATTGCGCTGATCCACCAAAACAAGCAAATCGCCTTTTTGCCCTTGCCGGTGGCCGGCCTTATGAGCGACCGCGACGCCGTTTGGGTAAAGGAGCGGCTGGAACAAATTCACGAAGCCGCAAAAGTTCTTGGCGTAAATCCAAAAATCGGCTCGGTGTCAACCTTGTGCTTTATGGCGCTTCCCGTCATTCCCGAGCTTAAGGTTACGGACAAGGGCCTCTTTGACGTCCGCCAGTTCAAGTTTGTGGACATCAGGGTTAATTGACACACCACCGCTTGCGGTGATAAGATAGTTATCACATTTTTCTATAATATACCGAGGGAATTTTATGGTAATTCTTACATTGAACTGCGGATCGTCTTCCGCGAAGTATCAGGTTTACGATTGGGACAACAAAGAGGTTATGGCTAACGGCGTGGTTGAGCGCATCGGAATCGAGGGCAGCTGCATCACGCACAAGGCCAAAGGAAAAAAGACCGAAATCGAAAGCCCTTGCCCCACGCACAAAGAGGCCATCGAGCTTATCATCAAAGAAATCACCGACCCCGAAGTTGGCGTGATTAAAAATATGGACGAAATCGGCGCTGTCGGCCACCGCGTTTTGCACGGCGGAGAAAAATTCACCAAGAGCGTTTTGATCACCCCCGAAGTTTTGGACGGCTTCCGCGAGGTTGTCGATTTGGGCCCCTTGCACATGCCCGCCAACATCATGGGAATCGAGGCCGCGCAAAAGGTTATGCCCAACGTTCCGCACTCCGCCATCATGGACACGGCCTGGCACCAGACGATGCCCGAAGAAACTTTCCAATACGCCATTCCCCGCGAATGGTATGAAAAATACGCCGCCCGCCGCTACGGCTTCCACGGAACCAGCTTCCTTTACACAGCCAAGCGCGCCGCCGTTTTGCTTGGCAAAGACCCCAAGGACACAAACCTCATCATTTGCCACATCGGAAACGGCTCGTCAATGTGCGCCGTCAAAAACGGCGTTTGCTACGACACCACGATGGGAATCACTCCGCTTGAAGGCCTTGTTATGGGAACCCGCTCGGGCGACCTTGACCCAGCGCTTCCGTTTTACATCATGCGCAAGACCGGCATGAGCGCCGACGAGATGGACAAGGCCCTCAACAAAAAGTGCGGCTGCCTTGGCATCACAGGAAAATATTCAGACCGCCGCGACATCGAAATCGACGCTGCCAAGGGCGACAAGCTTTGCCAGCTTAGCATCGAGATGGAAGCCTTGCGCATCAAAAAATACATCGGAGCCTTTATGGCCGAGCTTGGCCGCGTTGACGCGATTGTTTGGACTGCCGGCGTAGGCGAGCGCGGACCCATCACCAGAATGAAGGCGTGCAGCGGCTTGGAAAACTACGGCATAAAAATCGACGCCCAGCGCAACGACTGGTCGTTCACAGGCAACGCCGAAACTTACATCCACGCCGACGATAGCAAGACAAAGATTTTTGTAATCCCCACCGACGAAGAGCTTGTAATGACTGAGGACGCCTACGCCTTGATGAAGGGCACTTACGACGTTCACACAAAGTTCAAGTACTCTTTCCAAGACCCCGCCTACGTCAACAAGGCTCGCGAAGAAGGCCTTAAGGGCGACTTGGTCAAGCGGCCCAACATCGCCAAGATTTTGGCGCGAGATTTGCTCAAGTAATTTGAGCGCCAATAAAAAAGCCGCGGCATTTCGCCGCGGCTTTTTTAGTCTTTCTAAAACTCCGCTGTTCGCGCGAGCTTGGTTGCGAGCGCGAATGTTGCGGCTTATGCGGCTAGCAAGTCGTTTAGGGCTTGCCTGCAATTTTATTGCCGCTATTTCACCACGATATTCACCAGCTTGTCGGGCACGCAAATCACTTTGACTTCGGTTTTGCCTTCCAAGAACTTTTTGTAGCCTTCTGTGGCGCGGGCGGCGGCGATCAAGTCGTCCTGCGACGTGCCGGGGGCGGCGTTGAACTTGTCGCGAAGCTTTCCGTTGATCATCACAACGATTGTCTTTTGGTCGTCGGCGGCAAGGCTTGCGTCAACTGTTGGCCAACTCTCGTAGGCGATTGTCTTGTCGTGGCCAAGTTTTTCCCACAGTTCCTCGCCAAGGTGCGGAGCGTAGCAAGAAAGCATTTTTACAAAGCCTTCCCACATCGTCTTTGGAATCGCGTCCAGTTTTGAAACGGCGTTGATGAAAATCATCATTTGGCTTATCGCCGTGTTAAAGTTGAGAGTGTCGGTGTCGTTTGTGACTTTTTCGACAGTCTTTGCGTAAAGCTTTCGCAATTCGACAAGCGACTGGTCCTCAAGCTTTCCAAAAATGTCCGTGTCGCTGTAAGGCTTTTCGGCCACGCCCCAAACCTTTTCCAAAAAGCGGTGGATGCCGACGATTCCCTGAGTGGACCAGGGCTTTGACATCGTGAGCGGGCCCATGAACATTTCGTACATGCGGACGCTGTCGGCGCCGTAAAGCTTTATCTCCTCGTCGGGGTTTACGACGTTCTTGAGCGACTTTGACATTTTGGCAACGACTTGCGTAAGCTCGGCGCCGGTCGCCTTTTCCACGTAAACGTTCTGTCCTTTTTCTTCAACCTCGTCAACAGGAACGAGGGTCTTGTCCTTGCGCTGGTAGGCGAACGAGGTGATCATTCCCTGGTTTACCAAACGGTGGAAGGGCTCTTTTGTGGAAACAACTCCGCAGTCGTACAAGACTTTGTGCCAGAAGCGCGCGTACAAAAGGTGCAACACCGCGTGCTCGGCGCCGCCAACATACAAGTCAACGGGCATCCAATATTTTTCTTTTTCTTTTGAGCAGAACTCTCCGGCGTTTGTCGGGTCAAGATAGCGCAGGTAGTACCAGCAGCTTCCCGCCCATTGGGGCATTGTGTTTGTCTCGCGCTTGGCCGCTCCTCCGCACTTGGGGCACTTGCAGTTGACCCAGCTGTCGATTCCGGCAAGCGGGCTTTCGCCAGTTCCGGTGGGCTGGTAAGTTTTTACGTTTGGAAGCTCCAAGGGCAGCTCGCTCTCTGGAACTGTAACCGTTCCGCAAGCGGGGCAGTGGACCAAAGGAATGGGCTCGCCCCAATAGCGCTGGCGGCTGAAAATCCAGTCGCGAAGTTTGTAGTTGACGGCCTTTTTTCCGATTTTCTTTTCTTCCAAGTAGTCGAGCATTTTGTTTATCGCGTCCTCTTTGTTGAGGCCGTCGAGGAAGCCAGAGTTTACGTGGATTCCGTCTTCGGTCCACGCCTGTTTTTGCACGTCAACTTGGCTCTTGAGAACTTCGATGATGGGGAGATTGAATTTTTTAGCGAACTCCCAGTCGCGGGTGTCGTGGGCAGGAACGGCCATGATGGCGCCCGTTCCGTAAGAAATCAAAACGTAGTCTGCGATCCAAATCGGAATCTTGTTTCCGTTGACAGGATTTATCGCGTAGCTTCCGCTAAAGACTCCAGTCTTGTCCTTGGCCAAGTCGGTGCGCTCAAGGTCGGATTTTTTGGCAGCGTCTTCCAAATATTTTTTGACGGCCGCCTCTTGTTCCGGCGTGGTCAGTTCCTTGACAAGCGGGTGCTCGGGCGAAACTACCATAAAGGTTGCGCCAAAGAGCGTGTCGCAGCGGGTAGTGTAGACGACAAACTTTTTGTCGGTGGCCTTTCCGTCTTTGTCGGCCACGTAAAAGTCAACCTCGGCGCCGATGGACTTTCCAATCCAGTTGCGCTGCATGATCTTCACACTTTCGGGCCAGTCAAGCTCGTCAAGGTCTTGCAAGAGGCGCTCGGCGTATTCTGTGATTTTTAAAACCCACTGGCGGATTGTTTTGCGCGTCACTTCGCTGTGGCAGCGCTCGCAGCGGCCTTCCTTGACCTCTTCGTTGGCCAAGCCGGTTTTGCACGACGGACACCAGTTGATGGGCGTGTTGCTTTCGTAGGCAAGGCCCTTTTTGTACAGCTGGAGGAAAATCCATTGCGTCCACTTGTAGTAGTCGGGCGCGCAAGTCTCCACGCAGCGGTCCCAGTCGTAGCTAAAACCGAGCGCCTTTATTTGCTTGGTGAAGTGTTCGATGTTGGCGTAAGTCGTTTCGCGCGGGTGCGTTCCTGTTTTGATGGCGTAGTTTTCCGCCGGGAGGCCAAAGGCGTCGTATCCCATCGGGTGCAGAACGTTGAAGCCCTTCATTCTAAGATAGCGGCAGTAAATGTCGGTGGCCGTATAGCCTTCGGGGTGGCCGACGTGCAGGCCGGCCGCGCTGGGGTAGGGGAACATGTCCAAGACATAGCGGCGCTTCTCTTTGGGGAACGAAGCGTCCTCGCCGACTTTGAAGGTCTTGTTGACTTCCCAATATTTTTGCCATTTAGGCTCAATCGATTCAAAAGGATATTTTGACATTTTATACCTCAAAAATGTGGTTGAATTTGAATGTCAATATTACCATAAATCGCGCTAATATTCAACACTAGCAAAAACGCTCGCAGAGCGTTATAATGTTTTTATGACAATTCCAATGGTATCAATAATCGTTTACGGCGCGTGGTTGGCGCTTTTGTTGGTTGGAAGCCGCCGCGCTCCCAAAGGCTCGTTCCACCAGGACTTTATGTCGCTTGAGGCCACAAAAAATTTGCAGGGCTTTGCGGCGCTTGGCGTGATTTGCCACCACCTTTCGCAGCCGCCGCAGAATGGCGGGCCGATGGACGCTCTTGGACAAATGCAGCTTTTTAGGGAAATCGGCTTTTGCTTTGTGGCGGTTTTCTTTTTTGTTTCGGGCTACGGCCTTTTAAAGAGCCTTGAGTCAAAGCCAAATTACTTGGACAAATTCGCGCGCCGCCGCATCCTTCCCATCGTGGTGTGCTTTTATGTGATGAACCTTTTTTACATCGCCTTCCACTTGGCCTTGGGAACAAAGATGCCCGTCTCGGAATGGATTTGCAAAATCACCGGCGTGGCGCTTTTAAACGACAACGCTTGGTTTGTTCCTGTAATCATTGTAATGTACTTGGCCTTTTACGCCGCCTTTAAGAAGGGCGCAGGCCAGACGGGGGCGAACAGCAACCGCGCCTTTGCCTTTGTGTTTGCCGTAATCGCGCTGCAAATCGGCTGGTTCTTGTTCAACAAGCACTTTACTTGGTGGTGGGGCGAGCGCGATTGGTGGAAAAAGCCCGGCGCGCTATTTTTGGCGCCCTGGTACAAGCGGCCCGTCGCCCTTTGGTATGAGGGCGAATGGTGGGTCAACTCGACAATCGCATTTTTTGTGGGAATGCTTTTTGCCCGCAACGAAAAGAGCGTCGTTGAATTTTTTAAACGCGCGTGGGTTGTCAAACTTATAATTTCCATTTTGCTCTTTGTCGGAGCCTTTGCCTTCAAGATGTCTTTGTGGGAAAACAACATTCACTATTGGCTGGAATTTAGCGGCGACAACACGACGCTTCCGCGCGTGATTATGTTTAGCTCGGACACATTGCTTGTCCTCACATGGCTTTTGTTCCTCTGTTTGCTTAGAATGAAAATTTGGACAAAGAACCGCGTCTTTGAGTTGTGGGGAAAATATTCCTTGGAATTTTATCTTATGCAGGCTATTCCGCTAAGGGCTTTTTCTATTCTCTTTGGATGGAGCGACAAAAGCTTTAGGGCAAAGGAAGGCCTCAAGCTTGGCGGCTGGAACGACCAGCTTATGGCGCTCGCCTACTTGGTCTTGGCAATCGCGGCCACAATGCTTTTGGGAATCATTGTTAAGTTTGTGACGCAAAGAATCGTAGGACTCTTTTTCGAAAAGCGCGGAGAAAAAGCCTGATGGATTTTGCGTCGCCGCAAGCGTCTGGGGTCGCGGCAAAACTCGCGCCCGAATACGAAATGTTTTTGCGCCCCGGCACAGACCGAGCCGCCTTTATCCAAACCTATCTTGGAGCGCGCGGCGTTGATTGCGCCGTCATAAGCGTAGAAGGCAAGCGCCACATTTACGTAAAGCTTCCGCGGCAGGGTTACGACGCGACCTTTAGGGTAAAGACAATCATCGCGCACTACGACATCGTGGCGCAAAGTCCCGGCGCCAACGACAACTCTTCGTCGGTTTTTTGCCTGATGGACTTTGCCGCGCGCCTGGCTCATTTTAAGGGCGTCCACAACTGCAGAATATTTTTTACCGACGGCGAGGAGCTGGGAAGCGGCGGCGTCCACGAGCAGGGCGCTTTTTCGCTTGCTTCCACCATGCAAAAGTGCGGAATCCGCGACGAAGACATTTACGTCTTTGACTGCGTGGGCAGGGGAACGGTTCCGCTTTTGGGCTTGAACGTTCTTCCGCCCGGCGCGCCCGCAAGCTTTGCAAAAAAGTTCAACGCGCTCAAGCAGGGCGTTGTGGGAATATTTTCCTCGCTGGGCCTTAACTGGGTCAACCTACCTATGCCCTACAGCGACAACGCGGGCTTTTTGGCCAACGGCTTTCCGGCCGTGGCGATCACTATGTTGCCCGATTCGGAGGCCCAAACCTACATGGCCGCCCTTCAAGCCGAGCCCGACCTTTTGCGCTACGTTCAAAACAAAGACGTTCCGCCAAACAAAACTGCCGCTCTCCACGACTTGCTTCCATACACATGGCGCCTGATGCACACCGACGGCGACGACTTGGCATCTCTGACCCCCCAAAGCTTTGGAATCATCGCCCGCATCTTGGACGCCATCGCCCTGCGAAAAACGATGTAAGGTCCGCTTTCTTTCGTTCTCCTCAAAAAAAAATTTTCCAAAAAAACGCTAAACTTTTCCCTTAAACCTGCCGATAATGAAGTGTCGAATAACGGCCTTTTGCCGTTGGCATGGGAATTTCATGACAAGGAAGAAAATTAAGAAAGTGTCAAGAACCTCAAAAAGAACCGTCAGGGGCGCGGACTTTAACTTTGCCGCCGTCAATGACGAATTTGACATGGATTCCCTTAACAATTGGACCACGACGATAGGCCTTGTAAAGTCGGTCATCGCTTTGGTGGAGCGACGGGTGGAGGGCTGCGAGGCCCGCGTTTTCTTTCACACGCCGGAATTCCACGAATATCGCGAAATGGACAGGGAAGGCATTACGACGATTTCGGACGACTCCCTGTTCGCGGGCTTTTTGGCAATGGAAAGCGGCGTGGTTCCTTTGGAAAAAATGTTCTCCGCTTACAATGTTGCCGACCCTGTTTTGGGCGAAATGCTCAAGGAAGTTTACGGCTGCCGTTATGTAATGCCGGTTGTGCACGGCTTTGAGATGGTTGCCATTTTGTTCTTGTGCGCAAAAAATCCTTCCAAAAAATTTGCCTTAAAGCGCGAGGACTTGCAATTCTTCCAAAGGCTAAAGCCCCGTCTGCAAGTCAATCTTTACGCGGCCTCAATCGCCACGCGCGGTCAAAGGCACTTGCTCAACCTTAAAAAATATCCTTTCGCGCTTCAAAAGCACAAGACGGTTGCCGACATGAACAACTGTCTTTTTGAAGACTTAAAGGAAGAGATTTCGTTTACCCGCGGCGTGGCCTACCGCTACGACGAGGACTTGCAAATTCTTTATCCCTTTGCATTCAGCAATGTGGAGCGCGACAAGGTTCCCACGATAAAAGTCGGCGAAGGAATTTCGGGGCAGGTATTTAAGAATTGGATTTCGGTTTTTGTTCCCGACCGTTCCAGCCATCCCGCCTATTCGTTGATGAGGGAAGAGCAGTTCATACAAGGCTCCTTTATCAGCGTTCCAATCGGAACCGAAGAAAGGCGCATAGGCGTTATGACGATAGCGCGCTCAAAGCAAAGCAAGGACCCCTTTAGCATCGAGCACCAGTACATGATGGAAATCGCTTCGGCCTTCTTTGCTTCGGAAGTGTTGAACAGAAACTTGCGCGACAAAGTTGAGGAGAGCAACTTTAGCGTTGTCAAGTCGCTTTCGAACGCGCTCGAAGCCAAGGACCTCTACACCGAAGGACACTCGGACCGCGTGGCCGCCTACTGCGTGGGAATCGCCAAGAGGCTCGGCTACAGCAAGGAGCGGATTCACATGCTGCGATACGGCGCGCTCTTGCACGACATCGGAAAAATCGGAATCACCGACGCGATAATAAACAAGCCGGCAAAGCTCAACGACGCTGAGCGCCTTATCATTAAGGAGCACGCGGAGATCGGCTACAAAATACTTTCGGCCAACCCTTACTTTGTCGAAATCAGAAACTTTGTCCGCTACCACCACGAGCACTTGGACGGAAGCGGCTATTACGGAAAAAAAGAGGGCGAGTACCCCGAAGAATCGCAAATCATAAGCTGCGCCGACGTTTACGACGCGCTGACCAGCGACCGTCCCTACAGAAAGGCCTTGGACCAAGACAAGGCGATAGAAATTCTTGCCCAAGACGTAGGCCGCAAATTCAACAAGTGCATTTACGAGGCGATGGTCAAGTTCGTCAATGGCTAAAAATTATTAGCGTGTTTTGTCCGTGGCGGCCTGGAGCGCGCTTTGCAATTCGTCAAACTTTTGCTGGATGACGTAAGCGTTCTGCGACTGCAAGGCCAAGCGCTGCGCGAGCATTTTACTAAGGAAGATGCCGTAGTGGGGATTCTTTCTAATCAAAGAAAGGAAGGCCGTTTTGGGAACTTTGATAAGCTTGCAGTTTCCAATTGCCATTACAGTCGCGGTTCTTCTGTCGTTCAACAAGAAAGCCATCTCGCCGATGAACATGTCGCTTGGCGTCAAAACTGTGTTGAGCTTTAAGTTTACGTAAACGCCAAATTTTCCTGCGACGATGAAGAAAAGGTCGTTTGACATTTCGTCCTGGCGGCAAACGATTTGCTTGTCCTTGTATTCCAAAACGTCAAAGGGTTTCATGATGCCGGGAACGGCGTTGACCGAGTTGATTTGGTTTGCGATTTGGAAAGTGACTTGATTGCCTTTTTCGTTGTAGACCAATTTTTTTACAAAGGAGCGGCTCAAAGAAATTCCTCGGCCGTGGGTTTCGTCTTCGGACGCGCGGCTTTCGAGCATTTTGCGCCAGTCAAAGCCGTCGCCGTTGTCGGTGATTCTAAAGGCGCTGGCCTTGTCGTGAATCGAATAGTTGATGCGGATTTTTCGGCCGCGGTATTTAGGGTCTTCGGCTCTTGTCTTTATCAAGTCCATGATGTTTCCGCCGTTCATGAGCCATTCGGTTTTTTCTTGGTATGAGATGTTCAAGTTTCCGTGCTCGACGGCGTTGGTCAAAAGCTCGCTAAGGGTCATCTGCAAGTTGCCGCGGTCTTCGGAACTGATGCGGTTTGTGTTGTAAAGGTAGCTTACCATAAAGTTGATGTAAAAGCGGATGTCCAGCGGGTCGTTTCCGCAAATAAAGCTGCCTTCCTCGCGTCCGCCGATGATGTCCTGCATTCCGCGGGCGTACAAGAATTGCTGGTTTTGGTCGATTATGCGGAGCAGGCGGGTAAAGTTTTGGGCAAATTCGTCAATGGTCAAGATTGAAAGGACGTTTTCGTCCTTAAGGTCTTCCAGGCGCCTGGCTTGGTCGCGGTCCTTGCAAACCGAAATAACGCCGCCGTAGTGGAGCCAAGAGTCCTCGTGAATGGACTCCAAAATTTTGTCGCATCTTATTGTCGGGGAAGTGTAGTCGATTACTTTGATGTCGGGCAGCTCGTAGTTGATGAAGCTTATGATGCTGTCAGTGTCGCCAAAAATGTTGCAAGAAAAGGCCGAAAAGTTCTTGCAGGCGTTTGTTATCGTTTTTGTGACAATTGGGTTTGTTGAGGCTGTGACAATTTTTTTCATTTTGCGCTCCGATTCTTTCTATATGAACAATTCTAGCGCTCTTTTGTGATTTTTTCAATTGATTTTTGCGCGGTTTCGCTGTAAAATATCCTTTATGGATTTTTTAGAATTGTCAAAATCGCGCTATTCGGTCCGCAAATTTTCAGACAAAAAAGTTGAGGACCAAAAGCTCCAAAAGGTCTTGGAGGCCGGCCGTCTGGCTCCGACAGCCAAGAATTCGCAAAGCCAAAGGATTTTTGTATTGCAAAGCCCCGAATCTATCGCAAAAATCAGGGCGGCCACGCAAATGGCCTTTGACGCTCCGGTGGTTCTTATGGTTTGCTACGACGAAGACCAAAGCTACAAGAACGTCAACGACACGGCCTACACATTTTACCCCTGCGGCCATTACGACGGCGGCGAGGTGGACGCTTCGATCGTCACGTCGGCTATGATGTTCCAGGCCACCGAGCTTGGCTTGGGAACTTTGTGGGCGCGCGGATTTGACGCGAACAAAATGATCGAGGCCTTTGGCCTTCCCAAAAACTTGCATTTGGTTTGCCTTTTGGACATTGGCTATCCCGCCGCCGACGCGGAGCCCAGCCCTCGGCACAGCGACCGAAAGCCTTTGGACGAAACAGTAAAATATTTGTAGGAGTTTTTATGAAGAGAATTGCATTTTTTGCGGCCGCGCTTTTTGCGGCGCTTGCTTTGGCTTCCTGCTCAAAAAAAGTTGAGCCTCGCCAATTTTTGAACGACAAGTCGACCCCCGTCGAGCGTTACGGGTCGCTTCAAGTGATTGGAACGCATCTCTGCGACCAAAACGGAAATCCCGTTCAGCTTTGCGGAATGAGCTCTCACGGATTGCACTGGCACGGAAAGTACGCCAACAAAGACGTAATCAAATGGCTGCGCGACGACTGGAACTGCGACCTTTGGAGGGCCGCGATGTACGCCGGCGAAAGCGGAGGCTATGTCAACAACCCCGCCATCGCAAACAAAGTCATCGACTCAATCGAAGCGGCCATCGAGCTAGGCGTTTACGTCATAGTTGACTGGCACGTGCTGCCCGAGCGCGACCCGCTTTTGTATGTAAAGAAGGCCGAAGAATTTTTTGACAAAATCGCTTCCGCCTATTCCGACTGCCCCAACATCATCTACGAAATTTGCAACGAGCCAAACGGAAAGGAAGTGTCTTGGGAAAAGAACATAAAGCCCTACGCCGAAAAAATAATTCCTGTCATCAGAAAATATTGCGACAACATCATCGTCGTGGGAACTCCGGTTTGGTCAAGCGACTTGATGAGCGCGGCCGCTGATCCAATCAAGGGCCAAAAGAACATTATGTACACGCTGCACTTCTATGCCGGCAGCCACGGAAAGTCAAGCCGCAAGGTTTTGACAAAGGCGCTCAAAAAAGGCCTTCCTGTTTTTGTCACCGAATGGGGAACGACAAAAGCCTCTGGCGACGGCGGAGTTTTTGAAAAGGAAACTTTGGAGTGGACAAAGCTTATGGCCAAAGAAAAAATTTCTTGGGCCAACTGGTCTGTCAACAACAAGGGCGAAGACTCTGGAAACTTAAAGTTCAACAAGGACCGCGACGCGAAGGGCGGTTGGGCCGAAAGCGACTTGCAGCCGTCGGGAATCTTGGTCCGAAAAATAATGCGCGGAGAAATCGAGTACAAATAAATGAACGTTAGTTGGTTTGACGGTTCCGCGATGTATCAAATTTTTCCTCTTGGTCTCTGCGACGCTCCGCACGAAAATTCGTGGGACTGGTCAAACACTTGGAACGCCGCGACGCGACCCGTCCGCCGCGTTGACAGAATTTTGAATTGGATTGACCACTTAAAAAAGTTGGGCATCAATTCAATCTTCTTTAATCCCGTCTTGCAAAGCGACACTCACGGCTACAACACGCGTGACTTTTACACGCTTGACAGCCGCCTTGGAAGCAACGAGGACTTTGCCGAAGTTTGCCAAGCCCTCCACGACAACGGCTTTAGGCTGGTTTTTGACGCGCTCTTTAACCATGTGGGCCGCGGCTTTTGGGCCTTTAGAGACGTTAGGAACAACATGCAAAATTCGCGCTTTATCGATTGGTTCAGGGGAATCGACTTTAAGCGCAACACGCCTTGCAACGACGGCTTTTACTATAAGGCTTGGAAGGACAACTGGGATTTTCCCGAGCTAAATTTGGACAACGAAGAAGTCATCGAGCATATTTTTGGCGCGATAAGAAAGTGGGAAGACCTTTACCGCTTTGACGGCCTGCACCTTTGCTTGGCGGAATACTTGCCCAAACGATTCATCAAGCGGATACGCAAATATTGCTCCGAGATGGGCGCCGGCTTGGGAGGCAGCATAGCCTTTGTTGCCGAGGTTTTTGACAGCATCGACTGTTCGCCTTATCTTTCGCGCAGTTTGGCCCAAAGCTCAGTCAACCAAGAGCTTAGAAATTCTTTTTGCGACAGCTTTAACAAGAATAACATCTATGAATTGGCCTACACATTGAACAGGCAGTTTGGCCCAGACGGAATTTACAAGAACGTTCCTATGATGAACTTTTTGGACAACCACAACTATCCGCGCTTTGAGACCGCGATGGAGCGCAAGGAATTGGTTCCGCTTGGCTGGAGCTTGTTGCCGGCGCTGCCAGGCTTTCCTTGCATTTACTACGGAAGCGAGTGGGGCGTCGAAGGCTATTCCACCGAAGACCACTGGGCCATGCGGCCAGCCTTTGAAAAGCCCGAATGGAACCAACTGACCTCTTGCATTCAAAAGGCCTTTGAGGCGCGCAAGAATTCTCCGGCCTTGCGCTACGGAACTTACAAACAAATCTTCCAAGCAAAGGAACAGTTGGTCTTTGAGCGCGAGTCTTGCGGAGAAAAGATTGTCGTCGCGCTTAACATAAGCGAATACGATTACAAAGTTCCGATGAAGCCGGGAAAAGGCTTTGGAGCGTTTGAAGGAATATGGGGCGACTATGACGAGCTCTTGTCCGAAACCGAATGCCATTACGACGGAGACTTTTATCTTCCTCCGCTTAGCGTGATGTTCTTGCGAAAAAAATAATTTGGGGCCTAGATGAATTTACTGGACTATGTTGAATGGCGCGGCGACTTGACTTTTAAGAAGAGCGCCTTTTGCGACGTTGACGCTTTGGTTTTGTGCCAGCTTTCTTATTTAAATTTTGACGGCTTGCTTTCTTCCGACTTTGCAAGAAAAACTTCTTTGTGGGAATTGTGGACGTTCTTTAAGACAAGCGACGACTTTGAAAAGCGCAGCGACTTGGGCGCCTTGATTTCTAAGCAAACGGTGGACCTTTTGGAAGCGTGCGCAAAAAGCGCTCGTTTTGGAAAGCTTTACGTTTCGGGCTACATAAGCAAAATCGACTTGCAAAACGAAGAGCAGTTTAGCGCGATGACATTTTTTGACGGCTCCTTTAGCTCAAATCCTTTTGTGGCTTTTAGAGGAACGGACGACACAATCGTAGGCTGGAAGGAAGACTTTAACCTTGCCATCGAGGAAGCCGTTCCCGCGCAGCGAGACGCTTTGGCCTATCTTGAAGGCGCCGCAAAAAAAACGCGCGGAAAAATTTTTGTGGGCGGCCATTCCAAGGGCGGAAACCTTGCCGTTTACGCAAGCGCCTTTTGCGCGCCTAAATGCAAAAAAAGAATCGCCCGCGTCTTTAACTTTGACGGCCCCGGCTTTAGAAAAGAAATAATCGGTGACGCGCGGCTAAAACAAATTCTTCCGCTGCTTCATTCTTACTATCCAAAATTTTCGATTGTAGGAATGCTCTTTAGGCGCGCGGGCCAATACAGCATTGTTGACAGCCCCGTCCAAGGCCTTATGCAGCACGAGGCCTTCAACTGGCTTTTGGGCCCGAGCGGCTTTGTGACCCTTGACGGCTTTGACGCCGCCTCGGACATCTTTCACAAGACTTTCAACGAATGGCTTGAAGGCATATCAAAAGAAAAACGCGCTCTTGTAATTGAAACTTTGTTCAAAGTTTTGACGGCCGGCGGCGCCAAGACCAACAGCGACTTGGGAAAAGATTGGTTCAAGCAGGCGCTTGCAATCGTAAAGGCCGCGGGCGAGCTGGACAAGGAAACGCGCGACGAAGTGCTAAAGCTGGTCCAACACTTGTTTGACGTCGCCGCCCGCAACATCAAGGAGCGCGAAAGCGAAAGCCCGCGCCTAAAGTGACGCTTTTTCTGTCTCGGCGACCTTTGCGGCGTACCGGTTGGCGGCCAAAACAGCGGCGGCCAAAGAGTCTCCGGCCTTTATGCGGGCCACGCAAACTCCAAGGTGCGCGTCTCCGCAGCCGATCGTGTTGACAACTTTTGCCTTTACTCCCGGAATTTTTTGGCCCTTTTGCGTGGCGGCCTGGTAAATGTATGAGCCGCTTTTTCCGGTTGTCATTATCACGTCATTTTTGGTAAGCATAAAAAGGGCGGCCGCGGCGGAGGGGATTGAGTCAAGGCCAGTGATGGCAAAGGCCTCTTTTTGGTTGAGATGCAAAATCGGGTTGAGGCGCCAAATCTTTTTTAGCAAAGACTTTTTGATGCGCTCGACACGGGCGCTGGGGTCAAAAAATATTTTGAGCGGCCGCCCTTCTTGGTCTGCCAGAGATTTTTGTTCCAAAAGAAAATCAATCTCCGCTTCGGAAGTTTTTTCTTCCATTTCCAGACCGCAAAAATACACGCTGTCAACTTTCTTAAAATTTATTTTTTTGTAGAATTTTTTGTCAAACAAGTATTCGGCCTTGTGGGCGCAAATAAAGGCGTGTTCGTTCTTTTTGTTGACCAGGCACCAGCAGGCGCCGTTTTCTTGGCTTGCGACTTTTGCAAAAACGGGAATTTTGTTCTTTTTTAGCTCCCGTTCCACAAATTCCGCGTAGACGCCCCTTCCAACAGGAGAGCACAAGACAAAGGGGCTTTTTGCTTTTTGCAGGGCCTTCGCAACGTTAAAAGCAGTTCCGCCCAAAGACCACTTGGCGCCGTCTGTGTTCACGTCCTGTCCGGGCTTTGGGAACGTGGGAACGCGGATAATTACGTCAACGCAAGTTGAACCGATCACTAAAGTTTGCATGCAAGCATTATACAAAATAATTTGATAAAAATCAAATTTTGGTTTATAATGGAGGAATGGACGATTCAACAATTATGGAAAGCTCTCCGGTAGGCGAGCACATTCAGGCGATTTCGGACCCAAACGCGGTTTCGTACTTGATGTTTAACAAGCAAAAAATCAAGCTTGTGGCAAAAATCACCCTTGGACGCGAGAGCGACAACAGCGTCGTGATTGAAAACAAGCTGGCCAGCCGCCACCACGCGCTGATTCAAAAAATCAAGGACGACTATTACCTTAAGGACGAAAATTCCACAAACGGAACTTTGCTCAACGGAAAAAGGATTCCGACGGACAAATACGTAAAGCTTAGCCGCGGCGACAAAATCACCATCGGCTCGGCAAACCTCGTCTTTGGTTGATCCGAACGGTGGGCAAAGGCCCGTCTAATTGTGAGCGCGGAAAAAATCTTGCAAGAATTCAACGTTCTCTCCAAAGCGGCGCGGCTGCCGTCAAAAAAGCAAATTTTGGACGCGGCAAAAAAGGCGCTCTTTGTTTTGGCCACAGAGCCCTCTTGTTACAGGGAACGGATTCCTGGCACCGACGTTCCGGGCGGCCTCTTGGACTTTAGGGCCATGCCGCCCCTTGCGACAATCGTTGTTCCCGACATTCACGCGCGGCCGGACTTTGTTTACAACATTTTAAATTTTGAGCTTCCGCAAAAGGCGTGGGGGCTTTCCGGCCTAAAAGTCATCGAGGCGCTGGAACAAAATAAAGTTCGCGTCATTTGCGTAGGCGACATTCTTCACGCGGAGGGAAGGGCCAAAGAAAGATGGCTGCGCGCCTACCAAGCCTTTGAGGGGGGCGTTTATGACAGCGCCTTTATGCGGGCCGAAATGCGCGAGGGCTTGGCCGCGCTTATTGCGGTGATGCGCGCAAAAATTTTGTGGCCCGAAAATTTTCACTGCCTAAAAGGAAACCACGAAAACATTCGCAACGAGCGCGGAGGAGGAAATTTTCCGTTTAGAAAATTCGCTTACGAAGGCCGCATGGTTTTTGAGTTTATGAAAACGGTTTATGATGAGCAGGTTGTCAACGCGCTTTACGATTTTGAAAAGGCGCTTCCGCTTTGCGCGTGTTCTTCCAGCTTATTTGTGTCGCACGCCGAACCGCTTGACTTTTATTCCAAAGACGACTTGGTTTGCGCGCCGCTTGACGACGTCGCGGTTTACGGTCTGACTTGGACTGCCAACGACGAAGCGCGCGAGGGAAGCGTTGCCAAAATTTTGTCGGCGCTTTGTGAGCCGGCCGCAAAAACGGAAGCGCGCGCGATTGGAGGCCACAGGCCCGTTCCCGAAAATTACTTGGAGCGGCAGGACGGACTTTACGTTCAGATTCACAACCCAAAAAAGCAAAACATAGCGCTTGTCCGCGCGGACAAGACATTCAACCCAAAAAATGATATAATTTCTGTCGCAGATAATATAGGAGATTAAAAATGGCTGCCACACCTGACATGATTGGAAAGTACAAAATTCAAGGACAAATCGCGCAAGGCGGAATGGGGGCGATTTACAAGTCGACCCACCCCGAGCTCAAGCGGCCCATCATCATAAAAAAACTTACGACACGCGGATCTGCAGTCGCCAAGGAGCGCTTTTTAAAAGAGGCCAAAATTCTTTTGGAAATGCAAAGCCCCTACATCGTGCACTTGTTCGACTATTTTACCGAGGAAGGCTACCGCTACATCGTGGAAGAATTTGTCGAAGGCCTTTCGCTTGACAAGCTGATTCAAAAGCAGGGCTCGCTTTCTCCGCAAGTCGCCATGCTCATAATGCAGGACTCGCTTTTTGGCCTTAGGTTCGCTCACAAAAAGAACGTGGTGCACCGCGACATAAAGCCCGGAAACCTTTTGATGTCAAGGCGCGGCGAAATCAAGCTTACCGACTTTGGAATCGCAAGCGACGATTCCGACGACAAGAACACAAAGGACGGCGTGATTTTGGGAACGCCAAGCTACATGCCGCCGGAACAGTTTAAAAACTCAAGCGGCGTTGACAAGCGCGCCGACATTTACGCGCTGGGCGTAATGCTTTACGAGATGGTCACAGGCCAAAAACCTTACACCGCCGAGACCCAGGAAGAAATGTACGAAAAGGCGCGCCGCGGCCGCTATGCCGACCCCAGAAAATTTGACAAAAAAATTCCAAAGGAAATTTGCAAGCTGATTAAAAAGATGATGGCTCCCAAAGCGCGCGGCCGCTTTAAGAGCGTTGACCCGATAATCAAAATCGTAAAAAAATACCTTAAGCATTACGACACGCACGCGATCCGCGTCGAGCTTGCCAAGATGGTTATTTCTCCCCGCCAGTTGAAGGAGAGCGCTTACAAAAGAAAGCGCAATGTGTGGAAAGATTTTTTTGTCGCCCTTGTTTTGTGCGGAGCGGCCGCGGCGGCTGGCTGGTATTTGTGGACGGAAGGCTGGATCCATCGCACAATTTTGCGCTCGGTTTACACGCCGGTCACTCTCAGCATAAAGCTTCCGCAAACAAGCGCTCCCGCAAGCCACATAAGCGCCCGCGCCCTGTTCTTTACAAACGGAACGGAGATTAAGGAAGTTCAAGATTCCGCCCGCGTCTTTATCGAAGGAGCCGCCGACAAAAAAGGAGTGACCGCCGAACGGCCGGCTTCAAAGCTTAAGGCCTACCACATAAAGCCGGTTTTTTTAAAGCCCGGAATGTATCGCGCAAAGGTTGCCGTAGGTTCCTATGTTTGGTGGGAAAATTTTGAAGTTACCCGCGACGAAAAATTTATCGACCTTAATTTTTCGGCAAACGAAAACCGGCCGATTAAATTGGTCATGAGCGTCCGCGACGGAAAGAGCGGCATGGATTTGTCTGACAAGGCGACATGCACTGTTTTGTACAACGGCCGCTGGGTGGCGCCCCAAGACGTTCCGAGCGAAAAGTTCAACTCCGCCGCCGTCTGGAAATTCAAGGCCAGCATGGACGGCTACGAAGACGAAATATTCTCGCTTTTGATTGACTGGTACCAGGACACCGTCATGATTCGCGCGGAACTGTTCCCGAAGAAGTAGTAGGGAAGAAACGCGCCAAAAAGACCAACGCAAAAAGCTTGCGGATTTTCTGGATTCGATATTATAAAAAAATCACTGTTGCTTTTTTAAGGAAATGGCATTATAATATAATTCGATTTGGGAGGCTTTTATGTCATTTCCTGCTCTTGAAAAAAAACTGAATTCTCTTCCCCAAGCCGCTCTTGCGGAAATATTTTCATATATTGACTACATTTCTTATAAGTTTTCTGACTCTGAAAAACACAGTTCTTTTGAA
>JAFZLA010000083.1 GCA_017551705.1 Treponema sp.
TATATTCAACCTCACTTAAATTATTTTACAGAGTATCGGTCAAATATACCGCAAACCGCCTGTAGTGTCAATATATTACAGCAAAAAATTCCTTTTGTCAAGGCTTTTTTTGACAAAAAATTAAATTTCGTCAAAAAAAACGCCCTATTCCGCTATCACCGCCTCCAACGCGATTTTCATCATGTTGGTGAAGGTGGTCTGGCGCTCTTCGGCGGTGGTCAGCTCGTGGGTCACCAGGTGGTCGCTTACGGTTAGAATCGCAAGGGCTTTTCTATTGAATTTGGCCGCCAGCGTGTAGAGTTCGGCCGCCTCCATTTCCAGCCCCAAAACGCCGTATTTGGCCCAAAGCTTCCAATACTCGTTTTCGTCGTAAAAGGCGTCGCTGGAGGCGCAAAGGCCCACGTGGACAGGAATTTGCAGTTTTTGGGCCGCGTCGTAGGCGTTCTTTAGAAGTCCAAAGTCGGCGGCCGGAGCGTAGTGCAAGTGGCCAAAGCGGGAATTTTGCATGGCCGACTCGGAACAGGCCGCGCTCGCGATGATTGTGTCGCGGACCTTTACGGTGTCATGCAAGCCGCCGCACGTTCCCACGCGGATGGCCTTTTGGACCCCGTAAGAGCTGAACAGCTCGTTCACATAGATGGAAATGGACGGCTGGCCCATGCCTGTTCCCTGAACGCTGACAGGAACGCCCTTGTAGGTTCCGGTAAAGCCCAGCATTCCGCGGACTTCGTTGTAGCATTTGGCGCCTTCCAAAAAGTTTTCGGCTATGAATTTTGCCCGCAAGGGGTCGCCTGGCAAAAGGACGTTAGGCGCTATCGCCCCCTCCGGCGCGTTAATGTGTATGCTCATTCTTCCATTTTATCATACTTCCGCAAAAAAGCAAATTTTTTGTCTTGATTTTGAGGATATTTTGCAATTATAATATAGAAAAAACACAAAGGGGCTTTACATGAAAGTTTCAAAAATCGCTCTTGCCGCCATGGCCGCGCTCGCGCTTGCATCATGCTCAAAAAAAGGCGGATCATACAATTCCTCCGCCCGCCGCTCTAGCGGACAGGCAATCCAAATCGTAAAAGAGGACGGAGTTGAGTACGCAAGCTTTGACGCGATGAAAGAAGCCTTTGACCCCGACTTTTCGTACAAATATGTCGAAGAAGACGACCAAGAAGACAGCGTCCAAGGCAAGGGCGACAAGGCCTCAAAAAAAGAAAAGAGCCAAGCCGCAATTCCCGGCGCCAGGGAACTGTCAAAATACAAGACCAAGTATTCCCCCAAAAGAGTGAAACTGGAACTTCCCAAAACGCAGGAAGCCGACGAAAGCGTGGACTCGTCCAAGCCTTTTAAAATCGTTGAATACGGCCCGCAGGGAGAGGTTGCGGCCGAGGAGCGAAATCCAAATTTCTTTGTTGTTTTTTCGCAGCCGGTCAAGGGCTTGACGGCGCTTGGAGAGCCGATGGCCGAATGCGACGCGATGAAAATCGAGCCAGCGCTAAAGGGCGTCTACCGTTGGCTTGGAACCAGGCACCTAAGCTTTGACGCGTCCGAAGCGGCCGACCCTTCGGTTGAATACAAGGTGAGCATAAAAAAGGATTTGAAGTCCATCGGCGGAAAAAAGCTTGAGGGAATGACAGAGTTCACCACAAAGGCCGTTCCGCTAAAGTTCACTCGCTTTTACGGCGGCTATGTAAAGGACAGCGAAAACGCTTGCGACTCGCGCAGCGGAGCCCTGCCCGCCTACGCCGCCCGCTCTTACGTCCGCCTTAATTACATGCTGAGCGAAAAACGCCTTGCAGAAATTTTGGACGTTGCGATAAACGGAAAGGCGGCCGACTTTACGGTCCAAGCCGACGCAAACAAAAAGGCCTACTCTTGGGGAGTCAAGGCCGCCTACGACGAGGCGAGCGGAAAGTCCAACAGCTTTGTCGTGACGATACAAAGCAAAATTCCTTACGACGCCGACATCGTTTTAAAGCTAAAGGGAACGGACCAAAAGAAAAGCTACCATTCTCTAAAGCCTTTCAAAATCGCAACGCTTCCGCAAAACACGGACTATTCTCAGGGAACAAAAGCAAATCCGCTTTCGATTTACTTTACCCAAAAAATTGACGCGGCCACAGTTGCAAAAAACGTTTATTTTGACTTTGACTACGATTTGACCCAAAATAATTTTGAAGTTGCGGGAACAAAGCTTACAATTTTTGGCTTGCCGATTTCATACGACGAGGGCAAGGACGACAACTCCTTTAAGGTCTTCTTTAGGAGCGGCCTCAAGGACGTTTACGGACAAAGTTTGGTCATCGACTCGGACAAAAAGGCGGCAAGGGTTTCGATTCTTCCTCCGATGAGCTACGTAAAGTTCACCGACTACGGCGCCCGCCTTTTGGAAGCGCAGTTCAAGCCAAAGCTTTTTATAGAGTCGCAAAACATTCTTCCGCTTTCTTTTTACAAAATCGGAAACACTGACAATCCCCTCAACACAAACACAGTCCTGCAAGGCTACGAAAGCGCGCTTCCTCCGGGAGCGGTGGAGCTGACTACAAGAAAGCGCAACGTCCGCCAGTTTGAAGAGCTTGACCTGTCGCCGCTTTTGAACAAAGACGGCTTTGGCTGGATTGACTTTGAGGCGCGGGTCGTGACCAACAACTGGGACCGCTGGGACAAGGTCTTTTACCAAAACGCCAACGAAAGAAAAATCACGATTCAAGTCACCGACTTGGGCGTTACTGCCAGAATCGGAATCAACCGCGCCGTCGTAATGGCAAAAAGCCTTAAGGACGACAAGCCCGTCCAGGGCGCGGACATATTCATACTTACGCCCTACTTTTTGGAAAAAGAAAAAGTCGACTTTGACGGCGACTTGGTGGCCAAGGGAAAGACCGACAAAAACGGCCTGGCCATAATCGAATTTACAGAAAGCCAAGTAAAAAAGATGGAGGCCGCGGGCCGCGACATTTCGATGTCGGAACCTGTCATAATGGTTCAAAAGGGATCCGACAAGGCGCTCTTTTATCCCAACACGCACGACTCCTGGAGGGACAACGTTCCGACAAGAGACATGACTGCGGCGCGAAAATCCGTGACCCGAGCCTTTATGTTCACCGACCGCGGCCTTTACAAGCCGGGAGAGACAGTCTCCTTTAGAGGCATCGTCCGAAACCAAAGCCTTGGACATCTTGTTCCAAGGGCAAACGAGCCTTACACTTTGACGATATCCGAAAATGTTTGGGAAGGAAAGGAAGTCGTTCCCCAGATTGACGGAACGCTTTCAGAAAGCGGAGGCTTTTACGGCTCCTTTAAATTGCCCGACGACATCGAAAGCGGAAGCTACAAAATCCGCTACAAGGCAAGCAAGTACGAATGGGACGATCCTTACGCAACCTTTACCGTGGCCAACTTTGAGCGGCTAAAATTCGAGGCCTCGCTCTCCGCGCCGGCGATAAACTATTTTGGCGGAGACAAGCTTTCGGCAAACTTAAAGGCCTCCTACCTTGCAGGCGGAAGCCTTGCCGGAGCGGAATGGGAGTCAAGTTGGTTCAAGCAGTCGACAAGATTTTCAAGCGACGCGCCCGAAGCCAAGGACTACACGTTTGGACCTGACAACTATGTGGGCAGAACGCTTTTTTCAAACGGAAAGGGAGTCATTTCGGCAAACGGCGAGGCGGGCCTTTCTTGCTCGTCCGAAAAAATCACCGACGGAACGCCCTACCTTTACCATGTCGAGGCCAACGTCACCGACATTTCAAACCAAAGAATTTCGGCGCAAACGAACATCTTTGTCCATCCTGCAAAATTTTACATAGGCCTCAAAAAGCCCGCCGAGCTGAACGGCTTTGCAAAAAAAGGAAGCAAGCTGGACTTTCCCTACATTTTGGCAGGCCCGGACGGAAACATTTTGGACAAGGCCGGCGTCGCCAGTTCGCTTGAATACAAGCTGGAGCGCGAGATTTGGACAATGTCCAACGAGCAGAGCGTGAACGATTCGATTTACACCCGCTGGCAAAAAAGCGAGGAAGTCGAGGCGACAGGAAAAATCGCTCCCCAGCGCTCGGGAAAAATTTCTTTGGAGCTAAAGGAAGCCGGCTGGAGAAAGCTCACCGTGTCCGGCCGCGACATTGACAACAACTGGACCACTACCGAATACAGCTTTTATGTGACAGGCGGCGCCTCCTCTTGGTACGACCGCTACAACAGCAAGTCAATCAACTTGACTCCGGACAAATCGATGTACAATCCCGGCGACAAGGCGCAGATTCTTATGGAAAGCCCCCTGCCCGCCGGCGACTATTTGATAACAGTCGAGCGCGAAGGAATCTTCACACAAGAAATCAAGCATTTTGACACGGCCGCGACGGTAATCGAAATTCCTGTTTCGATAAACTACACGCCGGTTGTTTATGTGGCGGTTTCGTCATACTCTTGCAGGAGCGGCCAGCCCATCCACCAGTACGGGGAGCCGGATTTGGACAAGCCGTCGGGATATTTTGGCGTGACTCCGATTTGCGTAAACCCCAAGACAAAGTCGTTCAACGTAAAAATTCAAAGCGACAAAAAAGTTTACAGGCCTGGCGAAAAGGCGTCTCTTACACTCACCGCAACAAGGAACGGAAAGCCGGTCGAAGGCGCCGAGCTTACTGTCATGGCCGTTGACCGCGGCGTTCTCGACCTGATCAACTACCACGTTCCCAACCCGATAAATTTCTTTTACAACAAGTACAACTTTCCCCTTTGCGTCCGCGGAGGAGACTCGCGCGACATGCTGATGGACCCCGTCACTTACAGCGTAAAGAATTTGCTCGGCGGCGACGCCCTGTCCGAAAGCGATGAAAAGGAAGACGAGCGAAAGGACTTTAGGCCAACCGCCCTCTTTGAGCCTGTTATAAAGACCGACAAAAACGGAACGGCCGTTTGCGAGTTCACGATGCCGGACAACTTGACCTCATACCGCGTAACGGCCTTTGGAGTCAAGGACGAAATTTTCTCAATCAAAGAAGACGAAGTCAAAGTCCAAAATCCGATCAACGTCCAGCAAGTCCAGCCCAGGCGCTTGCGCGAGCGCGACACAGCCGAATGCGGAGTCTTGATAACCAACTTGGACAACAAGGGACAAAAAGTCACCGTGAGCGTCCAAGCGCTAAGCCCCACAAAGAACACGGCGCAAGATGAGCTTGAAGGCCGCGCGACAATTCCAGGAAAGGCCTTTGTGGACGGAAGCGACGAAAAGACGGTTTACGTCGCGCCCCAAGACTCCACCGTGGTCTTCTTTGACATCGCCGCCCAAGAGCGGGGAACGGTGGAGCTGGTCTACAAAATCAGTTCCAGCGTCTTGAACGAAAAAATCGTCTCGCCGATTTTGATAGAAAAAACTTTTGTCTACGAAACTGTCACCATGTCGGGCGCGACAGACGGAGAGCATAAGTCGACCGAAAACGAATTGATAGCCTTCCCCAGCTGGGCAAAGGAAGGCCGCGGCGACTTGGAGATAACCTTGGACACAACGCGGCTTGGACCGCTTGGATCCGCCGTCCGCTACTTGTTCGACTATCCTTACGGCTGCCTTGAACAGCAGGCGTCAAAGGTTTTGCCGCTATTGCTCTTTGCCCCCTACATCGACGCCTTTGGAATGGATTGCCAAGTTTCAAATCCCAAAAAATGCACGCTTGGCATAATAAAGTCTTGGGCAAAGAGCCAGCATCCAAACGGCGGCTTCCCCTATTGGCCAAACGATTCGACAGGCGAAAGCTTCTACGTTTCGCTTAGAATCGCCCAAGTTTGCGCGGCGGCAAAAAAGGCGGGCCTCAAGGAGTCCGACCTAAAGATTGACATTGCCGCCTTAAAGAATTACATAACGAACAACATTTACAAAGAATGGACAAGCGACGCCCAAAAGGCCCTGGCATGCAAGACCTTCGCCATGCTAGGAGACAATTCACTGGACAGTTTGCTTGTTGAGCTTGACGCAAAGGCGCAAAACCTTAGCCTTTCTGACATAGCCGACATTGGAATGGCGTGGGCTATAAAGGGAGAGGCTGCAAAAGCCCAAAACGCCGCAAAGAAAATCAGGCCCTACTTGCAGCCTTCGGAGCGGAGCGTTTCTGTCACGCAAAAAGACTCAAGGATATCCGGCTGGGACTCTTGGTGGCAGTCGGACGCCTCGCGCCTTGCAAAGATTTTGGAATTGCTGGCCGAGCTTGATCCCGACGACAACATGGTCGACCGCCTGCTTTTCGCACTCCTTAAAGAGGAGTCAAAGGGCTATTGGAAAAACACTTCTTCGACATCATGCGTTTTGGAAGCGATCTCGCATTACATACAAAAGCGGGAACTTTCAAAGACAGACTGCTCGGCCAAAGTTTTCTTGAACAAGACCGAAATCATGTCCGAAAAATTCAAGGGAGAGGCGGCCAAGCCGCAAACGCTAAAGCTTCCGTTCGAGGACAAATTCATCTCAAGCCTTGAGCGCGACAAAAACCTTCCGCTCTCCTTTGAAAAGACTGGAACGGGCCGCCTCTTTTACACGGCGCAAATGACATACGCGCTCCCCGACGAGGCGCAAACAAGGCGCGACGAGGGAATCAAGCTTGAATACAAAATTGTCCAAAGCGATAGCGGAAACACCGTCAACGACATTCCGGGCGACTCGTCTCTTGTCGAGCTGCAAAGCTCAAAACTTTACAAGGCGACCGTCAAAGTCACTTCGGCAAGGGACAGGGACTACTTGGCCTTGCGCTGCCCCATTCCTTCGGGAGCGGAAATCTTGGACTCAACTTTTGTCACGACAGGCGCGGCCGGCGAAATCCAGACAAGCGGGGACTGGAGGCATTGGATTAGCAACAAAAACATTCTCGACAACGAAATCCAGTTCTTCTGGGATTCCTTCAAGTCGGGCGAATGCGAAGTGACCTTTACCTTTAGGGCAAGCAGGCGGGGCGTCTACCCCACGCCTCCAGTCCAAGCGGAATGCATGTACGAGAGCGAAGTCTTTGGCCGCTCCGACGGATACTTGTTTGTCGTAAAATGAAAGCGCTCATTGCCATAATTTTCATTCACATGGCGCTGCGCTTTTCCCCTTACCCGGACTTCAATCGCTTTAAGGAACGGGAAAGGAGCGTCCGCTTTTACGACAAAAACGGAATTCTCTTGCAAGCGTCTTCGGTACAAAACGGCCTACGGCGGGAATGGACTGACTGGAACAAGATTCCCAAAAAAGTCAAAAAGGCCTTTTTAAAAGCCGAAGACCGCAGGTTTTTCTTTCATCTGGGAGTCGACCCCTTTTCGGCGGCGGCCGCGGCAATCCAAAACGCAAGGGCAAAAAGAACTGTCCGGGGCGCGTCCACAATCACGATGCAGCTGGTAAAGATGGCCGCCCCAAACGGCAGCCGTTCGATGGCAAAAAAAATCGGCGAGGTCCTTGACGCGCTTAGAATCGAGGCGCGGCTTTCAAAGAAAAAGATTTTTGAGCTTTACCTAAATTCAGTTCCCTTTGGCCAAAACTGCGAGGGCGTCACGTCGGCCGCGCGAACTTTTTTTGGAAAGGAATTGGCCGACTTGAGCGACCAAGAAATTGCCTGCCTCGCCGTAATTCCGCGCAGGCCAGGCGGCTACAATCCCATCCAAAATCCTGAGGCTTGCGCAAAAAGGGCTGCCGAAGTCTTTGGCTTGGACTACGATTCCCTGCTTGAACGGGCAAAAAGCGCGGGAAAGTTTAGATATCCCTTTGAGATGCCGCATTACATTGAACGGGTAAAAAAAGAAATCAAGGCAAAAAAATTTGTTCCAGAGATCCGGCTTAGCGCAAGTTTGGAAGTTCAAAAAACGGCTGAGCGCTACATAAAGGAAGCGGCAAAACTCGCGCGAGGCTCAAGAATCGCCAATTCGGCCCTGCTCCTGATTGACAACAAGGACCGCTCTGTCTTGGCTTGGGTCGGAAACAGCGACTGGTTCGACTTTTCGCACAGCGGGCAAGTTGACGGAGTCCTTTCAAAAATCCAGCCCGGAAGCTCTATGAAACCCTTTTTGTACGGCCTCGCGTTTGACACTTTGGACAAGGACGGCAAGGCGCTTTTCACGCCGGCGACGGTATTGGCTGACGTTCCCCAGGAATTTGGCGGACAAAAAATTTACATCCCAGAAAATTTCAACAACCGCTTCAACGGCCCGGTACGCCTTAGAGTCGCGTTGGCCTCTTCTCTTAACGTTCCCGCGGTTTACGTCTTGGACGCGCTTGGCGTGGACAAATATCTTTTAAAGCTTGAGGAACTGGGCTTTGAAAGCCTAAGGAGCGGAGGCCGGGACAAAGATTTGGGGCTCGCGCTTGGAGCGGG
Organism: Treponema sp.; assembly: GCA_017551705.1. GTDB lineage: Bacteria > Spirochaetota > Spirochaetia > Treponematales > Treponemataceae > Treponema_D. The sequence goes on from JAFZLA010000083.1 coordinate 8,322, forward strand.
CCAAGTGACGCTTTTTGAGCTGGTAAGGGCCTTTAGCGTTTGGACGGGCGACGGAAGGGACGCAAGCGGAAAGCAAATATATTCAAAGGACACGGCGCGCTTGATATGCTCGATTCTTTCGGACAAGGACGCGCGGGCGCTGGGCTTTGGCTACAACCAAGTTTTCCAAACCGAATACCCTTCAATCTTTAAGACGGGAACTTCAAACCAATACCAAAACATAACGGCGCTGGGCTCGACAAAACGATACACAATCGGCGTTTGGATGGGAAACTTTTCGGGACAAACGGTCATGGGAAAAACAGGCAGCTCCCTTCCCGCTTGGGTGGCCAAAAACGTCCTTGACTTTTTGGAACTCAAAAATCCCGGCCACAAAGGCTTTCCCGCGCCGCAAAACTGGGTCAAGGCAAAAATCTGCCCCCTGTCGGGAATGCTCGCCGTCAAGGACTGCCAAAATTTTGTCTTTGAATACGTTCCCAAGGAACACATTCCGGACCCTTGCGACTGGCACAAAACCGAAGGCGGACAAAGGACAACGACATACCCCGCCGAATACCAGCGCTGGCTTTTGAGCGCAAAAAAAGAGGCGCAAGTGGACCATTCCTCAACGCCGCTTACAATTGTGACGCCAAGACAAGGCTCGGTATTTTACAGGCACCCCTCGGATTCGATGACGCAGTTCGAAGCCATCGCGGTCGAAGCGATCGGCGGCGACCAAGACACTGCGCAAGTTTACTATGACGATGGCCTTGCCTTTACAATCGAGAGGCCCTTTGTCTTTACGCTTCCTACGCAAAAAGGAAAGAAAACTTGCAAAATTGTATGCGGCGGCCAAAGCGCGCAAGTCGATTTTGAGATTCGATAAGGCCCTTGCCGGCTTAAGCAAGCGCGGGCGGCTTTTTCTTGCGTTTCAAGCGAATTTGCGCTAAAATTAACGAATATGAAAACAACAGCGTTGATTATGGCGGGCGGACGCGGAGAGCGTTTTTGGCCCAAGAGCAGAAAGAACCTTCCAAAGCAATTTTTGAGCCTGACAAACGACAGCCGAACGATGATTCAGCTTACGGTTGACCGCATAAAGCCCCTTGTGGACATAAAGGACGTTTACATCGCAACAAACAAAAATTATTTGCCGCTTGTCAAAGAGCAGCTTCCGGACATTCCGTCCGAAAACATAATTTGCGAGCCGATCGGCCGCAACACCGCGCCCTGCATCGGACTTGGGGCGGCCCACATCGCCAAGAACAACGGCGACGCCTTGATGATGGTATTGGCCAGCGACAGCCTTATTAAAAACGACGAGCTCTTTGTGGACACGCTGCGGCAGGCGCTTGACATCGCGCAAAAAGACAAAAACATCGTCACTATGGGCATCACGCCCAACTACCCCGAAACCGGCTACGGCTACATAAAATTTGACGCGCAAAAAAAGAACGGCGAGGCCTTTAAGGTGGAGCGCTTTGTCGAAAAGCCCGACTTGGAAAAAGCCAAGGAATATCTTGCCGACGGATCATACCTTTGGAACAGCGGTATGTTCGTTTGGAAGGCTTCGACAGTTCTTGGCGGCATACAAGAATTCATGCCCGACCTTTACGCCGGCTTGCAAAAAATTCAAGCGGCTGTGGGAACGGCGGACTACCAAAATGTTTTGGAAAGCGTCTTCCCAACGCTCCCCTCGGAATCAATCGACTACGGCGTAATGGAAAAGGCGCGCGACATTTACACCCTGCCAGGCGACTTTGGCTGGGACGACGTGGGCTCTTGGCTGGCCGTCGGAAGAATCAAGTCGCTTGACGACACTAATTCCGCGATAGAAGGAAACGTAGTCGCCGTAAACTGCTCGGACAATGTCATACAGGGCGGAAAAAAATTGATAGCCGCCGTGGGACTAAAAAATACTATTGTCGTGGACACTGACGACGCGGTTTTGATTTGCGCCAAAGAAAGCGCGGCCGACATAAAAAAGCTTTTGCAAACGCTCCGCGACCAAAAGCGGGAAGAATTCTTGTAATGAAAATCGCGGTTGACCTCCGCATGAGCGGAAAAAGCGGAATCGGAGCCTTTATAGACAGCATGCTCCCCACGTTAAAAGCCGGAGCGGAGATTATCCAAATCAATCCGGACATAAAGCCCTTTTCGCTTAAGGAAATGTTTTTCTTTCCGCGCGAGGATTTAAAAAAAATAAACGAATGCGACGCATACTTTACCCCATATTGCAACATTCCCGGCCGAATTTTTAGCGGGGGAATCAAGGTTCCAATTTTTTCAACGATTCACGACGTGATATTTTTGGACCTTCCGCTTGCAGGAAAAGTCGGAACGCTTTTGCGCAAAATCATGTACCAGCGCGCCATAAACAAGTCGCGCGAAATCTTCACCGTAAGCGAATTTTCCAAAGGCCGGATTTTGGCCAACCTAAAGTGCAAAAAGCCGATAACGGTGGTTTATTCCGGCGTCCCCCTCTACAACGAAGGCCCGCAAGAGAGCGTTCCAAAAACCGACACGATTATTTTTGTTGGAAACATCAAGGCGCACAAGGGAATAAAGACCCTGATTCCGGCCTTCATCAAGGCGCGCGAATTGTTGCAAGCCCAAGACTCGGCGCGCCCTGGCGCCGGGAACGCAAGCCCCGCGCCGCTGCCGACTCTCCTAATCGTGGGCTCCAAAGAAAATTTCCGCACAAGCGACACAGAGCTTGACGCGATGATAAAGGGCGCGGAGAAAAACGGAATCCAGTTCACAGGCTTTGTTCCCGACCCAAAATTAAAGGAGCTTATCGCCCAGGCGCGCCTCTTGGTCCAGCCTTCCCTTTACGAGGGCTTTGGCGTTCCTCCCTTGCAGGCGCTCTATTCGGGAACCCGCGCGGTCATTTCGGACATTCCTGTCTTTAGGGAAATCTACGCAAAGCTTCCTGCCATTTACTTTAAGGCGGGCGACGCGGACGACCTGGCGCAAAAAATCGCCGCCGCCTACAGCGACAAAAGCCCCTTGCCGCCGGTGGAGCGCGTACACTCATACCGCTTCAGCGCTCAAGCGGTATTGAAAAGAATGGCTGAATCCATTAAAATGGAAAAATGATTATCACAAAAACCCCCTTCCGCATGAGCTTTTTTGGCGGCGGAACGGACATGAAGGAATTCTTCAACGAATACGGCGGAGCGGTTCTTTCCACCACATTCGACAAATATTGCTATGTGACGGTGCGCCATTTGCCGCCTTTTTTTGACTACAAAACCGAACTTTCCTATTCAAAAATCGAACGCGTGACCGAGATAGAAAAAATCGTCCACCCCGCAGTCCGCGAGGCGATGAAAATGCTGGACACAAAAGACATTCGCCTTACATACGAGGCCGACCTTCCCGCCCGCAGCGGCTTGGGAACGTCATCTTCGTTCGCGGTTGGAATGCTCAACGCCTTTCATTGCATCAAAGGCCAATACGCCGACAAGCGAAAGTTGGCCGACCAAGCCATTTATTTGGAACGGGAACTATGCCAAGAAGCGGGCGGCTGGCAAGACCAAATCGCCGCGAGCTTTGGCGGCTTTAACCGAATAAACTTCAAGGACAACTCTTACGACGTCGTTCCGCTCATAATCTCGCCGGAACGCAAGCGGCTTTTGAACGACAACCTTTTGATGTTCTTTACCGGCTTCACCCGCTTTTCGTCGGACGTGCAAAAGGCCAACCAAGCCACGCCGGAGACAAAGGCCGCCAAAATCGAGCGCCTCAAAGAAATGCTCAAGCTGGTCGACCAAGCCCAAAAAGTTTTGGAAGACAAAAATTCCGACCTAGACGACTTTGGCCGCCTTTTGGATCATACATGGAAACTCAAGCGGCAGACAGGAAACGCCGTCAGCACAAGCGGCATCGACGCCCTTTACGACAAGGGAATCGCGGCCGGAGCCTTGGGCGGAAAGCTTTTGGGCGCGGGCGGCGGCGGCTTTTTGGTTTTCTACGTTCAAAAAGAAAAGCAGGCGGCTGTCCGCGAGGCGATGAAGGACCTTCTTTACATTCCGTTCAAATTTGAAAACGAAGGAACAAAAGTCATTTACTACAACTCGGAGGAAATATAATGGACTACATCAAGGAACTTGTCGAACGCTACCCGGCCCTTTTGGCTTGCGAAAAAGACATTCGCGCGGCGGCCGACGCCATAATCGAATCATACAAGGCGGGCGGAAAGCTTATCGTCGCGGGGAACGGAGGCAGCGCCGCCGACAGCGACCACATTACAGGAGAGCTTTTAAAGGCCTTTGTAAAAAAGAGAAAGCCGGAGCAAAAATTTTTGGACGCGCTCGCCGCGATCGACTCCGACACAGGCTCGTATCTTAGCGACAAACTGCAAGGCTCTTTGCCCGCCGTGGCGCTGACCAACAATTCAGCCTTGATGACGGCAAGCCTAAACGACGTTGACGGAAACGTTTTGTTCGCGCAACAAGTCATGGGCTTTGGCAAAAAAAACGACGTCTTTTTAGGAATAAGCACAAGCGGAAATTCAAAGGACGTGATTTACGCGCTTGTCGTGGCAAAGGCTTTGGGCGTTAAAACTGTGGCGCTTACAGGAAAGAGCGGCGGAAAATGCAAGGACATCGCCGACATCAGCATCATCGTTCCGCAAAACGAAACCTTTAAGATTCAGGAATTGCACTTGCCCGTTTACCACGCCTTGTGCTTGACGATAGAAGAATACTTCTGGAAGGAATAGATGAAAGCTGTCATAATGGCCGGCGGAAAGGGAACAAGAATCGCCAGCGTCCGAAGCGACATTCCAAAGCCTATGATTCCCGTTTTGGGAAAGCCGATTTTGGAATGGCAAATCGACTGCCTTAAAAAAAGCGGAATAACGGACATCTTGATAGGAATCGGCCACTTAGGGCATTTTATCCGCGACTATTTTGGAGACGGAAAAAAGTTCGGCGTTGACATCAGCTACTACGAAGAAAAGGAGCCTCTTGGAACGGCAGGCTTTTTGTTCAAGGCGCAGGGACTCGACCAAGACTTTTTGCTTTTGTGCGGCGACACAATTTTTGACATAGACTTTGCGCGCTTCATAAAGTTCCACCAAGAAAAAAAAGCCCTTGCAAGCCTTATGACGCATCCCAACAACCATCCCTACGACTCTTCGCTAATCGTCACAGAGATTGAATGGCCAAAAGACACAAGCGGCGCGATTCCTTGCGACACCCACAAAGTCGCGGCATGGCTTGCCAAGGAAGACGAGCGCGGCTGGCTCAAAAACCGCGTCAACGCGGGAATCCAAATCATAAGCCCGGAGCTTTTGGCGCTCACTAAAAAGACGCTCGTCCCCCGCCATCCGGAAAACCCAGACAAGATAGACCTGGACCGCGACGTCCTTAAGCCCGCCGTCAAAAGCGGCCGCATCTACGCCTACGACACCACCGAATACATAAAGGACATGGGAACTCCCGACCGCTTGGAGCAAGTCGAGGCGGACCTTAAAAGCGGCCGCGTTGCAGGCAAAAACCTTTCGCAAAAGCAAAAGGCCGTATTCCTTGACCGTGACGGAACGATTAACAAAGAAGTCAACTTCTTGAAAAACATAGACGACTTGGAGCTTTTGCCGGGCGCCGCCGAAGCGATTAAAAAAATCAACCAAGCGGGCTATTTGGCGATTGTAATCACAAACCAACCTGTAATAGCGCGCGGCGACGTCACCTTCCAACAATTGCAGGAAATCCACAACAAGCTGGAAACGCTTTTGGGCCGCGAGGGCGCCTACATCGACGGCCTTTACTTTTGCCCCCACCACCCCGACAAGGGCTTTGACGGCGAGCGGCCCGAATACAAAAAAGTTTGCGACTGCCGAAAACCCGCTCCTGGCATGATTTTGCAGGCGGCCAAGGACTTTAACATTGACCTCGCCGCCTCCTACATGATTGGCGACCGCGAGCAGGACGTTGAATGCGGAAAAGCCGCCGGCTGCAAGCAAAGCCTTTTGGCCGAGCGCAACGGCAACTTGCTTGAAGCGCTGCAAAAAATTTCATTGTAAAACGGAGCGGATTATGAAAAATGGCGCAGGCGTAGAAAAAAAATTGAAGGTCGCCCTTGTCCACGATTGGCTGGTCAATTACGGCGGCGCGGAAACTTGGTGCGAACTTGCGCTTGACATTTACCCCGACGCCGACATTTACACGCTTGTCTACGACAAAAAAAAGCTCAAGGGCCATTTTGAAAAAAGCAGGATTTACACAAGCGGCGTTCAAAAAATTCCTTTTGCAACAAAACTTTACACAAAGCTTTTGTCATTCATGCCGGCGGCCTTTGAATCCTTTGACTTTAGCGGATACGATTTGGTGATTTGCTCGTCTTCGTCTTGCGCCAAGGGCGTCATAACGCCGCCGTCGACAGCGCAAGTGGCTTACGTTCACACGCCGATGCGCTACGCGTGGGACTTGTTCTTTGACTACAGAAGGCGCAGCGGCTTTTTGACCCGCTTTTTTATGGACCGCTGGATGCCAAAAATCCGCTTGTGGGATTACGTGAGCGCGCAAAGAATCGACAAAGTGATAGCCAATTCAAAATACATCGCGCGTCGAATCAAAAAATTTTGGAACCGCGACGCGCAAGTGATTTATTCGCCCGTAAACGAACGGCGCTTTTACCCTTCCGCCAACGCGGTCCAAAAACAAGACTTTTATGTTTTCTTTTCGCGCTTGGTTCAATACAAGCGGGCCGACATCGCGATTGAAGCCTGCGCGTCGCTAGGAAAAAAATTGGTCGTGATAGGCGGCGGCCCGCAAGAAAAGGCGCTGAAAAAACTTGCCGCCGCGAACAAAAACATAATATTTGCCGGCCGCGCGAGCGACCAAGAAGTCCGCGACTATTTGTACAAGGCCCGCGCCTTGATTTTTTGCGCGGAAGAAGATTTTGGCCTCACTCCGCTTGAAGCGCAAGCCTGCGGAACTCCCGTCATTGCCTTTGGAAAAGGCGGCGCGACCGAAACTGTCGTAGAAAATAAAACAGGCGTGTTCTTTGCCGAACAAACGGCGGAATCTTGCGCCGCCGCAATCTATGCCTTTGAAAAGCTTGAGGCGGCCAAAACTTTTGACTCAAAGAAAATCGCCGCTCACGCCAAGACTTTTAGCCGCGAGCGCTTTATAAAAGAATTCAAGGCCGCCTGCCAAGAAACGATTGACGCGGTCCAGGGAAAGCCAAAAAGCGATAGGATCAAAAGTCCAAAACGCTCATTATAATCTCGGCCAGTTTCCGCGCCGAATTTTCAACAGTAAATTTTTCCAAAACAGCGTCGGGCCTCTCGACAGGCTCCTTTAAGAGCGCCGCGATGTCGACATTTGGATTGTCGGGATCAATGTAATGCGCGGCCTTTCCGTAAATCTCGGGGAGCGACGTTCTGTCGCTAATTACAATGGGAGCGCCGCAACTCAACGCTTCCAAAGGCGGAAGGCCAAAGCCCTCAAAGTATGTCGGAAAAACAAAAGCCTTGCACTTTGACAAAAGCGCCTTGACCTCTGCGTCGGAAAGGTAGCCTGTCATCAAAACGTTAGGAAGAGAGTTCATCGCCTCAAGTTCCGGCGGGACAACCGACGGAAGGGGCTTTCCGCTGACGGCAAAAAATGCGTTTGGATAAAGGCGGGCGTTCTCCGCGATCCATTTTAAATTTTTTCGGGTGGAAAGCGAGCCGAGCGTAAAGTAAAAGTCCTTGCCCTCAAGCTGCGGAAGGCGGTCAAAAATTGAAAAATCGGGCTCGATGTTTTTGTATGAGCCAAGGCCGTCGTAAATCACTTGGACTCGCGCGGGGTCTATTTTGTATTTTTCCACTATCGTTTTTTTTGTATATTCGCTGACCGCGATGATTTTTTTGGCTTTCTTTGCGATGCGGCGGTACATTATGTTGGAATAAAGCCGAATCAACTTGTCGCGGCGGCTTTTAAAGTCGGAGGAATAAAGACGCGCGTAAATGTCGTGCAAAAATTCTATGCCGGGCGCGAAATACGGGCAAGTGTTAGAAAAATCAAGGCTTACCCTGCGATTTTTTAGAACATATTTTTGGTAGTGGATTTGCGTCCACTTAGGGAAGAACGCCGCCGCGACAGGCAGCCGAGCGCATTTTATGTTTTTGTATTGGGGAACGTTTTGGGCGTTTGCGGGCAAAACCAATTCAACGCGGCCTGGCGGCAAAAGTTTGTCCAAGGCCGCCAGCGTGTCGATGGCCACGCGCTCGATTCCAGTAAGGTTTCGGCAAAAGAATTCGCCGTTGATGCTAAGAATTTTAGATTTGCGCGCCATCAAGCCTCCCCGCCCCGCTCACTGTCCAAGCCAGCCGCATTCCTTAAAATCAAAGGCCATTATTTCTCTTCCGCCAAATATTTTAGGTATTCGCCGTAAGTGGTCTTGTAGCCCGCGGCCAATTTTAAAAGATCGTCGCGGGAGATCCACTTGTTGGCGTAGGCGATTTCTTCCAAACAGCTTACATAAAGGCCCGTGCGCTTTTGAATCGTGGCGATAAAGTTGCCCGCGTCCAAAAGGCCGTCGTAAGTGCCTGTGTCAAGCCAAGTAAGGCCGCGGCCAAAGAGTTCCACGCTCAGCTGCCCCTTTTCCAAGTAGGCGTTGTTGACGCTGGTGATCTCAATCTCGCCGCGGGCGGAAGGCTTTACGTTCTTGGCGATTTGGACGACCTGATTGTCGTAAAAGTAAAGGCCCGGGACCGCGTAATTTGACTTAGGCTTGGCGGGCTTTTCCTCGATTCCAAGGACCTTTCCGTCCTTGTCAAATTCGACCACTCCGTAAGCGGTGGGATTTTTGATGTAGTAGCCAAAAATCACCGCTCCGCCGTCTTTTTGTATCTTTTTGGTGGAATTTAGCAAGGACTGGCTGAATGACTGGCCGTAAAAGATGTTGTCGCCGAGCACAAGGGCGACGGAGTCATTTCCAATAAACTTCTCTCCAACGATAAAGGCGTCGGCCAAGCCGCGCGGAGAGTCTTGGACGGCGTACTCAAACTTCATTCCCAACCAGGAGCCGTCGCCAAAAAGCTCCTTAAAGACGCTAATGTCGCGGGGGGTGGAGATTATCAAAACTTCGCGAATTCCGGCCAGCATAAGGACGCTGACAGGGTAATAAATCATCGGCTTGTCGTAAAGGGGCAAAATTTGCTTTGACACGGCCTTTGTTATCGGGTAAAGGCGAGTTCCTGATCCGCCGGCAAGTACTATTCCTTTCATATCCTTATATTCTAGCGCGTTTTGCGGAAATTTTCAAGGTTCGCGCGGCTGTCAGGACTTGGTTAGGATTGAATAATTCAACTAAATTCTATATAATAATTGGCAAAACTTTTAGCAAAAGGGAGCCGCCGAATGACTTTTCTTTACATTGACCCCGGCACGGGAAGCATGCTTTTCTCCATTGTTATCGGAGCGGCGGCAACGCTTTTCTTTTTGGCAAAGGCGGCTTGGCTCAAACTAAAGCTTTTTTTGAGCGGATCGCGCGGAAAAGACGGCGCCGTCAAGGACGCGGCCTACAAGCCTTATGTCATTTATTCCGAAGGGAAGAACTATTGGAACACATTCAAGCCGGTTTGCGACGAATTTGAGGCGCGAAAAATTCCCCTTGCCTTTTTGACAAGCAGCAAGGACGACCCCTGCTTTGAACAGAACTACCAGTTCGTCAAGGCCGAATTTATCGGAGAAGGAAACGCGGCCTTCGCGCGTCTCAATATGCTTAGCGCTGGAATCGTACTTTCGACCACTCCCGGCCTTAACGTGTATCAATGGAAGCGCAGCCGCAACGTAAAGCGTTACGCGCACGTCCTTCACATGGCCAATGACGCGACAACTTACCGCCTTTTTGGCTTGGACTACTACGACGCGGTTTTGCTCACAGGCGACTATCAAAAGGCCGACTTGCAATATTTGGAAGAGGCTCGCGGCGTGGCCAAAAAGGACTTGGTCGCCGTCGGCTGCGCCTACCTTGACGTTTTGGCGCAAAAAATGCAAAGCGTCCCGGACGAGGCGGAGCATAAATTCACCGTATTGGTGTCGCCGTCTTGGGGCGACGTGGGCGTTCTTAAGCGCTACGGCGAAAAATTGCTGGACCCGCTTTCAAAGACCGGCTGGCGAATCATCGTCCGCCCTCACCCGCAATCCAAAAAATCCGAGGCCGACATGCTGGCCCGCCTCGAAGACCGATACAAGGACAACGCCAACATTGAATGGGATTACGAGCGCGACAACATTTACTCGCTCAAAAAAGCGGACATCATGATTAGCGATTTTTCGGGAATCATTTTCGACTACACATTCCTGCGCGACAAGCCGGTGATGTACGTAAAGGCCGGCATGAACCTAATGCCTTACGACGCGTACGACCTTCCCGACCACGGAGAAAAGCTTTGGCAGTTCGAGACGCTAAAGAAAATCGGCCTTGAGCTTAACGAGAGCCAGTTTGAAAACATCAAGGACGTGATTCAAAACGCAAGCGACAGCGAGGCCTTGGCCGCCGGCCGCAAGCGCGCCAAAGAAGATGCTTGGATGCATATAGGACAAGCCGGAAAGAACATCGCGGACTACATGATAAATACAGTAAAGGAGACAGCGTAATGGCAAAGACAGTTTATTTGGGAATAACGGGCGACATCATTCACCCTGGAATCATCAACATCATAAACGAAGGCGCAAAGCTCGGAGAGCTTACAATCGGCCTTTTGACCGACAGCGCTATTGTGAGCCACAAGCGACTCCCCTACCTTTCTTACGAGCAGCGAAAGCAAGTCGTCGAAAACATCAAGGGCGTGGCGCGCGTCGTTCCCCAGGAGGAATGGAGCTACGTTCCCAACCTAAAAAAATACAAGCCCGACTTTATGATTCACGGAGACGACTGGAAGACCAACTATCTTTCAAAAATCCGCGACGATTGCTTTGAGGCGGTAAAAGAATGGGGCGGCCAAGTTGTCGAAATCCCCTACACGCAGGGAATCAACTCGTCGGCGCTTGCAGAGAACGCCTCCTCAATAGGAACCACGCCCGACATCCGCCGCGCGGCCTTGCGCCGTCTTTTGGCGGCCAAGCCCGTCGTCCGCATTTTGGAAGCGCACTCAGGCCTAAGCGGCTTGATAGCGGAGCGCGCCCAAGTGACAAAGGAAGACGGCGTTCACCAGTTTGACGGAATGTGGTCTTCGTCGCTCACCGATTCCACCAGCAAGGGAAAGCCCGACATCGAGGCCGTGGACCTAACTACCCGAATGCAGTCGCTGACAGACATTTTGGAATGCACCACAAAGCCCATAATTTACGACGGCGACACAGGCGACATTCCAGAGCACTTTGTGTTCACCGTCCGCACGCTTGAACGCAACGGAGTCAGCGCCGTAATCATCGAGGACAAAAAAGGCCTCAAAAAGAATTCGCTCTTTGGAACTGAAGCAAAGCAAGTATTGGCGACAGAAGAAGAATTCTGCGAAAAAATCGCGGCCGGAAAAAAGGCGCAAGTCACAAAAGACTTTATGATCATCGCCCGCATCGAAGAAATCATCGCGGGCTACTCTGTCGACGAGGCGATAAAAAAAGCCTTCGCCGCTGTCAAGGCAGGCGCGGACGGAATTATGATTCACTCCAAGGACAAGAGCGGAATGGACATCAAGGAGTTCTGCCAAAAATTCCGCGCCGAATACAAGAGCGTTCCAATCGTGCTTGTTCCCACGACATACAACCAGTTTACCGAAAAGGAATTGGGCGAATGGGGAGCCAACATAATCATTTACGCAAACCACATGCTCAGGGCCTCCTACCCCGCTATGTACAAGTGCGCCGAGACTATTTTGCAAGCCGAGCGCTCGCTTGAAGTCAACGACATTTGCATGCCGATAAAGCAGATTCTCGAACTTATCCCCGGCACAAAGTAATTTGGAGAAAACGATGATACGACCTTCATACTTTTACGACCTACTGATTAAAAACGGAACGGACTTCTTTGCCGGAGTTCCCGATTCCCTCCTAAAAAATTTGTGCGCCTACATCACCGACAACGCGCCGGCCGACAAGCACATAATCAGCGCCAACGAGGGAAGCGCCACAGGCCTTGCCACCGGCTACCACTTGGCCACCGGAAAAATTCCGATGATTTACATGCAAAATTCAGGCGAAGGCAACATGGTCAATCCCTTGATGTCAATCGCCGACCCCGACGTTTACTCAATCCCGATGCTCATCGTAATCGGCTGGCGCGGAGAGCCCGGCGTTCACGACGAGCCCCAGCACGTAAAGCAAGGAAAGGTGACTTGCGACCTTTTGGACGCGATGAAAGTTCCCTACGAAGTTCTTAGCGAAAACGAGGCCGACCTTCCCGCCCAATTTGAAAAAGCCTACAAGTACATAAAGGAAAACAACGCTCAATACGCCTTTGTAATCCGCAAAGGCACTTTTGACGAATACAAATTGCAAAACAACGTTCCGGTGGAAGGAAAGATGAGCCGCGAGGAAGCGATAGAAAAAATCATGCTCGCCGCGGACGAACGCGCGGCCTTTGTGTCCACCACAGGAATGATAAGCCGCGAGCTTTACGAATTGCGCGACAAGCATAACATGGGCCACGACCGCGACTTTCTTACCGTCGGCGGAATGGGCCACGCAAGCCAAATCGCGCTTGCGATCGCCATGCAGCAAAAAGGCCGCGCGGTCTTTTGCCTTGACGGAGACGGAGCTGGCATAATGCAAATGGGCGGCCTGGCCACCATCGGAAGCAGGTGCCCCTCCAACTACGTTCACTTTGTGCTTAACAACGGAGCGCACGACTCAGTTGGCGGCCAGCCGACCGTCGGCCGGCAGATTGACTTTTGCCAAATCGCGCGCGGCTGCGGCTACGAAAACGTCGTCAAAGCCGCCACGACCCAAGAGTTGGACGCGGCCATCGCAAACGCCAAAGCGGCTAAAAAGCTTACATTCGTGGAAGTGTTGGTAAAGAAGGGAGCTAGAAAAGACCTTGGAAGGCCAAAAAGTTCTCCGATAGAAAACAAGCAGGAACTGATGAAGTTCCTTGGAAGTAAATAATAGAGCAGGAAAACGAAATGGTAAAACAAGCAGTAATCGCGGCCGGCGGCCTTGGAAGCCGCTTTGGCAACAGAACAAAAGAAATGCCCAAGGGCTTTATCCCAATCGACGGCGTGGCGATGGTCGAACGCAGCGTCCAAAAACTTATCGCAGCCGGCGTAGAAGAAATCATCATCGGAACAGGCCACTGCTCCGAAGCCTACGACGAGCTTGCAAAAAAATATCACGTAATAAAAACAGTCAAAAACCAAAACTACGCGAACACTTCCAGCATGGGAACGATCGCAGTTTGCGCGCCGCTTGTTAAAGGCGACTTTTTCTTGCTCGAAAGCGACTTGATTTACGACGCCGCCGGCCTTAAAGTTTTGGCCAACGACGCGCGGCCCAATGTCATTTTGGCAAGCGGCCCCACTCACAGCGAGGACGAAGTTTACCTTGAGGCCGATTCCGACGGCTCGATAACCCGCGCCACAAAGGACAAGGCCAGCGTCAAAAATTTGGCAGGCGAGCTTGTGGGAATTTCAAAGCTTTCAAAGGCCGCGCTCGACGACATGATGGCTTGGTACACAGCCGACGCAGGCCGCATCAAGGCCGACTACGAAAACGTCTTGGCCGCGATTTCTTGCGGCGCGGAATACAAGTCAAAAGTTTTTATCCGCAAAATCGAATATTACGCCTGGACAGAGATTGACGACGAGGCCATGCTCAAGCGCGCGCAAGAGCAAATATGGCCTCGCATTCAGGAAAACGAATCGCTGTGGGACGTCCGCCGCGAAGTTTTGCTCAACCCCGGCCCTTCAACGACCACCGACAGCGTAAAGTACGCGCAAGTCGTGGCGGACATTTGCCCGCGCGAGCTTGAGTTCGGAAACTTGATGGAAGAAGTGGCGGAAGGCCTCACCGAAGTTTGCGCCAATCCAAAGGATTACATAACCGTCATGTTCGGCTGCTCGGGAACGGGCGCGGACGAGGCTATGGTAAGCTCTTGCGTTCCGCCGGACGGAAAGCTGCTTGTCGTTGACAACGGCTCTTACGGCGCCCGCCTTGCAAAAATCGCCAGCGTCTACAATATTGACATGGACGTTTTTAAGTCTTCGACATACGAGCCGATTGACATAGCCGCGCTCGAAAAGCAAATGCAGGCAAAAAAATACACGACATTCGCGATTGTCTACCACGAGACCACGACAGGCCTTTTGAACGACCTTGCCACAATTTGCCCGATGGCAAAAAAATACGGCATGACCACAATTTGCGACATCGTCTCGGCCTACGGCGGAATGCCGATTGACCTTGGAAGCCTTGGAATCGACTTTGCCACAAGCACTTCAAACAAGCACATCGGCGGAATGGCCGGCGTTGGCTTTGTGGTCTGCAAACGCGACGAGCTTTTAAAGCAAAAGGACTGGCCGATGCGCAACTACTACCTTAACATTTACGACCAGTACAAGTACTTTTTGGAGACCAAGCAAACGCGCTTCACTCCGCCCGTCCAAACCTTCTACGCCTTGCGCCAAGCGATTATAGAAACAAAAGTTGAGACCGTGCAAAAACGCTTTGAGCGCTTCTCGGCCTGCTGGGAGATTTTGGTCAAGGCCTTGGACGACATCGGACTTAAAATGCTTGTGGACCGCAAATACCAAAGCCGCTTTATCACCGCGATTTTGATTCCCGAAACGCCTAAGTACAACTTCAACGACTTGCACGACTTTGCCCGCTCAAAGGGCTTTACGATTTACCCCGGAAAGCTCGGCAACATCGACACTTTCCGCATCGCCAACATGGGCGACATAAAGCCCGCCGAGATGGACCGCTTCACGGTCGTTTTGCGCGAATACATGTCTTCCATAGGTGTGGGCAAGTAACAGGCGATGGCAAACTTTTTGTACACGCTGATAATTTATCCACTCACGCTGCTAATCGAGGCCTCGTACATGCTGGTGTACGAAGTCTTTGACAATGTAGGCTTTGCCGTAATCGGAGTCAGCGTCGCCGTGTCCCTCTTGTGCCTTCCCCTTTACATCGTGGCCGAAAAATGGCAGCAAATCGAGCGGAACAAGCAAAAGCAAATGGAAGGCGGCATCGCGCGCATAAAAAAGACCTTTAAGGGCGACGAACAATACATGATTTTGACAACTTTCTACAAGCAAAATCATTACCACCCCTTGATGGCCTTGCGCTCGTCGTTCGGCCTTTTGATACAAGTTCCATTTTTTATCGCCGCGTATTCTTTTTTGTCGTCCATGCCCGCCCTGCAAGGACAATCATTCGCCTTTATCCGCGACATGGGAAAGCCTGACGCGCTTTTTTACCTAGGCTCTTTTCCGATAAACATTTTGCCGATAGCGATGACTGTCATAAACATCGCCGGAAGCGCCGTCTACACAAAAGGCTTTAAGCTAAAGGAAAAGCTTCCAATTTACGCGATGGCCCTGATTTTCTTGGCCATCCTTTACGATTCGCCAGCGGGCTTGGTCCTTTACTGGACAATGAACAACGTCTTTAGCCTTGTAAAAAACATTTTTTATAAAATCAAGCGGCCGCTTTTTGTTCTATACATCTTGGCAAGCCTTGCCGCGGCCTACGGAATATATTATGTTTTGTTCCGCCACAACGGACTTATTTCAAAACGCTCAGCGTTGGCGGTTCTTTTGGCCTTGACTTTTTTTACGCCCCTCCTTGTCAAAGCGGCCGCTTGGGCGCTGAAAAATCCGCTCAAAAATTTTATTGAACAAAAGCAATTCAGGCACGCGATTTTTTTGACTTCGGCTTTTTCGCTCGCGCTTATGACAGGCCTTGTCATTCCATCAAATGTAATTTCATCGTCTGTCTTGGAATTTGTGGACATAGACAACATCGCAAATCCCAATTTTTACGTCTACACAGTTTTCTTGCAAAGCCTTGGCTTGTTCGCATTTTGGTTTTGCTGCGTTTACTTTTTGTTCGGAAAAAGAATCCAAACTTTGTTCGCTTTCGCATGCGCGGCCCTTCTCTTTTGGGCTGCGACAAACGTCTTTGTATTTGGCGGAAGCTACGGCGACATCAGCAGAGTGTTGATTTTTGAAAAGGCGGTCGCCGATTCAGCCGGCTTTAAAGCCTTGAACATAGCGGTCCTTCTGTTGGAAGCCGCGGCGATTTTGGCGCTTTGCAAATTCTTCAAAAAGGCGCTTCTTTACGCCTGTGTGATTTCGCTCATCGCGTTTGTTTCAATCGGAACGATAAACGCCGCTAAAATTCAAATCGAAACAAGCAAGTATTCCGCAAGACAAGTAAAAGAAGAAAACGCCATCACACCTGTCTTCCATTTTTCCAAAACAGGAAAAAATGTCGTGGTCATAATGGCCGACCGCGCCGAAAACGCTTACACGCAAGCGATTTTTGACGCCTACCCTGACTTAAAGGAAGCCTTTAAGGACTGGACCTTGTACAGCCACGCGCTTTCTTATGACAGCCACACCCTTTTGGGCGCCCCGCCCCTTTACGGCGGCTACGAATACACTCCGCTCAACATGAACGCGCGAGCCTCCGTTCCGCTAAAAGAAAAAAACAACGAGGCCCTTTTGCTGATGCCGCGCGTCTTTACCGAACAAGCGGATTTTAGCGCCCAAGCGGCGGACTTGTCATGGGCCAATTACTCTTGGATTCCTGACATGTCAATTTGCGATCCATACCCAAAAATCAAGCCGCTCAACTTGGAAGGAAAATACACTTCAAAATGGATTTCGGAGCATCCTAAAAATGTCAGCGCGAACGCAACCAGCAAGACCATAAAAAGAAATTTTCTGTGGTTCGCCTTGTTCAAGGAAGCGCCCGCGTTCTTGCGCGAAAGCATTTATGCAAAAGGCTCCTGGTGGTCAAGCGACGAAAACGAAGCGGACTTGGTTCAATGCATTTCAAGATATTCCGTCCTAGACTACCTGCCCAATCTAACAGATTTTGGCGGAAACCAAAAAGGCAATTTTATTCTTTTGCAAAGCATGCTGACCCACACGACAATAAGCATGCAGGCGCCTGACTATTTGCCTTCAAAAAATGTCATCAACTTGGGAAAATTTTCAAACGGCAAAAACAACGAAGAATTTGCGTCAAACATCGCCTTGTACAAAACAGTTGCAAAATGGATTGACTTTCTAAAAGAAAACGGCTGTTACGACAACACGCGAATTATAATTGTCGCCGACCACGGAGCCGGCCGCGGAGGAATAGCGGCGGACTTTTTTGTCCAAGGCCCCGTCATCAAAGAAACAGGTTATGACCTTGACCAAAACCACCCTCTCCTGATGGTCAAAGACTTTACGGACAGCGGCGACAAAAACCAAGGCAAGGCGCAAAACGCCCCGCGCGAATTTACCGTGGACAATCGCTTTATGACCAACGCCGACACCCCATATTTGGCCTTTGAGGGAATTGTAGAAAATCCCGTGAACCCTTGGACAAAAAAGCCAATCAAAAAACGAACCGACGCGGCGGCTTATGGAGTCGTTGCCGGAGGCCGCTACGACCCCGGCAAAAACGGCGTCTATAAGTTTGACCTTAACGGAATAAAAGTGTATGATGTTTTTGACGACATGTCAAAAGCTTCAAACTGGAAGGAAAGAAAAGAATGAGCGGAAAGACAATTCAAATTTTGGACTCAACTTTGCGCGACGGAGCGCAGGGCGAAGGAATCAGTTACTCGGTCCAGGACAAAATTCACGTTTGCCAGGCGCTTGACGAGCTGGGCGTGGCCTTTATCGAAGCCGGAAACCCGGGCTCCAATCCCAAGGACATGGAATTCTTCCAGGAGATGAAAAAGATTCCGCTCACAACCTCAAAGCTTTGCGCCTTTGGCTCCACCCGCCGCAAGGACATAAAGCCCAGCGAAGACGCAAACCTTCAGAGCTTGGTCGCCGCAGGAACCGAATGGGCGGTGATTTTTGGCAAGTCATGGCTTTTCCATGTGACAGAAATTCTTCACACAAGCGAGCAAGAAAACCTTGCTATGATAAAAGACTCCTGCGAATTTTTGCGATCAAACAAAATGCGCGTCATTTACGACGCCGAACACTTTTTTACAGGCTACAAGGACAATCCCGAATACGCGCTAAAGACATTGAAAGCCGCGATGGAAGGCGGCGCCGAAGTCCTCAACCTTTGCGAGACAAAAGGCGGCGCTATGCCAAACGAATTGCAGGAGGCCGTCGAACGCGTCGTAAAAGAATTTGGAAAGTCCTGCGCCATCGGAATCCACACCCACAACGATTCGGGCCTGGCGGTGGCCAACTCCTTGATTGCCGTCAGCGCCGGCGCCACGCACGTGCAGGGAGTCCTCTTGGGCTTTGGCGAGCGGACAGGAAACGCAAACCTTTCGACAATCATTCCCGACTTGCAATTAAAGATGGGCTACGAATGCCTTCCCGGCGACAACATTAAATCGCTCACATCGATTTGCAAGCGCGTGGCGGAATTCACCAACCTTCCCCTTAATCCAGGAATGCCTTATGTAGGAGCCAACGCCTTTGCCCACAAGGCCGGAATGCACATCGACGCGGTTCTCAAAAATCCCAGCGCCTACGAGCACGTGGAGCCGGAGAGCGTAGGAAACGCGCGCGTCTTCCTTATGAGCGAAGTGGCCGGCCGCTCTATGGTGATAAAGAAGATCCAAAAGTTCATGCCAAGCATCACAAAGGACGACCCGGTTGTAAAGACAATCATGGCCAAGATGAAGGAGTTGGAATTTGAAGGCTACCAGTTTGAGGGAGCCGACGGTTCCTTTGAATTGCTCGTGCGCAAAATTATGGGAAAATACCAGCCCTTTTTCAAGCTTTGCTACTACCAAACAAGCGGCGTGAACCCCCGCCCGCAAAAGGGCGTCAACGCCACGGCCCAAATCAAGGTTGAAGTTGACAACCAAATCGAAGTGACCGCGGGCGAAGGAGACGGTCCTGTCAACGCCTTGGACATCGCCTTGCGCAAGGCCCTCTCCCGCTTTTATCCCGCGGTGGAAAAAATCCGCCTGACAGACTACAAGGTCCGCGTCCTGGACGGAAAGGCGGCGACGGCCAGCAAAGTCCGCGTCTTGATAGAAAGCTCGGACGGAATCGACTCATGGTCAACGGTTGGCGTCAGTTCCGACGTAATGGAAGCCTCGTGGATGGCGCTGGTCGATTCCTTTGAATACAAACTGATAAAGGACATCGAAAAGCACTTCAACAAGCTTGTCTAGGCGGCGCGATTGACAAGGCGAGCGACTTTCAGTATACTTAAAGAAATTTAGTATTTATTGAGGTAGCAATATGGAAAAGACAATCGCCTTGATTCCCGGAGACGGAATCGGTCCCGACGTAGTCGCCGAAGCGGTCAACGTGCTTGACGCCGTGGCAAAAAAATTTGGCCACAAATGGACTTATAAAAACGTAATCGCCGGAGGCGGAGCCATCGACAAGTTTGGCCACCCCCTTCCCCAAGAACAATTGGACATAGCCCTTTCTAGCGACGCGGCTCTTTTGGGAGCGGTTGGCGGCCCCAAGTGGGACGACGTTGCCCCCGAGATTCGTCCCGAAAAAGCCTTGCTCGGCCTTCGCGGCGGAATGAAAGTGTTCGCAAACCTTCGCCCCGCGGTTATGTGGAAGCAACTCAAGGACGCCTGCCCCCTCAAGGACGAAATCGCCGGCGACGGAATCGACGTTTTGGTAGTCCGCGAGCTGACGGGCGGAATCTACTTTGGAGAGCGCGGAACAAGCGCCGATGGCCTTACAGCCTGGGACACCGAAAAATACACTTGGGCCGAGATTGAGCGCATTGTCCGCATGGGCTTCAACTTTGCCAAAAACCGAAAGAAGCATTTGACTGTCGTAGACAAGGCCAACATCCTCAACTCAAGCCGCTTGTGGCGCAAGGTCGCCGAAGAAGTCCACAAGGAATACCAGGACATCGCGCTTGACTTTATGTACATCGACAACGCCGCCATGCAAATGGTAAAAAATCCCCGCCAGTTTGACGTAATCGCCACAAGCAACATGTTCGGCGACATTCTGACCGACGAGGCCGCGCAAGTAACCGGCTCCATCGGAATGTTGGCCTCGGCCAGCATCGGCGACGGAACAGGCCCCGGACTTTACGAGCCCATCCACGGATCGGCCCCCGACATCGCGGGAAAAGACTTGGCCAACCCCTTGGCCACAATTCTCAGCGCGGCCATGCTCCTCCGCTTTGACTTTAAGCTGGAAGAAGAAGCCAAGGCCATCGAAAACGCCGTGGCCAAAGTCTTGGACGACGGCTGGAGAACGGGCGACATCGCCGGCGACAAGCGCGACGAGCTCAAGGCCTCCGGAAAGCTCGTCGGCACAAAAAAAATGGGCCAATTGGTTCTTGAATATTTGAACAAGTAAAAAAGATGTCCGGGTCAAGCCCG
Source organism: Treponema sp. (assembly GCA_017551705.1). GTDB lineage: Bacteria > Spirochaetota > Spirochaetia > Treponematales > Treponemataceae > Treponema_D. Next base: position 28,737 of record JAFZLA010000083.1, read on the forward strand.
AACATGACACATTGGCGCGCCCGCGGCTCTTGACGCGGGCGTTTTTTTATACTATAATATATAGCAAACTTTACTCAAAATTTTAAGGTGTCTTTTATGAAAAAAGGTCTTTACAGCATCGGCGGCATTGTCATTTTGCTCATCGCCGCCTTTATTTTTGTTTTGGTTCCAGCTCTTGCCGGAGGAACAAGCGCAAACCGCTTGCCCGCTTACGGAAGCTACGACGGAGTTCCCATCAAGTTTGAGGAAGGAACGGAATTCCACTCGCTTGCGATGCAGGCCGTACAGAGAATGGAACAGCAGGGCTACAGCTTTAACGGCGACTACGCCTCCTTCTTCTACTCAATGGCTTTTAGCCAAGCCTTCAACCAAGTTGTCGGCCCGATGGCCCTTCGCGACTTGACCGCCAAAAGCGGCTGGATTGCGCCGGACACTGCCGTCGACCGCGCCCTTATCAACCAGTTTTACAACGAAAGCGGAGAGTTCTCGCAAGCCCTTTACAATGCCACAAGCGACGACACAAAGCGCAAAAACCAAGAGCAAGTTGTCAAAGCTCTTGACGCCGGTCGTTCTTACGAAGACCTCTTTGGCTCCTTCTCTTCTGTAAAAGAAACAAAGTTGTACGGCCTTAAGACTTCTTCGGCTGAATTGGAATTTATCCGCAAAATGGGAAGCGATGTCCGCGAGTTTGAATACGCCGCTTTCAGCATGAAAACTCTTCCCGACCAAGAGATAAAGAATTTCGCGCAAAAGAACGCCGACAAGTTGGCAAAATATGATCTCTGCGTAATCACAGTGAACGACGAAGCCAAGGCCAAGGACGTTCTCAAGAGAATCAACAACTCGGAGATAACTTTCGAAGACGCCGTCACCTCATACTCTACAAAAATCGCCGGCGACACAGAGAACGGAAAAATCTCACAGAACCGCGCCTATCAAATCGAAACCCTCTTCAAGAACAAGGAGCAGGTTTCAGAAATCACATCGCTTGCAAAAGACGCCGTTTCCGCTCCAGTAGAGTTGAACTCTTCTTGGGCCATTTTCAAATGCCTGGGCGACAGCGCTAAGATTGACGTTGACAACGACGAAGACTTCCAGGCCGCAAAGACATACCTCTTTGCCAACGAAAAAGGCTTTGTTCAAGACTACTACACAGCAAAGGCCAACGACTTTATTGCGGCCGCCGCCGCCAACGGCTTCAACGAAGCGTGCAGAAAGTTCGAAATCACAAAAGACACAACTCCATCGTTCGCGCTCAACTGGAACAATCAAACATTGATCGGAAGATCCGCCTTGGAAGACAAAGAAGCCCTAAAGGGAGCCTCTATAAATGAAGCCTTCCTTAAAGCCGCTTTCAAGTTGAACAAGGGCGAAATTTCCGCCCCGCTCGTGCTTTCTTCAACAGACAATGTCGTTGTTTTGCGCTGCGTCGAAGTTGGCCAAGGCGGAACGGCTGCCGAAGACGCGGCCCGCCTTATCGGACCCGAAATCGCCAACGCCGACTCAGTCGTAGTTAACTCAGCGATTCAAAACAGCCCAAAGATCAAGTCAAACTCAGCCGAGTTCATGGCTGTTTTTACAGGTGAAAAGCAGTAATTTTCATGGCTGACAACGAGCCTGTTTTAGTGGAGGCCGCTTCTTCCGCGCAATCGGAGGGAGCGACCTTTACCCTTCAATACAAAAACCGTTTTCTTTATTCAAAATACAATCCACAAAAAAACATTCTTCAAGCGGTTCAAAATTTAAGCCTTTTGCCAGGAACTTTGGTCCTAGCCTTTTCGCCGGCCCTCTTTTACGGCTTTGCGGAATTGCAAGAAAAATGCCGCGCGTCTGGTTCAGAAATTTTGTGCGTTGAGGCGGATCCAGCTCTCCATGCCTTTGCCCAAAAGGCCATGCAGGACCAAAAATTGGCCGCGACTCTGCTTGACTTAGACAAAAACACTCCGGCCGGCCTTGACGAATTTTTTGGAAACGCTCAAAAAAAGTTTCGCCGCGTCATAAGGCTTGACCTAAGCGCGGGCGCCTCGCTTGAGCCGGATTTTTACAAAAACTTTTTTGAATGCGCGCAAAACATCGTCGCGGCCTTTTGGAAAAACCGCTTGACCTTGGTCCGCCTTGGCCGCCTTTACAGCAAAAATCTTTTTAAGAATTTGATTCCTGCGGCGGCCAGCCCTGCCTTTGAAGCGTTTGAGAGGACCGTCCAAAAGCCTATATTGGTTTGCGGCGCCGGAGAAAGCCTTGACGAACTAACAAAAGCGGCCGCCATTAACGGGCGCTTCTTTGTTCTTGCTGTGGACGCGGCCGTTCCCGCCCTGACAAGCGCCGGCATAAAAATCGACGCGATCGCCGCCACAGAAAGCCAATGGGCAATCGAAAAAGCCTACATCGGCCTAAAAGGCGCGGCGCAAATGACAAAGGCGCGCAAGCCAAAAGAGCGCGCGGCGGACAAAAATTTTTGTCAGGACCAAGATTGCGGTCCGCTCTTTTTGTTCGACCTTACCTCTCGCGCAAATCTTCCCCGCCGCTTTGACAAAAACCGCGCCTTTTATTTTAGCCAATTCGACAAAAACAACTTTTTGGACCGTCTAGCCAAAAACGGACTCCTGCCCAAAATCGCGCCGCCGCTCGGCTCGATAGGCCTTACCGCAACATATCTAGCCTTGCTTTTAAGAAAAGACCCAAGCGTTCCGGTTTGCGTCTTGGGCTTGGACTTTTCGTTTAGCGCAGGAAGAACGCACGCTTTGGAAAGCGCGCAAAGCAAGGCCCTTTACATCAACTCCAACCGTCTGCGCCCTTCCTCCAATTTCGCGGCGGCTTTTGGATTGGGAAGCGAAAAAATTTTGGGAAAAGACGGCAGGCCGGCCTGGTCCACAAAAAACCTTTTGGGCTACGCGGCGCTCTTTAAGCAATTCTTTGCAAAGGCGCAAAATCTTTTTGATTTGGGAAAAAGCGGCTTGGACTTGGGCTTAAAAAGAAAAACGCTTTGGGATATGGAGGCGGCGGCCTCAACCGATTTAAGCCTTGCAAGCAATCCATGCGCTAACAGCAATTTGGACGCCGTCTCAAACGATTCTGGGCTTGCAAACGATTCCAGTTGCGTCCAAAACGCCCGCGATTTTTTGCGCGGAGAGTTGGCCGGCTTGCGCGCGCTGGCAGACTTGCTTTCTAACGGAGATAAGTCAGAGGCGCGGGACAAATCAATTACGCTTGACGAGCAAATATCGCGCGCGCTTTTAGGCCGCGAATACCTTTACTTGCACTTTCCTGACGGAACGGAGCCCAGCCTTGAGCGCAGCTTTTTGACGCGGGTCCGAAGCCAAATCGATTTCTTTGCCAAGGACATAGAAACGGCATTGGCCGCCGCCCAGTCTTAGGCTTGCAAAAAGTTTTCTTTCAGCCCAATCTTAGCTGGGGTCGTCTTCGTCGGACTTAAGCACGGCAAGGAAGGCCGACTGCGGCAGCTCCACATCGCCAATCATCTTCATACGCTTTTTGCCCTCTTTTTGCTTTTCCAAAAGCTTTCTTTTTCTGGTGATGTCGCCGCCGTAGCATTTTGCAAGAACGTCCTTTCGGACAGGGTTGACGGTTTCGCGGGCGATGATTTGGCTTCCAATCGCGCCCTGGATGGCAACCTTAAATTGCTGGCGGGAAATCTCTCCCTTAAGCCTATGGCAAACCTTGTGGGCTTGCAGCGAGGCGTTGTCCTTAAAGCACAATTGGCTCAAGGCGTCGACGCTCTTTCCGTTGAGCAAAATGTCAAGCTTGACAAGCTCGGTTGGCTTGTAGCCTATGACCTCGTAGTCAAAGCTGGCGTAGCCGCGGCTGTAGCTCTTTAGCCTGTCGTAAAAGTCAAAGAGAACTTCCGACAAAGGCATTTCGTAACTAAGCTCGGCGCGCTTTTCGTCAAGGTACTGCATGTTGGTTTGGACGCCGCGCTTTTCGTTGCACAAGGCCATGATTTGTCCGATGTATTCTCCGGGCGTGATGATCGAAGCCTTGATGTAAGGCTCTTCAGCGGCCCTGATTTTTCCTTCGGGATATTCCGAGGGATTGTCGATAAAAGTCTCCTCGCCGTTAGACAGGGTTATTTTGTAACGGACGCTGGGCGCGGTAAAAATCACGCTTTGGTTAAAGTCGCGCTCCAAACGCTCCTCAATGATTTCCAAGTGCAAGAGACCCAAAAAGCCGCATCTAAAGCCGTTTCCAAGCGCGATTGAATTGTCCTTTTCGTAAACCAAGCTGGCGTCGTTAAGGCGCAACTTTTCCATGCTGTCCCGCAATTCCTCGTAGTCGTTTGAGTCAAGGGGATAAATCGAAGAATAAACGACGGGCTTCACTTCTTTAAATCCAGGAAGGGGCTCTGCGGCGGGATTGGCCGACAAGGTAATCGTGTCGCCGACTTTGACGTCCTGGACGGTCTTGATTCCCGCGATGATGTAGCCTACGTCTCCAGCTTCCAAATAGCCGGTGTCCTCGTACTTGATTTTAAAGACGCCTATGTTCTCGACCTTGTACTCGGTTCCGTTGCTCATCATCTTTATCGTGTCGCCGGCCTTTATCGTTCCCTGCATCACGCGAATGTGAACAATTACGCCGCGGAAGGCGTCGTAGTGGCAGTCAAAAATCAAGGCTTGCGCGGGCGCTTTGACGTCTCCGCTTGGCGGCGGAAAAAGAGTCACGATGGCTTCCATCAAATCGTCGATGCCTTGGCCTGTCTTGGCGCTGACCAATTGCGCTTCTTCGGGCAAAAGGCCCAAGTCGTGGTCGATTTGTTTTTTTACGCCCTCGATGTCGGCGCTTGGAAGGTCGATTTTGTTTATTACAGGAACGATCGTAAGGTTTTTCTCAAGCGCCATGTACATATTTCTTACGGTTTGCGACTCAAAGCCTTGGGAAGCGTCGATCAACAA
>JAFZLA010000084.1 GCA_017551705.1 Treponema sp.
AAAGCTTATCCGAAGTATCATAGTCAGTAGAAACAGTTTCTGGGTTACAGTTTACGATGATTGTTTCGTAGCCCATTTCCTTTAGCTGCATAGCCGCATGACAGCAGCAGTAGTCAAACTCAATACCCTGACCAATTCTGTTTGGACCACCGCCCAAAATCATAATCTTCTTCTTGTTGTCAGTTGCAACTGATTTGTCTTCAGCATTGTAGGTAGAATAGTAGTAGTTAGCATTTTCAACGCCAGATACAGGAACTGCAAGCCAAGCTTCCTTAATTCCAAGTTCCTTACGACGAGCACGAATATCTTTTTCAGCAACCTTCAAAATCTTGCTCAAATACTTATCGCTGAAACCGTCTTTCTTAGCCTGAATCAAAAGCTTATCTTCCGGAACACGTCCAGGGTTCTTAAGCATTTCCTCTTCAAGATCAACAAGTTCTTTCATCTGTTCAAGGAAGTACTGCTTAACGTATGTAATCTCATGGAGCTTCTCAAGAGGAACACCCTTACGGATAGCTTCATACAACTGGAAATATCTTTCGCTCGAAGCTGTCTTCAACATTTCGCACAACTCATCAGCCGACTTACGGTTGAAGTCCTTAGCAAATCCCAAACCGCTTCGGCCATTTTCCAAACCACGAATAGCCTTCTGGAAAGTTTCCTTAAATGTCTTGCCAATAGACATAACTTCACCAACGGCCTTCATAGAAGTTCCAAGTGAATCTTCTACACCGCGGAACTTTTCAAATGCCCAGCGCGCAAACTTAAGAACAACATAATCTCCGTCAGGAGCTCCACCTGGAGTATACTTTTCAAGAGTACCATCACGCCAGTATGGGATTTCGTCGAGTGTCATACCGCTGGCAAGCTTTGCAGAAATCAGCGCGATAGGGAAACCAGTAGCCTTCGAAGCAAGCGCAGACGAACGGCTAGTACGAGGGTTAATCTCAATAATAACAACACGACCAGTTTTAGGATTATGCGCAAACTGAACGTTAGTACCGCCGATAACGCCAATCGACTCAACAATCTTAAATGCGTCTCTCTTAAGTCTCTCTTCAAGCTCCTTATCAATAGTCATAAACGGAGCAGAACAGAACGAGTCACCAGTATGAACACCAACCGCATCAATGTTTTCAATAAAACAGATAGCAATCATCTGATTCTTAGCGTCGCGAACAACTTCAACTTCAAGCTCTTCCCAGCCAAGAATAGACTCTTCAATCAAACACTGATGAGTCATAGACAAATCAAGACCGTTAGCAACGATAGTGCGCAGCTCTTCAACATTGTAGCAGAAACCGCCGCCCTGACCGCCCATAGTGTAAGCCGGACGAACAACCAGAGGGAAGCCGATTTCTTCAGCAATCTTTTCAGCGCCTTCAATAGTATGACAGATTCCAGAGCGAGGAGTGTCGATTCCAAGCCCCTTCATAGTTTCCTTAAAAATCTCACGGTCTTCACCGCGCTCAATAGCGTCCAGGTTTACACCAATAACCTTAACACCGTACTTATCCAAAACGCCGGCCTTGTTCAATTCCATAGCCATGTTCAAACCAGTCTGCCCGCCAAGGTTAGGCAAGAGGGCGTCAGGACGTTCCTTTTCAATAATCTGAGAAAGACGCTCAACGTTCAGCGGCTCAATATAAGTAGCGTCCGCCATAACCGGGTCAGTCATAATAGTCGCCGGGTTAGAGTTTACCAATACAATCTTGTATCCCTGTTCGCGCAAAGCCTTACAAGCCTGAGTTCCCGAATAGTCAAACTCACAAGCCTGACCAATAACAATCGGTCCCGAACCAATAATCAAAACTTTGTTGATGTCTGTTCTCTTTGCCATTTTTCGCTCCTATATAAAAAAGGCGGAACTCTTAAAAAGAATTCCGCCCTAGAAATTCAAATAAAAATTGTATGAAAAGCGCTTGCCTTTTTGAGTATCGTCATGCAATCAATCAGCTCGGTTTTCATACTGAGATGATATTTTATCACAAATCAAAAATTTGTTCTAGTGGGTATAACCCTAAAACTTTTTTCTACTATTCTTTTGGCGACCAACTGGCCTGCACGTCTTCTATTACAAGGTCGCCGGCTTTTACGGCAACTTGATATTCGTCTTCGTAAACGATTTCTCCCGGGGAATTTGTGTATACGACATAGTATGGGTGTTTGTATTTTTCCATGAGCCAAAGCATTGGCCTTACCATGTTCATCATCATTTTGGAGTTTTCAGTTTTAAAATAGCAGATGACGTTCTCTTGATTTTTGCATTGCGGGGGCCAGGGCAAAACATCAGCGAACCAAGCGTCGATTTCCTTGAACAAATCCGCGTCTTCTTGCTCCATGACACCGTCTGCGGCCATTTTGTGAAGGATGCTGAACACGCCTTTTGGCTCCTTTGTGTTGGCGGCAAGCTCTTTTCCTTGAACCCTGCAGTACTTAAAATTCATGTCCATAATTTTACAAATAGTAGCAGAAATTTTCATTTTATTCTATGCCTTTCTTCTAGCAAATTAAGAACGGCTTTGCTATAATCTTTTATATGGACAATTTTCAGGCGCAGTGCGACGAGATATTGAGCGGAATTGAAGCCGCGACAAAAACTGACAGCAAGCCCCAAAATGGAGCGGCCGCTTTTTTGGGAACTGTCGCAAAGCCCCGTCTTTTGCTGCACGCTTGCTGCGCTCCCTGTTCAAGCTACACGCTGGAATATTTGTCGCGCTATTTTGACATTACAATTTACTATTATAATCCCAACATTCATCCAGCGGAAGAGTACGCGCGGCGTCTTGCCGAACTGGAAAACTTTTTGCCGCGATTTTTGACTGCTCAAAATACTTCGGCGGAAACTGATGGCAAGACCAAAACGCAGGCGGCGGCCATAAAAGTCGCGCTACAAGAGGCGGCCTACAATCCGCAGGAATTTTTTGACGCTGTTCAAGCCGAGCGCGACGACTTGCAGACCGAACCCGAGCGAGGGGAGCGCTGCCGCCGCTGCTACCTTTTGCGAATGGAAAAGGCCTACCAATACGCGCGGCAAAACAACTTTGATTGGTTCACCACGACGCTAAGCATAAGCCCCCACAAGGACGCGCAAAAGATAAACCAAATCGGCCGCGCCCTGGAGCAAGCCGCCCTCGAACAAAACGCGTTGTCAAACAAAAACGCGTTGCAAGACCAAGACGCCGCCGCCAAAGTTCCGCGCTGGCTGCCCAGCGACTTTAAGAAAAAGAACGGCTACAAGCGCAGCCTGGAGCTTTCAAAAGAATACGGCCTCTACCGCCAAGACTACTGCGGCTGCGTATACTCTTTGAAAAACAGAAAATAATTGATTTAGAAAAAACTATTTGCAGACCAATATTGCTTGAGCCGCTTTGCTAATGGAAATATTTATTTGCCGCTCACGCGGCATACTGGCAATGAGGCTGCATTTACTCAAAAGAAAACATCGAGCGGTCGAGGGCGGGCGGCTGCCTTAATTAGTTTCCGCTAAAAAGCGAAGTTGAAAGGTAGCGGTCGCCTGAATCCGGCAAGAGAACCACGATTGTCTTTCCCTTGTTTTCGGGGCGGGCGGCAAGGATTTTTGCAGCCTTAAGGGCGGCGCCGCTGGAAATTCCTACCAAAATGCCTTCGCTCTGGGCAAAGGCGCGGCCTTCGGCAAAGGCGTCTTCGTTTTCAATCGGAATGATTTCGTCGTAAATCTTTGTGTTAAGGACGGCAGGAACGAATCCCGCGCCGATTCCTTGGATTTTGTGCACTCCGGCCGTTCCCTTTGAAAGAACGGGGCTTGTGGCCGGCTCCACGGCGATGATCTTGACGTTGGGGTTCTTTTCCTTAAGGTATTCGCCAACGCCTGTCAAAGTTCCGCCTGTTCCTACGCCAGCGACAAAATAGTCTACCTTTCCGTCAGTTTGCTCCCAAATTTCGGGGCCGGTTGACTTTTTGTGGGCGGCGGGGTTGGCCGAGTTTTCAAATTGGCTGGGAATGAAAGAGCCGGGAGTGGCTTTTTGGAGTTCCTGGGCCTTTTCGATGGCTCCCTTCATGCCCTTGGCTCCTTCGGTAAGAACGATTTCGGCGCCGTAGGCTTTGAGCAAATTGCGGCGCTCCACGCTCATCGTGTCGGGCAGGGTCAAAATGGCGTGGTAGCCTTTTGCCGCCGCCACGGCAGCCAAGCCGATTCCTGTGTTGCCCGATGTGGGCTCTATGATTGTGGCGCCTGGCTTGAGCAAGCCTTTGGCCTCGGCGTCTTCGATCATCGCAAGGGCGATTCTGTCTTTTACGCTTCCAGCGGGATTCAAATATTCAAGCTTCGCGAGAATTGTCGCGTCCTTGATTCCGGCTTTTTTGGAATAAGAGTTCAACTGCAAAAGGGGTGTCTTTCCAATCAGTTCCAACGCGCTTTGTTTAATGTCTGCCATAATAAATCTCCTTGCTAAAAATAATAACCTAGTATTACGCTAGGAATATAGGATAATTTATTTATACAGCGCTCAAACGTTTTTGTCAATATATTTTTTAAAAGAATTTCAATTTTCTTTGTCCAAGGCAAACGGATTATAAGCAAGCCAAAACGCTCTCGGGAGAATCGAACGGCCTTTCTCGCGGTTGCGTCTTATGGGGCGTAACAGCAGGATTAACGCGCAAAGCGAGCGGCCGTTCGCCTTCTCCCTACGCGTTTTTAATTGTTTCCCTTCCGTTTGCCCTGGACAAACGCAATTGAAAACTATTAAAAAAGCGGCGCGAAGGCGCGGGCGGGTATTTTTACGATTCAATAAGGTACATAGTTAAGAGATGTAAAAATATACCGATTTATAAATGAGGTGGTATAAAATGAATATTGAGAAAATTTGTAATGAAGTGCTTGATGAAATAAACCCATGCTATGATATAGAACAATCATTGCGTGATGCTTTTATTACGGTTATTAAATATTTGAATCAATTTCCAGAAAATCTTTCAATTCGTTCAAAGAGTAATATTCCAAATGTAAGCACAAAAGAAGGAATAGAACAATTAGCTGTATCGTATTTTAATGGTTTTCATTCGCCTACAGTTCCCAAATTACCACAAACCGTACCAGACGAAATGGTGAGTTTTATAATGGAAATTGTGTTCAATCACTCAAAGAAAGAAACTGAAAAAATAAAAATAACACATTTGGAATCAATGGCATCAGAAAACGCTGTTGGAGCCCTTTTGGAAAGATACTTAGATTCAGTTCTAAGAGAAAAAGGATGGGCTTGGTGTTGTGGTAATTTTGTAAAGGCAATTGATTTTATAAAGTACGATAATGGGGTTTGGTTTGAATTACAAATAAAAAATAGAAGCAATACAGAAAACTCTTCAAGCAGTCAAATCAGAAAAGGAACTTCGATTCATAAATGGTATCGAACTGAAGCTCGAACTGGTGAAACTATGTGGGATGAAGTTCCAGAGCCAATGAAAGGAATGAATCTTTCAGAAGAAGGATTTAAAAAATTTGTGGAAAATTATTTAAAACAACATATAAGCCTTGAAAATTTCTAATATAAAAAGAAAAGGCGTGAGAATCACTTTTCACGCCTTTTCTTTTTAGTGAAAACACTTTAATCAGGTTTTTGAATCTTTTTATTTCTTTTATTTATAAGACTTTTAATGGAAACATCATTTGTATAATTATAACGAGAAAATGGGAAATTATCTGGTGGTAAAACTAAAGGTTTGTTTGTAATTAGTTTTACAATTTGTTTTCCTATGGCAAAACCTAAACTTATAGGAACAGCATTTCCTATTTGTTTATAAATATCTTTCATTTCTCCAAAAAATTTCCAATCGTCAGGGAATTCCTGAATTCTGGCATATTCTTGAATGCTCAAAGGTCTATCTTTGTTCGGATGGCATAAATCTGTAGCTGGCATTGTAGGGTCTGTAACTAAAGTTGGAGAAGGAGAATCCCAACCAACACGACGGAAAAAACCTGTTTTACCGCCTCCAAGTTTTAATTTTTCACCCATAGCTTCATAATGTAATTCTTGAGGCAAGTCTTTCCAATATTGACCAGCTTTTAAGAGTCTAAAATACTTTAATCGCTTTTCCGAGAAAGTCATTGCTGTTTGTTCCGATTCTTTCAAGTCAGAAATAACTTCTCTAACTGTTCTCCATTTTGGCAAACCAAAATTTCCAAATTCATCATTTGTTGGTGGCAGATATGGAACTTTTTTCCCGTCTCGTGAACAAAAAAAGACAACGCGTTCACGTTTTTGTGGGGCACCATAATTTGCTGCATTGTACAAATTGAAAGTTACGGTATATCCACCGTCCTCTAATTTCTTCAAAATATAAAGCAATGCTCCACCTTTTTTTTCTTCAGGAGTTTTTGGAGCAAATCCGAAATGTTTTTCTATTTCTTCGCTCTCAAATGGAGCTGATAAAATTCCTCTAACATTTTCAATAACTGCAAATTTAGGACGAAGTTCAAGTATTCTATCTATAAAAGTTAGGAATACATTTCCACGTTTATCTTGAAATCCTTTTCTTTGTCCAGCTGTACTAAAAGCTTGGCATGGAGGGCCTCCAATTACCAAATCAATTTCTTGCGTTTCAGAAATGTTTGCAAATTTTCTTATTTCACTAGCTGAATAATTGTTTATATCACCTATAAGTCCAATATTTGGACGGTTCAACAAAATGGTTTTTCTAGCATTAGATTCAATTTCTGAAGTCAAAAGTGGATGAATTCCTGCTTTTTCAATTCCATAGTCTAACCCCATTGCACCAGAAAAAAAACTTAATGCTACAATCTTAGGAATTTTTGAGTCTTTACGAATTTGATCAGGAACATCTTTGCTTAATTTAAACATGGTTTCTTTGTCTGATAAAACACTAGGATTGATTACCCAAGTTTTTCCAACTTGCTCGGCAGGAATTTTTCCATCCCTTATAAGTTTCCTTGTGTATTGAGGAGTACAATTTAAACTAAGGGACAAATCTTCAACGGATAGGTACTGCTTTTTAGTTTCCATAAGGAAAGTATAATCATTCCATTAAAAAAGTCAATGGTTTCAAAAAAACGAACTGATTTATATGCAAACGGATAAGAAGCAATTAAAACGCGTAGGGAGAATGCGGACGGCCGCTCGCTTTGCGCGTTAATCCTGCTGTTACGCCCCAAAAGACGCAACCGCGAGAAAGGCCGTTCGATTCTCCCGAGAGCGTTTTGGTTTACTTATTATCCGCTTGCCCTGTTGACAATAGTCCTAAAAAGTGAAAAATTGAGGCAAATGGAAAATTTAGCGGAAAGCGCCAGAAGAATTCGCGACGTAATCAACTATATAAAAGTGTTTAAGGACGCGCTGGCGGTGATTCACATCGACGACCAAATAATTGACTCTAGCCTTTTGCCAAGCTTGATTCACGACATTGCGTTGATTCACCAAGCCGGCCTAAAAGTGATTGTGGCCCCCGGCGCCCGAAAGCAAATCAACAAAATTTTGGACGACGCCAAAATCGAATGGAAAATCCAAAACGGCTCGCGCGTCGCGCCGGAGAGCGCCATGCCGCTAATCAAGACCGCCGCGCTTGACGTTGCCAACACGATAATGAACCATTTTGCCGGAGAGAACCGCACGGCGGTAATCGGAAACTGGGTCAAGGCGCGCGGAAAGGGCGTCGTAGACGGAATCGATTACGGAACGGCCGGCGAAATCGACAAGCTAAAAATTGACGTCATCGAGCAAACTCTGGACGACGGCTTCATTCCGATTTTTCCTTGCATCGGCTGGAACGATTTGGGAAAGCCCTACAACATCTCAAGCGCGCAACTGGCCGAGCAGATCGCAAGCCACTTAAAGGCGCAAAAGCTCTTTTACATTTTGCCAAATCCAAAATTTTCTCGCGACGGCTTCGCGCTGCCTGACACCGTTCATCTTAGCGACGACGGAAATATTCCCGCGATGACTTTGGGCGAGGCGGAACAAATACTAAAAATGAACGCGGACCAAAATTGCTTGCAAGACCAAAAGTCCGCGGCGCAAGACCAAAAGGCGCGGCTCTTGCCGCTTTTGGAACTGGCCCAGACCGCCTGCAAGAACGGAGTTCAGCGCGTCCACATTCTTGACGGAAACTTGGACGGAATTTTGCCTTGCGAAATTTTCAGCGGCATCGGAAGCGGAACGATGGTCTACAACAACGGCTACGGCGACTTGCGCGCGATGCAGGCGCAGGACATTCCAAGCGTCCTTTCGTTGATGAGCCCCTTTGTTCAAAAAGGAATTTTGCTTGCCCGCACCGAAGCGCAGCTTAAGGAACAGTTGGACAACTACATCGTCTACAATGTTGACGGAGGAATCCACGCCTGCGCCGCGCTAAAGTTTTACGGCGATTTGACGCAAGCCGAGATTTGCGCGGTGGCCGTCGACCCTTCTTACGGCAACATGGGAGTGGGCCCCAAGCTCATAAACTTCTTGCTTGACAAGGCGCGCGCGCAAAAAGCCAAAAGCGTTTTTGTAATGACAACGCAAACCGCCGACTTTTTTGAAAAGCTGGGCTTTAAGCCCGACAGCATAGATTCAATTCCAGCGGAAAGAAAAAAACTTTGGAACCCCGAGCGGGGCTCCAAAGTTTACAGAGTGAAGTTTTTGTAAAAAGATGTTGGGGTCAAGCCCAAACATGACACGGTGTCATTGCCGCGCTTGAAGCGGCAATCTTTTATTCAAACAAAATCAAGAAGGGACCGTCGTTGTCGTCCTTGTAGGCCGAAACGGTAATTGAAAGTTTTGAAGCGGTTTTTCCTACAACAAATTCTACAGGCACATCAATAGGGCCGGCAGGAAGGTCTCCTACTTGGACTGACTGCGCCACGGGGTTGTATGAAGCCGCGTCCGGGTTTACTTCTATAATGCTCAGCACAAGGCCTTTTACGCCATAGACATTGTTTCCCTTTAGGTTGAACACAACGCTGTCGCCTTTTTTGGGAAGCGCGGCAACAAGGTCGTCAAGGGGAACGAAGCAGCCCCAGTCTTTTTCCCAGTCAGTGCCCGCGGCAAAGCGCGCCTTGGACAAATCCACTTGGCAGGTTTTTCCGATAGGGCTGTTGGTGGCGGTGATTTTTTTAATGTAAATCTTTATGCCCGGAATCCAGTTCCAGTCCTTGTCCGCTACGGCGACGCCTATGCGCTCGCAAAGCGTTTTGTCGGCGACTCGCATGTCGCACCTTCCGTCAATGTTGGAGTAGTCGTAATATTTGTTGACGGCGCCGTAAACATAAGTTTGATAGGCCTCAATGTTTTTTGAAATGGAGGGAATGCAAACCGTGCTGCTTTTGGGCGCGTGGCTGTCTCCGTCATCTTCGCCGTAGTAAGTGTTTATGTAAAGATAGGTTATCTTTTTTCCGTCGGGGCTGGAACATTCGTAGGTGACATACTTGTAGCCGCTAAAGTCAACGGGCTTGTCCAATTCCAAATAGGCAAGGCCTTTGTCGTCAGTCGTCAAAAGCGTTCCGTTGGCGTCTGGCGAAACGTAAATGTCCTTTGTTTTGGGAGCCGCGTAAAGCGCCGCAGCCATCGCAAAAAGGCCAAGCGCGCAAAATAAAATTTTATTCTTTTTCATAATCTTCTCCTCTCAGTCTTATTTGCCCGAATAAATGAGATAGGGGCCGGTTGTCTCGCCTTCGAAGCTGGTCAGTTCCAAATAAGCCTTTTGGCCGGGCTGCATGATTACAAGATCAATCGTCCTGTCAATTTTTTGCCCCTTCTTCAATGCGGGTTGGTACAAGCTGTCGTTCGTAATTTGATGCCAGCCGTAAGACTCGTCCCAGTCAAACGCGTAGGCTCTCCAAACGCCCAAGTCAAATGCGTTTGTTCCCTTTATTTTAATTTGAACCACGTCGCCGACATTGGGAACGGTTCCAAATTCTTTGCCAAGATCCTCGTTGTAACAATAGTGAACGCTTCCGTCGTCCCAAACATTCTTTTGGGCCAAGGCGAAAAAGCGCTTTTTGCTAAGGTCGAGCGTGTAGGTTTGGCCAATCGGATCGTTTGTGGCCACAATTTTTTTGATGTAAAATTTCACGCCTGGAACGGCTTTGTAGTTTTCGTCTTCCGCATGGATGGTGAGCCTGTCAAAAACAAGGGCTTCTGGCGTCCTGAAAATTTGCTTTCCGTTCTCCCATGCGTCGTAGCGCTGCTTGTCTCCAAAGACATTTCCTTGGTACAAGGCCAGCTTCTTTCCGATGTTGTAAATGTAGATTCTAGCCGAATTGTCCCAGTCAAAATTTTCGTCCTTTTCCGGGGTGAAAGAAAAGTCAACGCCAACGCGCGCGAACTTTTTTCCGTCAGGGCTGGAACATTCAATCTGAACGAACCTGTAACCTTCAAGGTCAATCTCTTCGTCCATGTTCAAATTTGCCCAACCGCCGCCGTCAGCGGTCAAAAGAGTTCCATTCTTGTCTTTTGAAACCCACAGCTCTTTAGGCCCCTTGGCCTTTGCGTTCCTCGCCGCAAAAACTCCAGATGCCATAAAAAGAGCGAAAGCGGCGCAAAACAAAACCCGTCCTGCTTTTTTCATAAATTCCTCCAAACTTATGTATATATTAAAAAAATTGTATTATGGGATATTTGATTTGTCAAGAAAAAATTCCTTGCAAACCACTCTTTATCGGTTTATAATGGAAGACGGAGAATAACGTGGAACATAAAATCAAATATCCAATAGCGCTTAAGCACATTTTGCTGTTTTCGGTCCTAATCATGTTGGTCTTGGGGTTGACGACCTTTCTTGTTTCCACCCTTGTGCGCGGAGACGACAAGCGCAAGGCGGAGGAAAACAACCATACAATCAACGCCAGGACTGCCGAGACTGTCCAACTTGCATTTTCAAACGTTCAAAAAAATTCTTACGTTCTTTTTGACGCAATCTCAAAGTTGAAGCTTGGCGGCGACAAGACGCAAAAAGCCGCCGCGGCCTTGCTGGACGACTTTTTTAGGGTCAACGCCGACGTGATTTTCATTCTCAGCCCCGACACTGGCTTTAAGGTGAACCCTGCGTTCAAGGGAAAGGAAATTTCCCAAAAAAAAGTGGACGGCTTGCCAAAAGAAAAAGCCGGCGGCGAGACGGTCCAATATTTTAACGCCAAGCAAGCGCTGGGGCTTGATTCAATCGTTTTTACATACAAGTACGGGCCTGCAAACGCTCAAAAGGCCGCGACGGTTGGCTTGGACACCCAATCTTTGGCCGAGCTTATGAGCAGCGGCGCCAACAACGCGACGATTTTGGTTGACCAAAACTCCCGCATCCTAATAAATCCCGACTACGAAAGCGAGGACGCAAGCTATTCCGCCGCGCAGTCTTTGATTGACAGCATAAAGAGCGGCTCGGGCGCGGACAACACGCAAAGCTTGGTGGAAACGGAGCAAGGAAGAAAATTCATTTCCGTCCACAGAACAAAAGACAATCTCTTTGTCATCACGAGCGTTTCCGAAAATTCCGTCTTTGCCGTCATAAACAAAACGACATACCGCATAATTTTGTTCTCGCTCGCCGTTTTGTTCATCGCGATTATCGCCATTAGAATTTTCAGCAACAACATAACAAACCCAATCGCCGATTTGGTTGACGCATCCGCAAAAATCGAGCGCGGAGAATTTGCGCTGGACATCGAGCCGCGCACGCAGGATGAAATCGGTCTTTTGACTTCTTCGTTCGTGCAAATGGGAAAGGGCTTGGCCGAGCGCGAAAAGCTTATGATTTCGTTCAGCAAATTTACCAACAAGACAATCGCGCAAAAGGCTGCCAGCGGCGAACTTGCGCTTGGCGGAGAGAACCGCGTCGCCACAATTTTCTTTAGCGACATCCGCTCCTTTACCGCGATGAGCGAAACGATGCAGCCAAAAGAGGTCGTAGAATTTTTGAACGCCTACATGACCCGCATGGTCGAGTGCGTCAACAAAACTAACGGCGTCGTTGACAAATACATCGGCGACGCTATCATGGCCGTTTGGGGCGCGCCCGAATCTGCCGGAAGCCCCGAGCAAGACGCGCTCAACGCAGTTACCGCCGCGCTCATGATGAGAGTTTCATTGTTCAATTTTAACAAAGAGCGAAAGGAGCGCGGCTTGCCTCCAGTCAAAATCGGCTGCGGAATTAATTCCGGCCCTGTGGTCGCGGGGCAAATCGGTTCTAACGAAAGGATGGAATACACGGTAATCGGCGACGCAGTCAACTTGGCCAGCCGCACCGAGGCCTTGAACAAGCCATTTGCCACCGACGTCTTGATTACTGAAAACACTTACAACCTCATCAAGGACAAGGTGATTGTCCAAGAAATGCCAGGAGTCCACGTAAAGGGAAAGACCGACGCGATAAAAATGTTCGCGGTGATAAACCTTGTCGGAAAAGACCATCCTTCAACGATAGAGGAAGTGCGGACGATTATAGGAACCACGGCTCCAGACTTGTCAAAGGTGAACACGGATGACGAAGAAAAAAAGTACAAGATACAAGCTTAAAAAGGCCGACTGGTTCATATTTGTTTTTTGCTCGATTGGCGCCGCCGCCGCCCTTGGCCTTTATTACAAGGACATCAATTCGTTCAGTCTAAAAAACAATGAGCGGACTGTGGCCATAATTTCTTTTAAGCGGAATGTCGTTCAGCGCAAATTTATCGACAACGACATTTGGGAAAAGATGAACAACCAAAGCCCAGTTTACAATGGAGACAAAATTCGCACTGCGGGAGACTCAGCGGTATTCGCCAACTTTGAAAATTCCGACGCAAAAATTCAACTCAACGAAAATTCCTTGATTCAAATTTTTGACAACAAAAAAGAAAAGGCGATAGAATTTATTGGCGGAGAAATTTTGCTTTCAAGCGGTGCGGGCCAAAGCGACGTGACTGCGAGAGTTGGCAAAAAGAAAATTTCTACCTCGTCAAATTCAAAAGTTAAAATTGCAATATCAAAAACAGAGCAAAAGGCGCCGCAAGAGGCGGTGATAGAAGTTCTTGAAGGCCAAGTCCAAATTGACGACATAAAACAGCCAAAGAAAAGAAATGTTCAAGAAGAAATTGAAATTTTAAGCGCGGGCGAGCAAGCCGTCTTGAATGTCGCGCTCGTCCAAGAAGAGCGCCAAGAAAAAGATGAAAAGAAGGCAATGGCAAAAGTGGAAGCGCCTGTCGAAAATTCGGGCGTCCAAAAAGAGGCGTCCAATTCTGTGAAGAGCGCCGATGTTTCAAAATCTGTTCAACCTGACAAGATTTCCGCAAACGCAGCCAATGAAGAGTCCGCGCAAGAAATTTCCCAAGAAGATGAAATCACAGAAGAGGACACCGAAGAAGACACAGAGACCGGAGGACCAGAAGAAATCGAGGAAGATTTTGAGGCCTCCGAACATATCGATTCTATGAAATTTGCCAAGAACATTTATAACAAAAAGACCGGAGCCCACAACTTTACGAATTCGATTCCGTTGAGAAAAATTTTTGGAGTGAACAAAACAATTCCGGCGGGCGCGGTAATCGACTTGACGTTTACCGGCGTAGCGAACAAAAACATTCCAGAATTCCGCTGTGTTTTTTCAAACGGAACAAATAATTGGAAAGACGCGAACCCCGCAGTTCCAATTGTGCCCACAGGCGGAAGAGGCTTTAAGGCGGGCGGAAAATTCGCTGACAAAATTAGGATTGTCCTGACAAACGCCATCGAGACTACAAGCAAGGGGCACATTACTTTTTCTTATGATTCAAAATATGGCGACGAGGAACTTACTCTAAGCGGTTTTTCCGTGGAGGCAAGAATCGTCGCGCTTGATGCAAGCGAACTTGCGACTCCGTTGGGGACCGTTCACAAGACATCGTTCCACTTGGACAAGACTTCTTTGCCGCGCGTTCCTTGGGAAAAGAAGGCGAGCGGCTTTGAGCTTTTTGTTCCGCCTGCAAAAGTATGGGGCCAGTCAAAGATAATTCCAAAGGGAACAAAGATTAAGCTTGGCGTGACTGGAACCGCGAGCGCGCCCTTGGAATACATGGACTTGAATTTGTACGATGGAAAAATCGACAACTGGGATTTTATCCAAAGACAAAGAATTTGCAATTCGGGTGTCACCGAAATTAATTATTCTGGAACAATTACGCTTGAAAAAGATATTCCCATGTCCGACATGAGCATTTTTGAGTTGAGCATGGACGCGGCCAAAAGCGAAAATACAATCACGATTTCTAACTTGAGACTCACGGTTGAAGTTGTTCAATAACGCGTTTGCCCGTCTGAACTGCTATCATTGCCCGCCATCGAGCGGGCAATTTTGTCTTGAAACATTCTTCAAACCGCGCTAAATTATCTTTTACTATGGTAAAAGTTGACGGCGACTCGCTCACAATCGAAGACGTAAACGAAGTCGCGCTAAAAAATCAAAAGGCCGCGCTTCCCACGGACAAAAAATTTTGGGAGCGCTTGGAAAAATCCCGCAAATTTTTGATGGGCTACATCTCAACCGGCGTGCCCACTTACGGCGTGACCACCGACTTTGGTGACAGCTGCTACAAGCAAATCAGCGTTGAAAAAGCTGGCGAGTTGCAGCGAACGATTGTTGCCTACCATGGAATCGGACTTGGAAAAAATTTTGACCATGAGACAGGCCGCGCCGTTTTGGTTTGCAGGCTCAACGGAAACGTAAAAGGCGGACACTCGGCCATCCGGCCGGAGCTCGCGCGCAAAATGCTCGAGCTTTTGAACAAGGATGTGATTCCTGTCATTCCACAGTTGGGCTCCGTTGGCGCGAGCGGTGACTTAACTCCGTTAAGTTACGTGGCCGCCGTAATTATGGGCCAGCGAAAAGTTTATTACAAAGGAAAAATAGTTCCGACGATGAAGGCCTTTAAAGCGGAAAAGATTGAGCCG
>JAFZLA010000085.1 GCA_017551705.1 Treponema sp.
CGAATACTTTATCGTCGAGTGAAATTGTACGCAGCTCTTTTCCATCGGTTGAATAGACTTTCTTTTCCATAAATCTTTTCCTCCGCCTTATTTCTTAACCGCGGACTTGACGATCAGCGTGCAGTTTTTATTCCCGGGGACAGCCCCGCGAACCATGATAACCTTGAGTTCAGGATCGATTTTTACGATCTTGAGGTTCTGAACCGTAACGCGCTCTGTGCCCATGCGTCCAGGCAACTTGATGTTCTTGAAGCTGTGTCCTGGAGTGGTGCATTCGCCTGTTCCGCCCGGCTCTCTGTGGAATTTTGAACCGTGAGTGGCGCGGCCTCCGTGGAAGCCCCATCTCTTCATTACGCCCTGGAAGCCCTTTCCTTTGGAAGTGGCTGTGACATCAAGAAAGCGAGTCTTTTCAAAAAGCTCGACGCCGATTTGGTCGCCAATCTTAACTTCGCCTTCAAAATCGCGGAACTCTTTCAATGTTCTTTTGGGAGTAACGTTCTCTGTAAACTGTCCGGCGTACGGCTTGCTGACCTTTGACGGCTTTAAATCGTCAAGGCCAAGAACAACGGCGTCATATCCGCAGTTTTCCTTTTTCTTTGTGGCAACGACTGTGTTAGGCTCAACGCGGATCACGGTTACTGGTGTCAGGTTGCCGCTTTCGTCGAATACCTGGGTCATGCCCACTTTTTTTGCTATCAGACCTTTCATCTGAAATCTCCTATAGGTCGCCATCCCGGATCCACGGGACCGTGCCTTTTTATTTCAACAAGCGCTGTCGGCTTTAGCCTTCAACGCTTATTGTTTAATTTCTACATCTACACCGGCTGGCAGTTCAAGTTTCATCAAAGAATCCATTACATCAGAAGAAGGATTCAAAATGTCAATAAGGCGTTTGTGTGTGCGCATTTCAAACTGCTCGCGTGACTTTTTGTTAACGTGAGGCGAACGAAGCACAGTAAACTTATTGATTCTTGTAGGAAGCGGAACGGGTCCAGCGACCTTGGCTCCAGCTTTCTGAACTGTTTGCACGATGGCTTTAGCGCTCTGGTCGATCAACTCTACGTCAAAGGCGCGAAGTCGAACACGAATTTTGCCATTAGCCATGATTCCTCCAAAAAATATCCAAAGCAGAGCCTTGCGGCCCTGCTTTGAAAACGAAACTACTCGATAATCTTTGTAACCTGGCCAGAAGCGATTGTGCGTCCGCCTTCGCGGATAGCAAGCTTAAGTCCTTCGTCCATAGCGATCGGGTGGATCAATTCGCCAGTGATCTTTGTGTTGTCACCAGGGTTGACCATCTCAACGCCAGCTCCCAACTCTACAGTTCCAGTGATGTCCGTTGTGCGGAAGTAGAACTGAGGGCGGTATCCAGAGAAGAACGGCTTTGCGCGTCCGCCTTCTTCGGCTGTCAAAACGTAAATCTGAGCTTCGAACTTTGTGTGCGGGTGGATTGAGCCGGGCTTGGCCAAAACCTGTCCGCGAACGACGTCTTTCTTTTCAACGCCGCGGAGAAGAATACCAACGTTGTCACCAGGGATTCCCTGATCCAATGTCTTCTGGAACATTTCGATGCCAGTAACTGTTGTGTCCTGAGTCGGGCGGATACCAACAATCTGAACAGCGTCGTTCATGTTAACTACGCCGCGCTCAACGCGTCCTGTAACTACAGTTCCGCGTCCAGAGATTGTGAAGATGTCTTCGATCGGCATCAAGAAGGGCTTGGCTTCGTCGCGAACGGGGTCGTCGAACCATGTGTCCATGGCGTTGAGCAACTCTTCGATGCACTTTGTGTTCTCGGGGTTCTCTGACTCGTTCAAGGCTTTGAAAGCTGAACCAGTGATAACCGGAGTGTCTCCAGAGAAGCCGTACTTCTCCAATGTTTCCTGAACGTCAGCAACGCAGAGCTCGAGCATGTCGGGATCAGCGATGTCGGCCTTGTTCAAGAATACGATGATCTTGGGAACGCCTACCTGGCGAGCGAGCAAAAGGTGCTCTTTTGTCTGGGGCATAACGCCGTCTGTGCCGGCTACTACGAGGATGGCTCCATCCATCTGAGCGGCTCCAGTAATCATGTTCTTGATGTAGTCAGCGTGGCCCGGGCAGTCGATGTGAGCGTAGTGGCGCTTGTCTGACTGATACTCCAAGTGGCGGGTATTGATTGTAATACCGCGCTCTTTCTCTTCCGGAGCGTTGTCGATTTCATCATACTTGAGAGCGTGGTCACCGTACTTTTTAGCGCAGTACGTTGTGATAGCCGCTGACAATGTAGTCTTACCATGGTCTACGTGACCAATAGTACCAACGTTCATGTGAGGTTTGGTTCTTTCGAACTTCTCCTTTGCCATGTTTTTCTCCTTGCCGGCAAACCCTTTTGCCGACATTTAAAAAATGTTTTATGTGCTGCGCTTTAAACCAGAACCCTCGCTCCTTCGAAGAAGGCGCTCAGATTCGCATACACATCTCTTTTTTATGCGACTGTCTGATGAGAAAAGATAATGACGGTAAAAGAAGCAATTTTCTAACATAATGTCCCATAATTTCGGAACATTTATGGCCGACACCACCTGTTCATTGTCAAACGCCGCTTGACAACCGGTTTGGCGCTATGAGCCGGGCGAACCTTTCGAAGAAAGACCGCCGCAGAAATCCCCGTTTGGAAGTTCTATCGCCCTGTTGACAACAAGACGTTCCACCCAAGAACCGCAGAACCTGAAAGACGCCCAAGGCGACTGACTTTACGGTTCCGCCGGAATTGTAAATTCCGCCTGACTCTCAAAGAACCAAAGATAGGTTTAAGAAATATATAGAATTTGTTAAAAAAGGTCAATAGCGCGGGGCATTTTTTTACGATTTTTTTAGCGGCGCGACAATATGTCAAAAGCCCCAAAAACGAACGGCGCCGCATAAGCCGCAACATTCGCGCTCGCAACAAAACTCGCGCGAACAGCGGAATTTTTACAAAAAAACCGCCCCAAAAGGGCGGCTTTTAAGGATTCTACCAGCGATAATGGGCGAAAGCCTTGTTGGCCTCGGCCATCTTGTGGGTGTCTTCCTTCTTTTTGTAGGCTGAACCGGTGTTGTTGAACGCGTCCAAAAGCTCGGCGCTGAGGGTGTCGGCCATTCCGTGGCCATTGCGGCTGCGGGCTGCGTCGATGATCCATCTCATGGCGAGGGCTTCTTTGCGGGTGTCGCGGATTTCTACCGGAACCTGGTATGTCGCGCCGCCAACACGGCGTGATTTAACTTCTACCTGAGGCTTAACGTTCTCAAGAGCCTTGAGGAACACTTCCAAGGGATCCTTTTCGGTCTTGGCCTTAAGCTTGTCCATCGCTTCGTAAACGATGCGAGTGCAGATGTCCTTTTTTCCGTCCAACATCATGCGAGTAACGAATTTTGAAACAACCTGGCTGTTGTATCTTGAATCCGGCACAATCGGGCGGTTGACAGATTTCTTATGTCTTCCCATACTAGTCCTCCATTATGCCTTAGGCCTTTTGGCGCCGTACTTTGAGCGGCCGCGCTTGCGTCCGTCAACGCCAAGAGTGTCTTTTGTTCCGCGGATGATGTGATAGCGAACGCCAGGAAGGTCCTTAACGCGGCCGCCGCGGATCAATACTACTGAGTGCTCCTGCAAGTTGTGTCCGATTCCGGGAATGTAAGCAGTAACTTCGATTCCGTTGCTCAAGCGAACACGGGCTACCTTGCGGAGAGCCGAATTCGGTTTTTTAGGGGTTACCGTCATAACGCGCGTGCAAACGCCGCGTTTCTGCGGACAAGACTCAAGCGCGGGGGATTTGGTCCTGTTGGCAGCGGTTTTGCGTCCCTTTTTAATCAATTGGTTAATTGTAGGCATCTAAAAATGTCTCCTTTATAAATTGCCGGGCAGCACCCCCGGTTAAATTCATTTATAGCGGTAACGGCTACTCTAACAAAACCGCCAAGTTTTGTCAAGTAGCCGCCGCCACGACTTAGTCTTGGTCCTCGTTGTCAAAGCTGGCTGTAGCGGCTTCCTTTTCGCGCTCGGCCTCAGCCTCAGCAAGCTCCTTTTCGATTCTGCGGCGCTCGATGATTTCGTTCATCTGGATGTCCAAGTCTTGGTCGCCAGAGTCGTAAACCTTGACGCCCTTGTAGTTGCGTATGCCAGTTCCGGCTGGAATCATGTGGCCGATGGCTACATTTTCCTTTACGCCAAGGAGCGGATCCACAGAACCGGAGATGGCGGCGTTGGTAAGAACCTTTGTCGTCTCCTGGAACGAAGCCGCGGAGATGAAAGAGTCCGCGCTCAACGAAGCCTTTGTGATGCCCTGGAACATCGGGCGGCCGACAGCCGGCTGTCCGCCTTCGGCAATGACGCGGGCGTTCTCTTCGCGGAAGCGGTACTTGTCAACCTGCTGGCCAAAGATAAAGCGGGTGTCGCCGACAGCGACAATCTCGACCTTGCGCAACATTTGACGCACGATGATGCCGATGTGCTTGTCGTTGATGCTTACGCTCTGGGCGCGGTATACCTGCTGGATTTCGTCCATCAAGTAATTCTGCAAGGCGTTCTCTCCCAAGATCGCAAGAATCTCGTGGGGGCTGGGCTGTCCGTCGCAAAGCGGCTCGCCGGCCTTAACGTCGTCTCCGTCGCGAACAAGCATTCGCTTGGAAACAGGAACAAGATGCTCGTAAACGCGGCCGTACTTGTCTTCAACAGCGATCACGCGCTTTCCTTTCTTGAGGTCCTTGAACTTGACCTTTCCGGAAATCTGCGACAAAACGCTGGGGCTGACTGACTTTTGTGCGTTGAACAATTGAGATACGCGGGGAAGACCGCCGGTGATGTCGTTTGACTTTTGGGCCGCTTTGGGCATTTTGGCCAAAACAACGCCGGCGCTGACCTTCTGCTTGTCGTCGACGCTAAGAATGGCGCCCGCGGGCAAGAAGTAGCTTCCGAGTTCGTTTCCGTCTTCGTCAGTGATGTGAATGCGCGGCTGGCGCTCGTCAAGGTGCAAGTCGCTGATGATGCGCTCTGTCACGCCAGACTGAACGTCAACGTGAGATTCAACAGTTGAATCGTCGATGTCCTCAAAGTGGATGTAACCGTCGTTTTCGGCGATGATCGGCTCTGAGTAGGCGTCGAGCAAGGTTCCGATTATGGCGTTGGCCTCAACGACCTGGCCTTCTACGACCTGAAGAATTGAGCCGTTGTCGAGGTCCATCTTCTGCTCGCTTCCGACAAGATAGAGAACCTTGTCTTTGATGCGAATGGTTCCGTTTTCTTTGGCCTTAACTTCGCCGTCCTTTGCGGTCAACAAAGTCGTTCCCTTAAGAACACGGTCGCCTTCCTTAACGGCGGGCTTTCCTTCTTTTGTGTCGACGCTTTCGATTATGCGGATCAAGGTCATTGTTCCCTTGCGGGTGAACAAGCGGCCTTCTTTTGTCTTTACGCTGGTTCCTTCAATCTTTTCGATGATTGCCGGGAACTTGAGAACGATGTTGTTGTCCTGAGTTACCTTAGACGCGGCGCCGCCGGCGTGGAAGGTTCGGAGGGTAAGCTGGGTACCAGGCTGACCGATTGACTGGGCGGCTACGATTCCGACCGCTTCGCCGATTTCGACAACCTTGTTGCGGGCCAAGTTCTTTCCGTAGCACTTGACGCAAACGCCGTGCTTGGCTTCGCAAGTAAGAACGGTGCGGAGCTTGACTTTTTCAACGCCGGCTTCCTCAATCTTTTTGGCCAAGTTTTCGTCGATGTAAGAGTTTACGTCGCAAAGAACTTCGCCGGTAATCGGGTGAACGACGCGCTCAATTGTAAAGTGGCCTTCGATGCGGTCAGCCAAGTGCTCGATGATTTCGTCGCCGTCTTTGATGGCAGCGTAATCGATTCCGTTGATTGTTCCGCAGTCGTCTTCGTTGATGACGACATTCTGGGCAACGTCGACCAAGCGGCGGGTCATGTAACCGGCGTCGGCCGTCTTAAGAGCGGTGTCCGACAAACCTTTGCGGGCGCCGTTTGTTGAGATGAAGTATTCGATTACCGAAAGGCCTTCGTAGAAGTTTGAGCGGACCGGCAATTCGATGATGTCTCCGTTAGGCTTGGCCATCAAGCCGCGCATAGCCGCAAGCTGAGAAATCTGCTTTTTGGAACCGCGGGCGCCGGATTTGGCCATCATGTAAATTGTGTTGAATCCGTCTTTGTCTTTTTCCAACTGGGCGTACATAACGTCAGTAAGCTTTTCGTTTGTGCGCTGCCAAATGTCGGTTACCTTGTTGTAGCGTTCGTCTTCTGTGATGCGTCCGTCTGAATACTGGCGAACAATCTCTTCTACTTCTTTGTTGGCCTTGTCGACCATTTCCTTCTTTTCTTTGGGAACGAGGATGTCGTCCATAGAAAGAGTGGCTCCGTAGAAAGTGGCGTTCTTGTAGCCGACCGCCTTGATGGCGTCGAGCATTTGGATTGTAAGCCAAGAGCCCTTGTCGTGGTAAACTTTCTCAATCATGCTCTTGAGCTTTTTGTCGCCGTACTGTTCGTTTACGTAGTTGACTTCGTCGGGCATGGCCTCGTTAAAGGCCAAAGTTCCGGCGGTCGTCTCGATCAAGTCGCCTTTCTTGAATTCTCCTTCTTTGAAAGAATCCTTGGGAGCGGGAACCTTGATCTTAGCCTGCCATTCGATGTTTCCGCACTCGGCGGCCATGCGAACTTCGTCAGAAGAAGAGAAGCGCTTGCCCTCTCCCTTGGCGCCAGGCTTTACGGAAGTCATATAGTAGATTCCCAAAACCATGTCCTGAGACGGATATACGATTGTTCCGCCATTGGCAGGGTCAAGCAAGTTGCGGGCTGACAACATCAATGTCCAGCATTCCATTTGCGCGGCTTGCGTAAGCGGAACGTGGATAGCCATCTGGTCGCCGTCAAAGTCAGCGTTGAAGGCTTTGCAAGCGAGCGGGTGCAATTTGAGCGCCTTGCCTTCTACCAATACCGGCTCGAAGGCTTGGATTCCCAAGCGGTGCAATGTAGGAGCGCGGTTGAGCAAGACAGGATGCTCGCTGACAACTTCGTCCAAAACGGCAAAGACTTCGGGAGCTTCTGACTCAACGTAGAGCTTGGCCTTTTTGAGGTTGAAGGCGACTCCCTTGTCCATCAATTTTTTCATGATGAAGGGCTTGAACAATTCAAGCGCCATTTTTGTCGGAAGTCCGCACTGCCAAAGCTTGAGCTCCGGTCCTACTACGATTACAGAGCGTCCTGAATAGTCTACGCGCTTTCCGAGCAAGTTCTGGCGGAAGCGGCCCTGCTTTCCTTTGATCATGTCGCTGATTGACTTGAGCGGTCTGTTTGAGGCGCCCTTGATTGAGCGGCCCTTTCTTCTTGAGTTGTCGAACAATGAGTCTACCGCTTCCTGCAACATTCGCTTTTCGTTGCGGATGATGATGTCAGGCGCGTTGAGCGCGAGCAATCTCTTGAGGCGGTTGTTGCGGTTGATTACGCGGCGGTACAAGTCGTTAAGGTCGGATGTTGCGAACCTTCCTCCGTCAAGCTGAACCATCGGGCGCAGCTCTGGCGGCATTACAGGAACGACGTCCAAAATCATCCAAGAAGCCTTGTTGCCAGAAGAACGGAAGTTCTCGACAATCTCGATGCGGCTAAGAAGATGCTTGTCGCTCTTGGCGCCCTTTTCTATCATCTTGGCGCGAAGTTCGGCGGCCAAGGCGTCAAGGTCCAAGCCTTCAAGCAAAGTCTTGATGGCTTCGGCGCCCATGCCGGCTGTGAAAGACTGTCCGTAGCGCTCCTGAGCCTCGCGATACTCGTCCTCGGTAAGGAGCTGCATTTTCTTAAGGTCGGTCTCGCCCGGATCGATTACGATGTATTTTTCGTAATACAAAACGCTCTTTAGAGAGCCTACCGGCAAGTCCAAAAGCTTTCCCATGCGGCTGGGAACTGAACGGTAGTACCAAATGTGGCTGACGGGCGCGGCCAATTCGATGTGGCCGGTGCGCTCGCGGCGAACCTTAAAGTGAGTCACTTCGACGCCGCAGCGGTCGCAAATTACGCCCTTGTAGCGGATTGACTTGAACTTTCCGCAATAGCATTCCCATTCCTTGGTGGTTCCGAAAATGCGCTCGCAGAAAAGTCCGTCGCGCTCCGGACGCAAGGTTCGGTATCCGATTGTCTCGGCCTTTTTAACTTCGCCGTAAGACCAAGCGCGGATTGTGTCCGGGCTGGCCAATTTAATTTTTATACTGTCAAAATCTTCGATATCGCGCATTATTCATCCCCTTTGTCAAAGCCGCTTGAGGCTTTGTCAATCAATTCCTGATCGCGTTCGGTAAGAGCGATTTGCTTTCCCTTAGCGTCGTAAATAGTGAAGTCAAGCGCCAATCCGCGCAATTCCTGAACCAATACGTTGAATGATTCCGGAACTCCGGCGGGAGTTGAAGGCTCGCCCTTTACGATGGACTCGTAAACCTTTGAGCGGCCGTTCATGTCGTCGGACTTGATTGTCATCATTTCCTGCAAAGTGTTGGCGGCGCCATACGCTTCGAGCGCCCAAACTTCCATTTCTCCAAGGCGCTGGCCTCCGAACTGGGCTTTTCCTCCCAACGGCTGCTGTGTGACCAAAGAGTAAGGTCCGGTTGAGCGGGCGTGCATCTTGTCGTCGACCAAGTGGTGCAACTTCATATAGTAGATTACGCCGACAAAAATCGGATTGACGAAAGGCTCGCCTGTGCGGCCGTCGCGAACGATTTGTTTACAGTCCTTTGAAAGACCGGCTTCTTCCAACTTCTTGGCGATTTGCTCTTGGCTGGGCGACTGGAAGACGGGCGACTCAAAGAACTGGTTGAGGTACTTGCCCGCGATTCCAAGCTCTGATTCCATAATCTGACCGATGTTCATGCGCGAAGGAACGCCCAAGGGGTTCAAGCAAACGTCGAGCGGAGTTCCGTCCTCCAAGTAGGGCATGTCTTCTTCGGGCAAGATGCGGGAGACGACACCCTTGTTTCCGTGGCGTCCGGCCATCTTGTCGCCTTCGCGAAGCTTGCGCTTGTTGGCGATCATTACTTTAACGACTTGGTCAACGCCCGGGTTGAGGTCGTCGCCTTCGCTTCTCTTGAGGCGCTGAATGTCGATTACAACGCCTTCAACTCCGTGCGGAACGCGCAAAGAGGTGTCGCGAACTTCCTTGGCCTTTTCGCCAAAGATTGAGTTGAGCAACTTGAATTCGGGAGTTGTCTCGGCTTCGCTCTTGGGAGTTACTTTTCCGACCAAGATGTCGCCGCTCTTAACTTTGGCGCCGATGCGGATGATGCCTTCGGCGTCGAGGTTGTCAAGATTCTTTTCGGCTGTGTTGGGAACGTCGCGAGTGATCTTCTCGGGTCCCAATTTTGTCTCGCGGATTTCGGTTGAGAATTCCTTGATGTGGATGGAAGTGTACATGTCTTCCTTGACGACGCGCTTGCTGATGAGAACGGCGTCCTCATAGTTGTATCCGTTCCACGGAACGAAGCCAACGAGGATGTTGCGTCCAAGGGCCAACTCGCCGTTGAATGTGGCGGGACCGTCAGCAAGGACAGAACCTTCGACAACCTTTTCGCCGACTTCGACTGTCGGGCGCTGGTGGTTGCAAGTGTCGTTGTTTGTGCGCTGGTACTTAAGCAAAACGTATTCGTCAACCTCGCCGCGCTTTCCGCCTTCGGGTTTGACCGTGACGCATTCGCTGGTAACTTTGACAACTTCGCCGGCGCGCTTGGCCTTGACCAAAACGCCAGAGTCGTAGGCGCACTTTTGCTCCATGCCGGTTCCGACGTGCGGAGGCTCCGGGAACAAAAGCGGAACGGCCTGGCGCTGCATGTTGCAGCCCATCAAGGCGCGGTTGGCGTCGTCGTGCTCCAAGAAAGGAATGAGCGCGGCTGAAACTGAAATTACCTGGCGCGGAGAAACGTCCATGTACTGAACGTCTTTCGGCGAGCGGGTTGTATAGTCGCCCTGGTGGCGGCAAGAAATCATGTCTGTGGCGAACGAACCGTCGGCCTTCATGCCTTCGCTTACCTGTCCGATGTAGTACTTGTCTTCGTCCATCGCCGAGAGGTACTCGACCTTGTTTGTGGCCTTGCCCTTTTCGATTTTGCGGTAAGGAGCCTCAAGGAAGCCGTAGTCGTTGACGCGAGTGTAAATGGCCAAAGAAACGATCAAGCCGATGTTGGGTCCTTCAGGAGTTTCGATCGGGCACATGCGTCCGTAGTGCGAATAGTGAACGTCGCGAACTTCGAAGCCGGCGCGGTCGCGTGAAAGTCCTCCCGGTCCCAAGGCGTTGAGACGGCGCTTGTGGGTAAGCTCGGCCAAGGGGTTGATCTGGTCCATGAACTGAGAAAGCTGTGACGAGCCAAAGAATTCTTTGATGGCCGCGATGATCGGCTTTGAAGAAATCAAGTCGGAAGGCTTGAGAGTTTCGTTCTCTTTGCTTGTCATGCGGTCTTTGGCGATGCGCTCCATTCTAGAGAAAGCGGTCTTGATGTTGTTTGTCATCAATTCGCCGACGGAACGGATGCGGCGGGCGCCCAAGTGGTCGATGTCATCTTTCTTTTCTTCGTCGATGTAAACTTTGATCAAGAACTTCATCGTGTTTGTGATGTCTTCTTTAACCAAAGTCTGCTCTTCCTTTGGAGGATTGTAGTCAAATTTTTTGTTGAGCTTGTAGCGTCCGACGCGGCCCAAGTCGTAGCGGCGAGAAGAGAAGAACATTGACTTAAGGTCTTCTTCGGCTCTCTCCACAGTGATTGGCTCGCCAGGCATAAGAACGTTGTAAACGGCGCTCAAAGCCTCTTCTTTTGTCGGCTCGTCAAATTCGTTGCCCTCGCGGACAAACTTGATTTCTTCGCGCTCAAAGCAGTTGATGATGATGTCGCTGTCAACAGAAAGGTTCTTTTCTTCCTTGTCGTCAGGATTGGCGCGGGTGTCAAACTTGATGACTTCGATTTCTTTGATGCCGTTGGCGATCAAGTCGTCGATGTCGTGCGGATGCAAGCGAGTCGCGGCCTTGAAAAGTTTTTTCTCTTGGTCGCCGTCTTTGACGTAAATGGCTTTTGAAAGAACTTTGCCGACAATCGCTTCGCGGGCGCTGTTGCTGTTCTTTACGGCAACCTTTTCTGTCTGGTAGAAAAGCTTGATTATTTCTTCGCGGCTCTCAAATCCGAGCGCGCGCAAGAAGATTGTGCCCAAGATTTTTTTCTTGCGGTCAATCTTTGCAAAAATCAATTCTTTTTTCTGGTCAATTTCGAACTCAAGCCAAGAGCCGCGATAAGGAATGATGCGGCTTCCCCAAACACCTTTGTCATAGTTGAAGATAACGTTAGGAGAGCGGTGAATCTGTGAAACGACTACGCGCTCGGCTCCGTTGATGACGAACGTTCCGCGGTCTGTCATAAGCGGAATGTCGCCCATATATATTTCTCTCTGAAGAATGGCTCCAGTGTCCTTGAAAGTAAGGTTGATGAGCGCCTTCAAAGGAACCGCGTAAGTAAGTCCCTTTTGCTTGCATTCCAATTCAGAAAATTTAATTCCCTCAAAATCGAGCCTGTACTTTTCGTAGTCAAGGGTCATGTCGCCGTTGGGGCTTTCGATCGGGAATGTTGAGGAGAAGGCTTCCTGCAAACCTTGGTTAAGAAGGGGCTTTCCCTCTTCCAAATTTTTGCGCTGCAAGAAGTATTCATACGACGCTGTTTGAATCTCGATAAGATTTGGGACATCCATTGAAGACTTGATGTCCTTTCCATAGTACTGACGGTTGATTGTCCGGCTTTTTGCGAACATTAAGGTCCCCCGTTGTGTTTGTAAAAGGTCGGAATCTTTTGCTACAAACAGAAACTCTGTTCAGCACAAAAAAACCCGCCTGGATAAAATACTTGATAGATTTAAAAGAACAAAATACTCCAGCGGCAAGCGCTGAAGTATGAGCCGCGAGAATCGCCCGCTTTGCGGGCAATTCTCGTTATCTAAAAAATAAGGCGAAGCCTTATTTTTTAGATGCCTTTCCACCGGCGGCTGTGATGTCGGCAATCCACTTGTCGGCATCGGCCTTGCTCAAGCCCTCTTTGAGAACTTTCGGAGCGCCTTCAACCAAAGCCTTGGCTTCGCCAAGTCCGAGGTTTGTAAGAGCCTTAACGGCCTTGATAACGCCAATCTTCTTGGCGGCGTCGAATGAATCCAAGCTAACAGCGAATTCTGTCTGCTCGTCTTCGGCGGCTCCACCAGCGGCTCCACCAGCGGCGGGACCGGCGGCTACGGCTACAGCGGCTGTTACGCCGAACTTTTCTTCCATAGCCTTTACGAGTTCTGAGGCTTCCAGAACGCTCATTGACGCGATCGCGTCCAAAATCTGATCATTTGTCAAAGCTGCCATATTGTCTTCTCCATAATGTTTGATATTCGCTGCGGAAAATCCGCCGCGGCCAAGGTCGCTTCCAAGAAGCGCCTTGAACTATTTACCGCAGACAGTCGACAGCTGATGAAGCCTGACTGCGGTTTGCAAAAGTCCTTGCGGCCTTTTGCGTCGAGTTTTGAGCCTCCGAAAAGCGTCGGCTCAAAACATCGCAAATTCTTGTTTAGGCCTGAGCAGGGGCTTCAGCTGCGGGAGCGGCGGGAGCCTCAGCGGCAGGGGCCGGAGCTTCAGCCGCAGGAGCGGCCGCTTCGGCGGCGGGGGCGGCAGCCGCAGGGGCGTCGCCTTCCTTAGATTTTTTGTCAACGTAAGCCTGCAATGTGGCGGCGAGCTTTTGGGCCGGGCCGTTGATGGCAGACATAAGCATTGCGATAAGCTGCTTTTTGCCGGGAACCTTAGAATAGGCCTCGATCTTGGCAACATCGTAAATCTCTTTGTTGACATAGGCGCCCTTCACCTTGAGAGCGGGGGCTTCCTTAGCGAACTCGAACAAAACCTTGGCTGTCTCGTTTGAATCCTCTTTGGCCATAGCGATAGCCGTAGGTCCAGTGAGATATTCGGCGACGTCTTTAACGTCCATGCCTTCAAACGCGATGCGGGCAAAGTTGTTCTTGATAACTTTGATAGCGGAATTCTTTTCGCGAAGCTTTCCGCGCAAGGCTGTGATTTGCTCAACAGTCAAGCCGCGATAATCCGCGAAAATGAAGTCGTTGTATTCGCCGAGAGTTTTCTTGGCGGCTTCGATAGCGGCTGTTTTAGCCGGCTGAATTGTCTTTGAACGAACTGCCATTTTTTACTCCTCGTCCTTGTGGTTGATCCAAACGCCAGGGCCCATAGAAGAGCTGATTGAGATTGTGCGGATGTAATCCGTAGAAGCGTCAGACGGCTTTTTGCGCTCGATTTCGGCGATCAAAGCGTCAACGTTCTGGGCAATCTTTTCAGCGTCCATAGAAACTTTGCCTACGGCGATGTGAACAATGCCTGTTTTGTCGGCGCGGTACTCCGTGCGACCCTTCTTAAGCTCGCCGATGGCGGCTGTGATGTCGTTTGTTACAGTTCCTGTCTTGGGGTTGGGCATCAAGCCTTTGCGTCCCAAAACCATACCCAAACGGCCAACGTCTTTCATCATGTCGGGAGTGGCGACGGCAATGTCGAACTCGAGCCAGCCGCCCTTTACCTTTTCGATGTATTCGTTAGAACCGGCAAAAGCGGCGCCGGCGTCCAAGGCTTCCTGAACGCGGTCTTCCTTACAGAATACCAAAACCTTCTTTTCGCCCTTAAACTGGTTGGGGAACACCAAAGTGTCGCGAACGGTGGCGTTCTTGCCCAACTTAAGGTTGATGTGGGCTTCCACTGTTTCGTCGAACTTGGCGAACTTCATGTCCTGAACCATTTTAACGGCTGTCGGAACGTCGTATTTTTTTGTAAGATCGTATTTGGCCGCGGCCGCGCGGTAATTCTTTCCGTGTTTCATTTAGGCCTCCACCTCAACGCCCATGCTGCGAGCGGTTCCGGCTACGATTTTCTTCGCGGCCTCAAGGTCGTTCGCGTTGATGTCGGGCATCTTTGTCTTTGCGATTTCTTCAAGCTGCGCCTTGGTAAGCTTTCCTACCTTGTCGCGGAGCGGATTCGCAGAACCCTTTTCCAACTTGAGCGCTTTCTTGATAAGAACGGCGGCTGGAGGGGTCTTAAGGATGAATGTGTAAGACTTGTCTTTGTAAACAGTAAGAACGACCGGGATGATAAGTCCCTTTTCCATTTTCTTGGTTCTGTCGTTGAATTCCTGTACAAATTTCGGAGCGCTTACACCATGAGGTCCCAAAGCGGGGCCAATCGGCGGGGCCGGTGTCGCAGCGCCAGCAGGGCACTGAAGCTTGATGACAGCGGTTACTTCTTTTTTTGCCATTTTGTGTATCTCCTATATTGGTATTAGCGGAACGTAGAAGTCCAACGGACGAGCGTTCCTCCCAAAAATGGTCGTGTCAAAGGAAGCCGGAAATAGCGGCCGAACTTCCTTATATCGCTTTTTCCACCTGAGTCATGCTCAACTCGACAGGGGTGGCGCGGCCAAAGATCTGGACAGTGACCGTAAGCTTTTCTTTCTCGTCGTCAATCGTGTCCACAGTTCCGCTAAAGTCCTTGAAAGGTCCTTCGGTAATTTTGACTGTGTCGCCGACGGCGTATGTCTGCTTAATGCGAACGGTCTTGTCGCCCTTGATCTCGCCAGAGCGCATCAAAATATTCTTAGCCTCGTCGGCGCTGATGGGGCGCGGACGCTCATTGGGAGCGGTTCCTACAAAACCGGAAACGCCCTGAATGTGGCGAATTTTATTGCAAGTGTCTTTCCAACCCAAATCCGGCAAGTCGAGCTCGAGCATAATGTAGCCCGCCAGAAGCTTGTTTTTGCGGACTTTCTTTTTTCCGTCCTTAATTTCGACAACTTCTTCTTCGGGGACTCTTACGTTTTTTACAATGTCAGAGCTAAGGTCGCCGTTGTCCAACTTTTGCTGGATAAGACGGCTTACCTTGCCTTCATAGCCTGTGTAGGTTTGAACAATGTACCACTCGTTTGCCATTTTTGTGCCTTATTTCATCAAGAGACGGAAAAGCGCCGTAAATCCCAAATCAAGCGCTCCAAGAACAATCGAAACGATAATGGTTGAAACTACAACAACCCTAACGCTTGACCACACTTGGTCTTTTGAGGGCCAAACTACAAGCTTGAGTTCGTGCGCGCAATCCTTAAAGAAATTTACAACTTTTGCCATATAATCCTCAAATTACTATACAAAATTACAGGGCGGGCAGGACTTGAACCCGCGACAGCCGGTTTTGGAGACCGGTGCTCTACCAACTGAACTACCGCCCTAAATGTATATCAAAACGCGAAAGGCTGGGCCGCCGCGCTCCAATTACCTTATTTAATCTTTGTTTCTTTGTGCAAGGTGTGCTTGCGCTCAAAAGGACAATACTTCTTGAGCTCGAGCTTGCCCTGAATGTTCTTGCGGTTCTTTGAAGTTGTGTAATTCTTGCGCTTGCACTCTGAACACTGCAAAGCGATGAGTTCTACCGCTCCCTTTTTTTTGCTACCCATATATTTACTCCTATACTAAAGTCTGGCACAGCCCCCGTGCGGGATCGAACCGCAGACCTCAGCCTTACCATGGCTGCGCTCTACCGGCTGAGCTACAAGGGCAATTATCGCAATGATAGTTCATTGAGTGTATAGAAATTTTAAAAATGTGTCAAGGGAATTCTGGGGATTTTTTAAATTTTACGCTTTTTGTTGCGCAAACTCGCAATAGGTGTTAATATAGAAAAAAGAGAAGATAGAAATGAAAATTCATCTTAAGAAAGTCAGTTTTCTGTTTCTCGCTTTGATACTGGCGTTGAGCGCTGTCTTAATAAGAACAGCGCTAAGGGTTCCTCTTCAATTCCAGCTTTTTGCAAAGAACTCGATGCAGTCCCAAAAAGTGGCCCAAGCCGCGGTCAACTTGCAGGAGGCTTCGGACTACATGACAGACGAGTCCAGGCTTTTTGCAATCAGCGGCGACTGGATCCATCTTGAGAACTATTTTTTGGAAGTGGACGAATTTAGAAGGCGCGAAAAAGCGCTTGAGGAAATCAACAACGTCGGCGCTCCCGAAGCGTCAGCCGCCTTTATTGAAAAGGCGATCAAAGAATCCAAAGAACTTGAAGCGATTGAATGCAAGGCCATGAAGCTTGTCGTGGCGGCCAAAGGCTATGACAAAAATCCTTTGTACAAAGTTCCGGCAGAAGTCGAAAGCGTCGAACTGTCCGACAAAGAAAAGTCCATGGACTATAATACAAAAATGGCGACCGCCTGGCTTGCCTTGTTTTCGGACCAATACTTTTCCAAAAAAATGGCGATTTCGGATTACAGAAGCAAAGCGGTTGAAGAAATTTTTAAGCAAACCGGCATGCTTAACAGAAAAAACGCCGAAAACCTCAAGGCAACATTCCGCAAAACGCTTGCCGAAATAACGCTGATTCTCGTTATTTCTTTGATATTTTTCATTATAATAATATTCTTTGTGGTCAACTCGCTTTACACTTTTATTGCCAGCATAAAGGAAAACAAAAAGCTAAAACCCGCCCGAACAAAGGAGCTGGAACTTTTGCGGCAAACTTACAACGATATGTTCGACATAGCGATGGAAAAGGAATTGCTTTTGCGCCAAAAAGCGGAGCACGACGAATTGACCGGCCTGATAAACAGAAGAGCCTTTAAGGTGATTTTAAAAGCGTTAAAAGAATCGAGCGAAAGCGTGGCCTTCATCATGCTTGACGTTGACGAGTTTAAGGCGATAAACGACAAGCACGGCCACTCTGTCGGCGACAAAGTTCTAAAGACAGTGGCGCAAATTTTGGAATCAAACTTCCGCTCGACAGATTACGCGGCGCGTCTTGGCGGAGATGAATTTGCGGTTGTCCTTTCAAAGTGCGACGAAGACTTGGAAAAAACAAAGCAAATGATTTCGGCAAAGATGGAAACGGTTTTTAATAAGCTAAAGGAAAAGAGCGAAAATGAAATTCCTTTGACAACGCTTAGTTGCGGAATCGCCATCAGCAAAAACGGCTGGAACGAAAACCTGATCGAAAAAGCCGACGCCGCCCTCTACGAAATAAAGCGCTCGGGCCGAAACGGCTACAAATTCGCGCGCTAAATCTCGACAATTATCGCGCCGCTCTTGGCGTCGCGCAAACCAGAACTGGTTGACTTACCAGAACTGCGGCGGCCGCTTTTTGGGCTTGCGTCAGTTTCCAATTCCAACTCCAACAAATCGCCGGAATAAACGCGGCGCCCGCCGGATGACAGGGCAAGAACAAGTCCCCGCTCGGAGCAAGCGTAATGGCCGACGCGAGGCTTTTGGCCTGGCTCGCCGGCGGGCACGCGGATAATGTCGCTGGCAATGCGAATGCGGCCGCCGCTTTTTGGGCTTGCAAACGATTCTTGCGCCGGAGCCCCAGTCTTGGGCTTGCCAACAGTCTCCGCAGCGCTTTTTGGGCTTGCTAAGGTTTCCGCGTCGGGGCGCGGAAATGACACAGCCATTACAAAGCTTAGGACGGCGCGCTCTTTGGGAATGCCAGACTTGGCGCTAAGGGCCAAAAGTTTTTTGGGAGCGTCGTCGGTCTCAAATGCAAAGTTGCACCACTTGCCTGTGGCGCCGCCCTTCCCCGCCCTGCGGCCGTCCATAGGGCACGCGCATTGGTGGGGACAAGGAGCGGCCGCAAGCAAACCGCGCCTGATAAATGAATCGCGCATCAGCGAAACAAAACGTCCCGACCCAGGCGTTCCGGGCTCGGCCAAAAAAATTGCCGGACTGTTTTGTCGCTCTTGGCCGCCTTCAACGCCTTGTCCGCCGCGCTTTTCTTCCGTTCCAAAATCCAAATACTTAAAAAGCGCCTGCGAATATTTTTTGGCCAAATAGTCTGGCGGCTCGCTCTGCTTTTGCAAAATCTCGTTGAACATGTTGGCGCAAGTTACAAAGGCTGCCTTTTGCTTTATCGCAGTTCCAAGCTCGCCCTTGACGCGGATGATTTTCCAAGGCTCGCCGCCTGTGGCCGCCGCCACCGACAAAAATATTTCTTCGCCGGCGGAGAGCGCCAGCTGCGAAATGTCCATCGCGTACCAAACAAGTTTTTTGTCTCGCAAATCGGGTCGGGCAAGCCAGAGCGCGCAAACAAGCGTTAGCGGACCGCTTCCGATGTCAAGGCAAACGTCGCCGTCGCGCAAAAAACCAAAGTCAAGGTTGGCAAAAAGCCGCGTCAAGCGGACAAGGTTCCACCACATAAAATAACGGACGTAGGCGGACAAAAAAGTTTTTTCGTTCATGTAGCCCAAGCGGCGCGAACCGCGGTCGTCGGTCATTTGATGGCTGAGCTCGCGAATTATTTTTGGCAGCGCAACAAGCTGCTTGGAGTTAGCCGGCATGGCGGCTTGCGCTATTTGGTCAAAGTCCTGCAAAATTTTTTGCGCGTCTTTTGGAAGGCTCTTGATGTCAAAAAGGCTTTGAATGAATTTTGCGCCCGGAGTCTTTTGCATAGGCCAGCCCCTACCTGTACTTTCTTAGCGCAAAAAACGCTTGGGTCAATTCGCTGCGGGCGGCGCGCAATTCCATAAGCAAGTCGGCGGATTTTTCAAACGCTTGAGATTCGTTTATGATTTGGTCGCGGGCGCCTTCTATCGTGAATTTTTTTTGGTAAATCAAATGCTTAAGGCGAAGGACAGTGTCCATGTCCTTTTGGCTGTAGAGACGGCGGCCGCCAAAATCTTTTTTGGGCGCAAAGCCTGGAATCACTTCTTCCCAGTAGCGCAAGACGTGCTGCCTTACGCCTGTAATCTCTTCCACCTGTCCAATCGTATACATCAGCGCTCCCGGTCTTCCCATTTTTGTCGGCTGGCCTTTAGTTCAAGCTGCACAGGAATTTTGTCAAAGCCCAAATCTTCGCGGATGCGGTTTTTGAGGAAGGTTATGTATGTAAGCGGAACGGTGTCCGGCCTGGTGGCGAAAATGACAAAGCTTACTGGATTGACGCTTGTTTGCGTCATGTAGCGAATCTTAAAATGCATTGTCTTTGAGGCCGGCGGCGGATACTTGATAAGCCAATCCTTTAGAGCGGCGTTGAGCGCGGCTGTCTCGACCTTGCGGGTGACTTGGCTGTAAAGCTCAAGCGCGGTGTCCATAAGCTTTTTCATTCCGTCGCCGTTGAGCGCGGACGTTTCTACAATCGGGGCCCAGTTCATTTGGCCAAACATAATGCGAATGTTCTCTTCGGCCTTGCGCGCGGCGGTCCTGCCCTTCTCCTGCGTGTCCCATTTGTTGAGGACAAAAATTATCGGGCGGCCGCGCTCGTAAGCCAAGGCGCAAATTTTTTTGTCTTGCTCGGCCAAGCCTTCTTGCGCGTCGATCATCAAAAAGACAACGTCGCAGCTGTCCAAAGTTTTTATGGCCCGGTTTACCGAATAGTATTCGACATTCTCTTTTACTTTTGACTTGCGCCTGATTCCCGCAGTGTCAAGCAAAAGGCAGGAGCGGCCGTTGTAGCGGAAAGTTCCTTCGACGACGTCGCGCGTGGTTCCGGCGTAGTCGCTTACGATAGAAGATTCGGTGTGAGTCAGCCGGTTGGAAAGCGTGGACTTGCCTGTGTTGGGCTTTCCCAAAATCGCTATGCGGACAGGCGGCTCTTCCTCCTCTCCCTCGCGGACGTTGGAAAAATCCAAGCGGCCTACAATTTTTTCGGAAAGCTCGGTGATGTTGTCGCCGTGCTCGGCGCTGATGAAAAGCAGCTCTTTAAAACCGAACTGCATGTAGTTCCAGGCTTCGCTTTCGCCGCGGCCGCCTTCGGTTTTGTTCACCGCTGCGATGACCTTGTTCCAGTAAGGGCGCAGCTGCTCGACAAACTCTTGGTCTTCGGGCGTGATTTCGCCGGCCTCGAGCAAGAGCAAAATCAGGTCGGCCTTTTTTATCATTTGAATTGTTTTTTCGACGACCAAGTCGTCCATAACCGCTTCCATCGTGCCCACATCGCGGGTCAGCTTGTAGCCGCCTGTGTCCATAAGATGAACGGGCTTTCCTGCGATAAAGGCCGTGGCTTCGACAGGGTCGCGGGTTACGCCGGGCGTTGGGTCTACAATTGCGATGCGGCGTTTCATAAAGCGGTTGAACAGAGTTGACTTTCCGACATTAGGCCGGCCGGCCAAAACCACCAGCGGCAAGTTTATGTAAGACTTTCTTGTGTCAAAGCCGGCTTCGGTCAAAGAGGCCGCGGCTTCTTGGGCTTGCGAGCCATTTGAGGCGGCCGCCTCTTGGTCTTGCGAAAAATCTTCCTCTTGAAACTCTTTATCTTTTCTTTTCATTAAAAATCGCTTCCAACTCTTTTATTGTAATTGACGCAAGCTTTTCTTTTACCAAGCAAATTTGCGCCGCGCTCATGCTTAGGCTTCTGATTCCCATTCCTGCCAAAAGCATAGCGCTGTCAACTCTGCCAGCCATCTCGCCGCAAACCGAAACGGGGATTTTCTGCTTTTCGGCCGCCGCGATTGTGTTTTGCATCAGGCGCAAAACCGCCAAGTGAAATTCATCGTAAGACTCGGCCACGTTTGTGTTTTCGCGGTCAACGCCCAAAGTGTATTGCGTCAAGTCGTTTGTTCCAATTGAGAAAAAGTCCGAGACTTTGGCCAAGCAATCCGCGATGATTCCAGCGGCGGCGGTCTCGACCATAATGCCAAGGGGAACGTCGCGCTTGATTTTTACGCCTTCGTCTTCCAACTCGTCGCACACTTGGCTTGCTATCGCGCGCGCGAGTTCCACTTGCTCCTGGCTGGTGACAAGGGGGAACATAATTTTTAGGTTGCCGTAAACGCTCGCGCGGTAAAGGGCGCGGAGCTGCGTCTTAAAGGCTTGCGGATATTGCAAGCTCATGCGAATCGCGCGCATTCCCATCAAAGGATTTTTTTCTTCGACAACAGGAGCGTCAAGCATTTTTAGAAACTTGTCGCCGCCGGCGTCAAGCGTTCGGATTGTAACGGGCCTGTCGCCCATAATTTGCAAAACTTTTTTGTACGCTTCAAACTGCGCTTCTTCGCTAACCGAACGAGCGGCGCCTTCGGCGATGGAATTCAACTCGTTCATAAAAAGAAATTCAGTTCTAAAAAGGCCTATGCCTTCGGCGCCTTCGTCCAACGCGATTTTGGCTTCTTCTACAGTTCCGATGTTGGCGTAAATATGGAAGGGGGTTCCGTCTTTTGTTTGAGCCGGCTTTGAACGAAAAAGCAAAAGGCGCTTTTTGCGCTCGGCCTCTTGCTCGACTTTTTTTTGGTAGTCCAAAACCGTTCCGGCGTCGGGGTCTACGATAAGCTCCGCCGAAGTGGCGTCAAGAATTATGCGCTCGCTGTTCCTGATTTTTTTTATCGCCTTGGGGAGCGAAAAGACCGCCGGGACTCCGTAACTGCGCGCCAAAATCGCGACATGGCTCGAAGCGCCGCCTTCGACAAGCGCAAGGCCCGCCAAATGTTTTTTTGAAATTACCATCGCGTCGCTTGCGTTAAGCGATTGCGCGATCAAGACCACGCCTTCGGGAACTTGCTCCATGTCGAAGGGATGAATGTTCAACAGTTCGTTCAACACGCGGCCAAAAATGTCGGTGATGTCCTGTCCTCGCTCTGCCAAGTAATCGTTTCCGCTGTCGCGCAATCGCTGGGCGTACTCGTCCATCTTTGCGCTTAGAACGAATTCGACATTGAACAGCTGCTCGGACAAATAGTCGCCCAGCTCCTTGTTGAAGACTGGGTCGGCCAACATCAGCGAATAGGTTTCGAAAATTTCTTTGTTTGTTTGTATTTGCTCAAGCTGGGATTGAATTTGGCTGGCCACGGAATCGCGCGCGTAGACATAGCGCAACCACTCGGACTCCACTTGTTCCGCAGTGATCGGCTTTTGAGGAATAACTCGTTGCGTTTGGTCGGGGATTACAAAAGAGTTTCCCCGACCAATTCCGGGCGAAATCGACGCGCCAAAAAAGATATCCATAGCAAGACCGGTCGATTAGCGCTTGACTTCGACTTTTTCAACCTTCCAAATGTCGCGGACGTAATCTTCGATCGTGCGGTCGCTGGAGAACTTTCCGGAATTGGCGATGTTGATAAGAGCCTTCTTGGCCCAAGACTTTTGGTCGGCGTAGGCGGCCACGACTTTTTCGTGGGCCTGGCAGTAAGCGCCAAAGTCGGCCAAGACGTAGTAAACGTCGGGGCGCTGGCCTTCGACGCCGTAAACCAAGGAGTCGTGCAATTCTTTAAAGATTTGGCGCGACGGGTCGTAGGTTCCGTCGACAAGCTGCTCGACAACTTTGTTCAAGGCCGGGTTGCGCGCCAAGCATTCCTGCGGGTTGTAGCTGTGCTCGGCTTCCATCTTGATGATCTCGTCGCTCTTAAGGCCAAAGACAAAGGCGTTTTCTTCGCCGGCCTCGCGCACGATTTCGATGTTGGCGCCGTCAAGCGTTCCCAAAGTAAGGGCGCCGTTGACCATGAACTTCATGTTGCTGGTGCCCGAAGCCTCAAAGCCCGCGGTAGAAATCTGCTCGCTGACGTCGGCGGCCGGGAAAATCTTTTCGGCGATGCTTACGCAGTAGTTTTCGATAAAGACTACGCGCAACTTTCCGCGAACGCGGCGGTCGTTGTTGACGCGGTCGGCGACAGTGTTGATGAGCTTGATGATGCTCTTGGCGCGGCGGTAGCCCGAGGCGGCCTTGGCTCCAAAGATGAAGGTGCGGGCCGGCGGATTGTAGTTGGGGTCGTCAAGCAAGCGGTTGTAAAGGTACATGATGTGCAGCACGTTCAAAAGCTGGCGCTTGTATTCGTGCAGACGCTTTACCTGAACGTCAAAGATGCTGTCGGGATCAAGGAAGTCGTTTTGGGTGTGCTTGAGGAAGTCGGCCAAAACTTGCTTGTTGGCGTGCTTGATCTTTATCAACTCGTCCAAGCTCTCCGCGTCGTCGGCGAATTTTTCCAAGGCCTTGAGCTTTGTCAAATCCTTTTCCCAGCCGTGGCCGATTCTCTTTGTGATGAATTCGGACAATGTTGGGTTGGCGTTCAAAAGCCAACGGCGCTGGGTGATTCCGTTTGTCTTGTTGTTGAACTTGGCAGGATACAATTCCGCCCAGTCCTTGAGCTCCTGCGTCTTGAGCAATTCTGTGTGAAGCTCGGCGACGCCGTTTACGCTAAAGCAAGCGTGGATGGCAAGCCAGGCCATCTTGACTTTTCCGTTTCCGATGATTGACATGCGGTTTTGGCGGTCGTAGTCGTCAGGATACTTTTTGCGAAGGTCGTCGACAAAGCGGCGGTTGATTTCTTCGACAATCTGGTAGATGCGGGGCAAAAGTCCCTGGAAGATTTCGATTGGCCACTTTTCCAACGCTTCGGCAAGAATCGTGTGGTTTGTGTAGGCGAATGTCTTTGTGACGATGTCCCAGGCTTCGTCCCAGCTTACGCCGTACTCGTCAATCAAAATGCGCATAAGTTCGGGGATGGCGACAACAGGGTGAGTGTCGTTGAGCTGGATTACGTGCAGCTCGGGGAACTTGCGGAAGTTTGTTCCGTAGTTGGCAACAAAGTGGTGGACCAAATCCTGCAAGCTGGCGCTTGAGAAGAAGTACTGCTGCTTGAGGCGCAAGGCTTTTCCGCTGGGGCCGTTGTCGTTGGGGTAAAGAACGCGGCTGATGTTCTCGGCGGAATTTTGGCGCTCGACGGCGCGGTTGTAGTCCATGTTGTTGAAGAGCTGCAAGTCAAATCCGTTGGGGCTTGTCGCTTCCCACAAGCGCAGCGTGTTGACT
This sequence comes from Treponema sp., assembly GCA_017551705.1. GTDB lineage: Bacteria > Spirochaetota > Spirochaetia > Treponematales > Treponemataceae > Treponema_D. The sequence goes on from JAFZLA010000085.1 coordinate 23,769, forward strand.
GTGTTGGTTCCAAAGCCTACGATAGGCATGTCGTAAGGAGTCGCGGTGACTTCCTCGGCGTTTTCGATGTAGTAGCGGTTCTGGCCGTCGGGAGTTTTTCCGTAGGCGATGTTTCCGCCAAAGCGGACAGTCACCGCCAAGTCGCTGCGCTTGGTTTCCCAAGGGTCGCGGTGGCGCAGCCAGTTGTCGGGGTATTCGACCTGGTAGCCGTCCTCGATGTGCTGCTCGAACATTCCGTACTCGTAGCGGATTCCGTATCCATGTCCCGGGTAGTCCAAAGTGGCCAACGAGTCAAGGAAACAGGCGGCCAAGCGTCCAAGGCCTCCGTTGCCCAAACCGGCGTCGGGCTCCTGGTCTTCGACCAAGTTGTAGTCGATGTTCATGTTCTTGAGAACGTCTTTTACCGCGTCCTTGATTTGCAAGTTTATCAAGTTGTTGCTGAGCGCGCGGCCCATCAAGAATTCGGCCGACAAATAGTAAACTTGGCGGACGGGCTTTTTTTCGTATTCCGCTCTTGTGGCCATCCAGTTTTCCAAGATGAACTCGCGTGTTGAAGACGCAACCGCGTCGTACAAGTCGTGAATGTTGGCATGGGAAATGTCCTTGCCGTATTGTCTCTTAAGGCGGCCTTCCAACGCGGCCTTAAATTTCTCCGAGTCAAATTCCATACTCTTCCTCCAAAAAAATATATATCATCAAACAAAAATTGTCTGACAACTTGCAATTTTTTCTCGCGTCAAGCGCGAGAATGACATCAAGTTCGCGGAACCGACATCAACACCACAAAGGAGTTGGCCGGAATCACGTAGCGGTTTTGGATTTGCAAAAGCTCTTCCTTTCCGGACTCCGCAACTTCCTCGCCCGCGGGGAACGATGTGTCCACCACGCGCGCCCAAAGGCGTCCGCTCTCCGGCGTTGGCAAAATCAAATTCATGTCGTGGCTGTCGGTGTTGGCAGCGATGTAAAAGTCTTTGTCAAACTCGCGGCCGTAAACCACGCAAGCCAAAAAGCGGTCAAGCTTTGACCAATCCGGCATCCTTCCGTCAAAGTCGTACCAAACGATGTCCACGCCGCGGCGTTTTTCTTCCTCGCTTTCGCCAAAAAAATCTTTTCGGCTAAAGGTCGGATGCTCTTTGCGCAAACGAATCATCGCTCGGGTAAAGTTCAAAAGCTCAGAATTTTTTTGCGCCAGGCTCCAGTCAAACCAAGACGTTTGGTTGTCCTGGCAGTATGCGTTGTTGTTGCCGTTTTGCGTTCGGCGGAATTCGTCTCCGCCCAAGAGCATAGGCGTTCCCTGCGAGACCATCAAAATGGCGATGAAGTTTTTGAGCTGGCGCACGCGCAGGTTTTCTATCTTTGCGTTTGTGCATTCGCCTTCAAAGCCGTGGTTGTAGGAATTGTTGTTGTCGCTTCCGTCGCGGTTCTCTTCGCCGTTTTCGTCGTTGTGCTTTCCGTTGTAGCTGACAACGTCGTTCATCGTGAAGCCGTCGTGGCAAGCAACATAGTTTATCGAGTTGCAGGGCTTCTTTCCGTTGTGCAAGTACAAGTCGCTGGAACCGGTGATGCGCGTGGCCGCCGCCGTCGAAGCGCGCTCGTCTCCGCGAACAAAGCGGCGTATGTCGTCCCTAAAACGGTCGTTCCATTCAGACCAGCGGCCTCCGGGAAAGTATCCCACTTGGTAGCCGCCGCCCGCGTCCCAAGGCTCGGCGATGATTTTTGTGTTTGCCAAAATCGGGTCAACCGATATCCAGTTGGTCAGCGGCGGGAATCCGTTTATTTGCCCCCACTGGTCGCGGCACAAAATCGAGGCAAGGTCAAACCTAAAGCCGTCGACGTGCATTTGCTGCACCCAGTAGCGCAGGCTGTCGATGACAAAATTCATTGTGTTGGGCTGGTTGCAGTTGAAGGTGTTTCCGCAGCCCGAATAGTTCATGTAATACTGCTTGTCCGGCGGCAAAATGTAGTATTGGTCGTTTTGAATGCCTTTAAATTCAAAGGTGTAGCCGCGCTCGTTTCCTTCGCTTGTATGGTTGTAGACAACGTCCAAAATCACTTCGATTCCGGCCTTGTGCAATTCCTTGACCATTTGCTTAAATTCGCGGACGGGGCCTCCGGGGCTTCGATCCGCCGCGTAAGTATTTTTGGGCGCGAAAAATCCTATCGTGCTGTAGCCCCAGTAATTGGTAAGGCGGTCGCCGCTTTTGGGGTTGGTGTTTCCGTTTTCGTTTTCGTCAAATTCTTGGATTGGCAGCAGTTCCACCGAAGTGATTCCCAAATCCTTTAGGTGCTGAATTTTTTCGGAAAAGCCCTTGTAGGTGCCGGGATGCTCGACGCCCGAATTTTTGTTGGCCGTAAAGCCCTTTAGATGGGTTTCGTAAATCACGCACTGCTCGAGGGGCAGGTTGATGGGCTTGTCGCCTTCCCAGTCAAAATCGTTGTCGTCGATGACCACGCATTTGGGAAAGAGATGGGCCTTCATCGGAGAGCGGCCCTTTATGTACATCGTGTCCAAGCCGCGCGTCGAGGATTCCGAATAAGCCTTGTAAACCGAGCCTTCGCTGTAGCACTTGGCGTAAGGGTCCAAGAGCCAGCGGCTGTAGTCAAAGCGCAAGCCCCGCTCCACGTCGTAGGGGCCGTCTATTCTGTAAAGGTAAAGGTCTCCTGGCTTTGCTTCGGGCACAAGGGCGTGCCAAATCTGGCCTGTCCTGTTTACGGCAGGGTCCAAGTCAAGGGTCGCGAAGGGTTCCGGAGCGGTAGGGCTTTCAAAAAAACACAGGGACACTTTTGTGGCGTCTTTTGAAAAAATCGAAAAGTTTATTCCCTGCGGAGTTACCGTCGCGCCGTAGCCCAGCGGCATTCCCTGTTGCAAAGTCAAAGTCCTCATACCCTTGCTATTCTAGCGCAAAAGACGGCTTTTTTCAAGAAAATTCCCTTGACAATAAAGATTCTTGGCGCTAAATTGATTACCGAACATTCGTTAACATTACCGAATGTTCGGTAACTATTCGCGGAGCCATTGATGCCCAGGCAAGAAAACACAAAAGAAAAGATTCTCGAATGCGCCTTTGGGCTTTTTAAGCAGCCCCGCATGGCCGAAATTTCCCTAAGCGAAATAGCGGCCCAGGCCGGCATCTCCAAAACCGCGATTTTTAGGCACTACAAAAACAAAGAAGATTTAATGGAAAAAATGCGCGAAAAGTTCTTTGAGGCTTTTTCGCTGATGATTTCGCAATTGGACGATTCCAGAAAGCCCTACAACCAAAAAGGGGTCGAAAAGGCCGTCCGCTGCATTTTTGACTTTTGCGACCGCTACCCCAACTATCTTTCTTACTTTTTGCAGGAATCCTACAGCGACGAAATTTTGAACGAGGGTGTGAACCTTGTCTTTTTGGACAACGGAATCAACATCGTTCACAAGGACGTCTTTAGGGACAAAAACAATTATTTGCCCCAAAACATGGTTCCCAGCTTTTTTCAGCAGACACTTTTGGTTTTCTTGATTTTGGCCTACAGCTCCAGGGAGCTTCTTATAAAAATCAACGACATCGAGCAATACAAGGTCAAGGTTTCTGAATTGATTTATTCAGGCTTAGGGAAGAAAAAAAGCCCCCTCTCCGAGACAAGAAAAAAGGAGCTGGACAAGATTTGCCAAGTTCAGCCCGAAAGCGACGAAAAGTCAAACCGCTTTTTTAACGCCTTTGTCGAATTGATTCAAAAGAACAAGTCGTCAAGAATCACCGTGGAAAAAATCGCGGCGGCCTTGGGAATGGCCAAAAGCAGCATTTACTCGTTCTTTGCCAACAAAAACGACTACCTTATAAACATGCTTTTTCAAGAAATGGAGCGACTTACTTCTATATTAAAAGAAAAGATGTCAGCCGCCGCGAATTTGGACGAGGCTCTTTACATAATGATAAGAACGCAAGCCAGCTACTTTGCGCAGCGGCCGCAAGTGATAATGCTGCACGGATACTTTAATGTTCAAATGGGAGCCTTGTCCGCAAAAGATTTGGCCGAGCTGGACAAAAGGACTCTTGAATTTTTTAACAAGCGCTCCTTTGACAAAGTGGCGCCAAAGGCCTTTGACTTTCCTGTCAGCAACAGCGCGGCTCTGTTTGTCAAATGGGTTTCGACTTTGACGGTGGGCTTTATGCTTATGGGAACAAGGTACGACTTTCCTGCGGAATGGTTGGACTTTTACGTCTCTACGGTTTACGAAATGATTGAATGTGGAATTAAATATATAAAAACAGAAGATGGAGAAAAAGAATGAAAAAAACTATCGCCGCGATTTTTGTTTTTAGCGCGCTCGCCTCTACCCTTCTTTTTGCCCAAGAGCAAGAAAAAGTGGTGACGCTTACGGTTGACCAGGCCGTGGAGCTTGCCAAAGAAAACAGCAGGACGCTAAAAAGCGCCGAGATTGATTTGGAGATGAAAAGACGCGCTTCGGCAAATTCTTGGAACGTATTTTTGCCGACTGTCACAGCGAGCTTCTCTGCGGCAAGAACAACAGAAGTGGACTTGTCTCAGGCAAACAGCACAATCGCTATGGCCAATGGCATGAACCAATTGTCATCCACTATTACAGGCAAGCCATTTGTTCCGCAGGAGCCTCTTAGCGAAAAAGAAAAATACCACTGGGCGCTTGTGGGCGAAGTGAGCGCGTCGCTCAACTTGAGCTTGGCTTACATAAGCAAGATACGCGCCGCGAAGGTTGACTACGAATGCGGAAAAATAACTTGGGAGCAGAGCCAAAAACAGACTCTTATGAACATCAAGAAATTGTTTTACGGACTTTTGCTCCAGCAAGAAAGCCTTGACGTGAAAAAGGCGACTTTGGAAAACGCCCGCCAGCGCGCCGCGCAAGCCGAAGCCAATTACCGCAACGGCTTGATTCCAGAGTTGCGCCTGCTCAACGCGCAGGTCACTTACGAAAACCAAAAGCCCGAGGTAGAGAGCGCCGAGCAAGCGCTGGCCCAAGCGATGGACAACTTTGCCTTTTTGATTGGCCTTCCTGTAGGAACAAAAATTCAGCTTGAAGGATCGATTGAGCCGGCTTATGTTAATGTAAACAGCGAAGAGCTTTTGAATAAATACGCAGACAACAGCATGGACTATCAAAATTTGAAAGGCTCGATTGAATCGCTAAAGCTCAACCTGTCCGCGATGAACCTTTCGAGCTACACGCCGGCCTTGGTTTTGAGCTACAACTACCAGCCTATGAAAACATTTGTGAGCGACGATTCAAAGTGGAAGGACCAAGGAAAATTCGCCGCGTCTTTGGTGTGGAGATTGACCGACATGCTTCCCTTTGGAGCCAACCGCCAACAAGCGAAGACCATTCAGGACAATGTAAAAAAGCTTGAAATTCAAATGGAAACATTGAAGGAAAACCAAAAGGTGCAAGTAAAGAAAGCCGTAGACACTTTGAACCAAGCGCGAAAGCAAATCGAATCAATGGGCCGCAACATAACGCTTGCCCAACGCGCGTACGACTCAAGCGCCCGTTCCTACAGAAACGGAGCGACGGAATTGTTGGACTTGCGCGATTCCGAAAGCCAACTCAATCAAGCCAAGCTTGGACAGTTGAACCAAAAGTACAACTACATCTCGGCCTTGATGGATTTGGAATACACATTGAACACAGACTTGTCTGAATACAGGGAATAAAGATTGGAGGAATATATGAAAAAATCTGTAATCACAAAAGCCGCGCTTTTTGCGGCGGCGGCGCTTTTGGGCGCGATGGTTTTGGCCGGCTGCAAGGGCAAGGACAAAAAGGACAAGAACGCCCAGGAAGAAGTCGAAGCCTTGTTCGCGGTGAACACATACAAGACAAAGGCCGGAAACCTTGACGAATATTTGGAGTTTGGCGGAGACGTCGCGGCCGTTTCTTCGGTAGCGGCCTTGCCCGACATGGCTGGAAAAATTTCTCGCACGCTGGCCAGCGTTGGCCAAATGGTAAAGAAAAACCAAGTCATCGCTTATGTTGACGCAAGCCGTCCCGGCATGGACTACAGCGCAAGCCCTGTAAAGGCGCCGATATCAGGCCGCGTAATTTCTTTTGTTCCCACAATTGGAACAATGGTTTCGCAGGCTACAGTTGTGGCCGAAATCGCCGACACAGACGAGCTTGAAATTAAGGTTAGCGTAGCCGAGCGCTTTATCAGCCGCATCAGCATGGGACAAACCGCCATCGTAACTTTTGACGCTTATCCTGGAGTTGAGTTCAAGGCCAAGGTTTTTGAAGTAAGCCCGGTATTGGACAAGTCCAGCCGCACGATGAGCGTAAAGCTTAGAATCAATCCGCCTGACAGCAGAATCAAGGCTGGAATGTACGCCCGCGTCCGCTTGATTACAGACAGCGTAAAGGACGCCATCGTCGTTCCGGCAAGCGCGATTGTAAAGCGCGAAGGCGTTCCTTACTTGTTCGTCATTTCGTCCCAGAAGGACGGAGACACGCCGGCCAAGGTAAAACTTTGCCCGGTCGAGCAAGGAATTTTGGTTGACAACAGAATTGAAATTACAAAGGGCCTCATCGCCGGCGACGAGATTGTAGTCAAAGGCCAAAACCTTTTGAACGACGGTTCCAACGTGAACATCATCGCGGTTACGGAGTAAAATATGACACTTTCAGAAAGATGCGTTAACAAGCCGGTCACGACGCTGTTGACCTTTTTGGTTTTGATAGCGCTGGGAATTTACTGCTTGTTCAGTTTGCCGGTAGACATGTATCCGGACATGGACATTCCATACATCATCGTTTACACAAGCTATTCCAACACAGGCCCTGAAGAAATCGAACAGAGCCTTACGCGCACGCTTGAGTCTTCTCTTTCGGGCGTGAGCGGCCTTAAAAAAATGCAGTCGCAGTCGTCAAACGGAAACAGTTTGGTCATCCTTGAATTTGAATACGGAACCAATCTTGACGCGGCTACGGGAGAAATACGAGACAAAATAGATCTTGTGCGCTCCTACCTGCCCGACGACGCGGACAGCCCAATCATAATGAAGATGGACCCTTCGATGATGCCGATCATGGTTTTGGCTCTCAAGGGAAACCGCACGCCCGAGGAATTGCGCGACTACGCCAAGGACATCGTTCAGCCCCGCTTGGAACAGCTTGACGGAATCGCCAGCGCCAACATCATGGGCGGCCGCCAAAAGTCAATCAATGTCGACATTCCCCGCGACCGTTTGGAAGCCTACGGACTTAGCATCAGTACCGTCGCGCAAATGATCGGCGCGCAAAACATTCAGAGCGCCGGCGGAACTATTACCAGCGGCGAGACAAACTATTCAATCAAGACAAACGGAAAATACCAGAGCGTCGACGACCTCAAGAACACCGTAATCTCTTACAAGGCCTCAAGCTACGGCATGAGTGGCGGCGTTGAGATGAAGACTGTCCTTTTGCGCGACGTTGCTGACGTTTACGAAGGCTACAAGACCGAAGAGTCTTTGGCTTCGGTCGACTCGGAATCGTGCGTAATGATCACCGTTCAAAAGCAGAGCGGAAAGAACTCGGTCACCGCCGCAAAAAACGCGCGCAGGGCCTTTCCTAACATCGAAGCCAACATGCCAAGCGACGTAAAATTTGTCGAAGTTTACAACACCACCGACATCATCGAGCAGACAATCAACGAAGTAGTCAAGTCGGTAGTGCAAGGCGCGCTTTTGGCGATTTTGGTTTTGTTCATCTTCTTGCGCTCAGTAAGAAGCACCATCATCATCGGCTTGGCGATTCCTATTTCTGTCTGCATCACGCTTTTCTTGATGTACTTTAAGGGAATCACAATCAACATGATATCGATGGCCGGCTTGCTTTTGGGCATCGGAATGTTGGTCGACAACTCAATCGTAGTTTTGGAAAACATTTACTCTTACGTCCAGCGCGGAGCCAAGCCGAAAGTGGCCGCCATTTTGGGCTCGCAAGAAATGGTCACTTCAATTTCGGCGTCAACATTCACCTCAGTCTGCATTTTCTTGCCGATGGTAATGTTCCACAAAAAGCTTGGAATGATGGGACAGATTTTTGACGCCTTGGCTTGGACTATCATCTTCTCATTGCTGTGCTCGCTTGTAGTAGCCGTGGCGCTTGTTCCGGTGTTGACCTCGAACTACCTGAAGATTGGAAAAACTGCTGACCGAAAGGATTCCGGCGCCTTGGCCAGCGTCAACCGCTTGTTCAACAACTTTTTCAACAATTTGGACAACGGCTACGCGCGCTGCGTCCGCTCGGTTTTGAACCACAAAAAGCTCTTTATCTTGGGCCTTGTCGGCTTGTTCGTTCTTTCTATCGCGGCGGTAAAGTTTGTAGGCTTTATCTTTATGCCAGAGGCCGCCTCAAACTATGTCGAAGTTTCTCTTGAAATGCCAAGAGGCACAACGCTGGACATAACCAACCAAGTGGCGGAGTCATTGCGCTCCACCGCGATGCAAGAAATGAAGGGCGTAAAGTATACCGCGATCATGTCCGGAGGCTCTGGAATGTGGTCGGCCGACAAGGGAACAAACAACGCCAGCGTAATATTCGCTTTTTATCCAGAAAGCCAGCGCGAGTCCGATTGGGACAGCGAAAAAACTGCCAAGGAAAAATTGCGCAAGTACTTTAACATGTTCCCCGGCGCAAACCTTAAATTTGCCGCCAACCGCAACAACGCGTCCACCGGCGGCCTTAGCGTGGACATAAAGTGCGACGACCTTAAGCTTTTGCGCGAAACAAGCCGCAAGGTCGAAAAGTTGCTCAAGGAACAGGCCGGCGATTTTGTAACCGAAGTTTCAAGCGACTTGGAGGAAGGACTTCCGCAGGCCGAAATTATCGTGGACCGCGCCAAAATGTACGAGCTTGGCTTGAACGTCTATAACGTCGGCTCCGAGATTCGCGGCGCGATTAACGGAACCACTGCCAGCCGCTACACCGACAAAGGAAACGACATCGACGTAGTTGTGCGCATGTCCGAAAAAGACACTTCGCGCCTTGACGACCTTGACGAAATTTCTGTAGTCAACTCGCAGGGAATGCGCGTGCCACTTTCTAGCTTTGCCCATTACGAGCAGTCGCTGGCGCCGGTAACGATTCGCCGCGAAAACCAGTCGCGCATCATTCACATCACCGCAAAGCCGATTACAGGCAAATCGCTCGACGTAGTTCAGTCCGGAATTATGAAAATCATCAACGACAACATTCCGGCCGACGAAAACGTTCGCATAAACACAAGCGGCGACTACGAAGAAATGATGAAAGCGGTTGTCAACTTTGGCGCGATAATTTTGATGGCCACCGTTTTGGTCTTTGTCGTAATGGCCAGCCAATTTGAGTCGTTGCTTGACCCCTTTATCGTTTTGCTTACGATTCCGCTTTCGTTCATCGGCGTTATGACAATTTACGCTATGACCCGCAACCAGCTTAGCATCGTTACCGTAATGGGCATCTTGGTTTTGGTCGGAACGATTGTAAACAACGGAATTGTTTTGGTCGACTACACCAACCTATTGCGAAAGCGCGGCTACTCGCTTGACGAAGCCTGCGTCGAAGCGGCAAGGAACCGCTTGCGCCCGATTTTGATGTCAACGCTTACGACTGTAATTTCGCTCATGCCGATGGCCTTCTTCCCCGGCGAAGGAAGCGCTTCGATGCAGCCGATTTCGCTTACGGTATTTGGCGGAATGACATTCGGTTCGCTTATGACCTTGTTCTTGATGCCCGCGGTTTACCACATCTTCAACAGCCGCCGCGAACGAGTGGCTGCAAAAAAAGCGGCCAAAGCCGAGGCCAAGGCCCTAAAAAAGCTTGAGGCCCGCAAGTAGGAGTTGAACATGAAAGAGACAAAAGAAAAGAAAGATAAAAAAGCCGCTGACGGACAAAAGAAAAACAAACTCAAGCGGGTTGAAATAATTCTTTCGGCCGCCGTTGACGAAGATTTTGTCGAGGGCTTTAAGAAAAACAAAATCGGCTCCCACTTTACAAAAATAAGCGGCGTTACCGGAGCGGGCTTTAGCAACCCAAAGCTGGGCGACGCCGTTTGGCCGCAGCTTAACGAAATGATAATCGTTTACTGCCCCAAGGAAGAAGCCGAAAAAATTGTGGGCCTTGTAAAAGAGATTCGCGAAAAATATCCGATGGAAGGCGTGGCCTGCTTTGTCAGCAAGGCCAGCGTCCGATAAATATTATTTGACGCACATAACTTTGCGCGTTTCGTCGATGCCGGGACCAATGACGCGGACAAAGTAAAGGCCGCGAGCCACCTTTGATCCGCCGTTGTTGGTTCCGTTCCAATTGTAATAATGCGTTCCGGCGTCGGTATGGCCGTGGCGCAAGTATGTTACAATGTTTCCGTCCAACGTCATCACCATTACATTGAGGTTGCCGGATTCCTTCATGTCAACCTGAACCACCGTGTGCTCGCCGTTGTTCAAATCGATTACATTGTTTAAAATAGTGACGCCGCCGCGCTGCAAGTTTGTCGTCTTAATCCTGAACGACCACAAGTCAAGCGAAGTGATGTCGGCTGGATCCTTTAGGCGCACGGCGTAGAGCGGAAAATTTCTTCCGTCGGCAAAGTGGTCAACGGTGTAGTCACCCATCTTAAAGAGGAACGAAACTTGGTCGCCGCTCTTCCAGTTGTTTGAAGAACGCTCTTTTGATATGTCAAACGCCACGCCCGAATCATTCGACTCTCCTTCGACTGAGAATTGAGGAATGTTGTTTATTGGCGCCAACGAAGTGAACACGTCGTCGGTCAAATTGGGATGCCAAATTCTCCACGCAAATCCAGTGGTTTCGTTTATCTTTGTCGAAACAGAGCCAATGTCGGGAGCGGAGTCAAACACCGCGCTAATTTTTTGTCCCGACGGCAACTGCTTGCTACCATCGTACAAAGAGGTTTGCATTATTATTTCTTTGTTGGCCGAAAGCGTTCCGTAATTCTTTTGTTCGGCGTTCCAATCGCGAACAGCCCAAGAGCCTTCTTGGTACAAGCCGTAGCTTGTCGCATCGCCGCCGTCGGTCAAGCTGTTGTCGTAAGCGTATTGTGGGTTGACCGCGTTGACCGCAAAGTCGCTAAAGGCATGCTTGCTGTCAGCCACAACATAGTTTCCGATCGCGTCTTGAATGTAAGTGATCGAAGAGTTGTCAATTCCAGAAAGCGGGTCGTACTTGTACGTGTCGCTCTTTTTGGCGTTGATAAAAATTCCGCCAGTGACATTGTCCAGAACGGCGTTCTTGCTTAATGTCAAAATCAAGCCAGTCGCCTTGTTGTTCCTAAAGACGCACTTTGCGGGAACGTCTTCGACTTCTATCTGTGTGACGACGCCGCCGGAGATTGTCTTGAACTCCAACGCCTTTGGAATGTATTCCAATGCTGAAACATTGTCATGCGTGTTGGAATCCTTGTACAAAGCCAACGTGTCGATGTTCAACGCCTTTGAGAAAATTAAAAGCATTTTGTCCGTTCCAAGGGGAACCGCCGACATCAAGAATTCGGGCGGAGTTCGGTCGATGCTCTTCATTTTGATTTTTCCGCATTGAATTCTGTTTCCGGCCAAATCGGTTATGAAACAAGTGTTTGAGTCAAAAGTCATAGAGAACGTAGTGTTAGGCTGGAGCAACGTGTTGTCCAAAAGAAGTTTGCAATACAAGCCGTCTTCGGCGCCTGTCGTGTGCGTAGTCACTCCCGCGGAGTCAGCTCCTCCGTAAGTGAACAAAGAGCTTTCGGCTCCGCCCTTGATTTGCTTTGTAAAGCCAGTGTAACTTTCACTGCCATAAATCGCGTATTCAAAAGCGTTGTTTGCGTTGTAGATGGAACTGTAGCGAATTCCTCCAGCCGTAACGTTAACGCCGCCGCTGCCGGTGTCAGGCCGGCTTCCTCCGCGAACGTCGGCCGCGTAGCTTGTAATCGACGAATACTCTTTGCCGCCTGCTGTCGCAGTTCCCCAACCCGCTCGGCTGAACCATTGCAATGTTTCGTCGTATTGCGGCTGGTTGTCAAACCAGTGGACTTCGATGGCGCTCAAGGTTCCTGTGCCGTAGCTGGCGCCTACAAATTCAAATTCTTGGCTTCCGTCGTACGCTGGAACGCTCCATGTTGAAGTTCCGTTTATGCGGACAGGAGCGAAGCTTGGAGGCGTTGTGTCCCAAGTTCCGTTAAGGTCGGTTTCAGAAGCATTTACGTACAAAGTCGGAAGCGCGTGTCCGTCCGTTGAAACAGTGTCCAAAGAATTTTTAGCGGGCGACTTGTCCTTGATGTTCGCGTTGTTGATTCTGTCAATTTTTCCCGACGGAGTTGTGGCGGAACTGATGTAGCCCGTCCAATTGTTGAAGGAGTTTCCGTCAACAGAGAAAGTTCCGTCAACAAAGCCCGCGATTGAGACGCGAACTCGAGCCGCTTGGTCGCCGGGCGCGGCTCCTGCGGTTCTGGGGAAGTTTCTATAAAGCGCGTGCGGCGAGCCGCTGCCAGTCTTTAGAGCCGCGTCAATTTTTCCGCCGGCTGTTGTCGCCAAACCTGCGAACGTTATTCCGCTTGCGTTGTTTGTTGTGGCGCCCAAGTCGGCCGCCGCGTGGATGTTGACGTCCGAATCGGCTACGCTTGTCGTTCCGCCGCTAATGTCTACCGGCTCGCTGTAAACAAATTCAATAAAGTTGTGCGCGTCATATTCTTTTTGGCTTGCCGGATCTTGGTGCGTTTCTTGGCCTGTAAGGACTTTAATCAAAACCGGCGCGCACTTGTCTGCGACTTTGGTAAATGTTTTGCCAGGAGCGTCGTTGACGGCGCTTGTGTCGGGCGCGGCTCCAGAAGCGTGGCCGCTGTAGTAATGCGCGATTCGGTTTTTGGCGGAGTCGCGCAAAGTTTCGTACAAGGAGTCAAGCGTCTTTGGAAGATTAATGCAAGGTATCGCTGTCTTTTGCGCGCCGGAGCGGTCGGAGCTTTCATCCGCTCCCTTTGAAATTTCATAAGCGTCGGTGTTCCAAGTTGATTCGGCTTTTATGTAGAACGAAGACAAGTCGCCCGCGCCGTTTGTGGATGCAGTTTTACAATCCGCGTCTTTCCAAGTTGAAACAAACTTTCCGCCGGAATAAGAAATTTGCGCGGCGGCGGCGGAAATTTCGTTGCCAGAATTTTCTATCGCGACTGGGTTTCCGTTGATTGAGTCTTTGAACGTAACGTAAATGACGTCGTCGTAAACTGTGTAGGCTTGGGCGATTACAGGCCGGCTTGTCACAATGTTGTCCGAGCAGCCGGACACTGTGTTGTTTTCCGCCGCCGCTACATAAACCGTTGAGCTTCCGTCAATCGGGCTGGCAGTACAACTTTTGACAGTTGAGTTGTAAATCTCGGCAAAGGCGGAGCTTTGAGATTCGTTGCCCTTTAACAAAAGCGTCCACGCTCCGCCGTCGCTTCCCAAAGAAGAAAGTCCGTTGGCGTAAAAGTTTTGGCCTGCTAAAATTTTTGCGCCTGTGTTAGTGGTGACCGCGCCGCTCCAACTGGCAGAAATTGGCGTGCTGCCGTCCGGGCAAACAGTTGGGTTGATTCCCGGAAAGTCGCCCGTGTATGAAACGGCGCATTTTCGAGCAAAAGATCCTGCAGGCTTGTATGCAAAGAGTCCTGGCGTATGCGAGGCTGGGTCTCCGGTTTTGTCTTTGTCGTCGTCAATGTCGTAAGACGGGCCAAGCAAAATTACGTCGCCTGATGACGAAGCGAGAACGCCGCCCGCGGCTATGTCAACAGTTCCGTGCAAGAGCAAAACATTTTTTGCGGTGACGTTTGAGTCGACCGACGTGTTTTTTGATTCGCCAACAAAGTAAAGATTTTCCTTAATGGCAATGCTTCCGCTGGCGCCGCCTAAAGATGCCGTCGCCGTGCCTGTGTAAAGCCAAACATTATTGTTGAACGTAGCCTTAGCCGAGCCGCTTGTAATGATGCCAGCCGCGGCTTGGACAACGCCAGTGACCGCGCAGTTGGCGCCAAAGGTAAGGTTGCCTTTGTAGTGTTGGAGGCCTGTTGTAGTTACTGACGGCGCGGTCACATTTGTAGGGCCGGCGACCGTGATTGTCGTTAAATTGCTTGTCGCTCCAACCGCTCCGGCAAAGGTAAGCAAGCCGCTTCCGTTGGAAGCGAAGGCATTTGCGCCATTAAGAGTTCCGTTGATTTTGACCGCGCCAGTTCCCGCGTCGATTGTGGTGTCGGCCGCGAGCGTCGTTGTTCCGAGCGTTATGTCGCTGTTTGTCGTGTTGAGCGCGCCGTAAAGTTCTGTGTTGCCGGCCGTGTGAATCACACCGTTTGTAAAGTTGCAAGAATTTCCGTTGTGTCCGTCCAGCGTCACTTTTCCTGTTGTGTTGAATGTGGTCAAAGCGGCGCCAGTAAAAGAGCAGCCTTTTGTAAAGACAATGTTTCCCGCCGTCGCCGCGTCGGTGTATTCAACGGATACTGTGACAAGGCCGTTAAAATTGCTGGCATGGCATTTTTCAATGTCAATTTTTTCTGTCTTTAAGGCTCCGCTTACTGTAAGCGAGCTGTTTGTATTTTTGTCGATTTTGATATTTTTATATTCCGAGGTTGACGGAACAAAAGTCTGCGCCACCGACGCGTCAGAAGTAAAGATAATGTTTCCGTCTGTTACAGTTCCTGTGTTTGTCAAACTTGCGTTGTTTAACGTAAGAGTGTTTACAGCGCTTGTCGTCAAAGCGCCGCTTGTGGTGACTTTATGCTCGCCCGAGAGCGTGACCGCGGCGGACAAACTTGTGGCGCTGGCGAATGTAGCGTCCGCGTTGAGCGTTGCGTCGTGGGAAAGCGTTATGCCGCCGCCCGCAGTGATTGTTCCTGAAAGTTTAAGCGTTCCTGCCGCCGGCTGGTCAGAAAGGTTGAGAGCGTCCGTAGTTGCAAACGTGTCGCCCGCCGCGTCGCCAAGCGAGACGGTTCCTGCCGTTGTGAAGACGGCAGACTTGGCTTTTGTGGCGGCGTTGAAATAAGCGGAGCCGCCGCTTACGGCCAGCGCGTTTGTCACGTCCACCGCGCCGTTTGTTGTCAAAGTTCCAGCGCTTTGCGTCAAGTCGTTCAAGACTTTGAGCGTTTTATCCGCCGCCGATGAGAAGGCGCCGCTTCCGCTTACGATTAAATTGTAGTATTGAACGCTGGCCAAATCCGACGCGGCTACGCTTCCGTTAAAGTCAACCGTTCCGCCATTTGCCGTGTCG